>DATAUL010000582.1:0-7180 GCA_036268255.1 Solirubrobacteraceae bacterium | reverse complement strand
ATGGAGAAGTGGCACGCCGCCAAGCCCAAGTCGATCGCCAACGGCGCTCCCGCCCCCGCCGCGCTTGCTCCCCAGCACACCGGCAAACGGGCGCCCAAGCCCGCGCCGCCGGCCTACACCCAGGTCTTCGGACAGGCTCTGGTCGCCGAGGCGCGACGCGACGAGCGCGTGATCGGGATCACCGCCGCGATGAACTCTGGGACCGGCCTGAACATCCTTCAGCAGGAGCTTCCGGATCGCTACTACGACGTGGGGATCGCCGAGCAGCAGGCGATCCTGTTCGCCGCCGGGCTGGCCCTTCAGGGTGCCAAGCCCGTGGCGGCGATCTACTCGACGTTCCTGCAGCGCGCCTTCGATCAGATCGTCCACGACGTCTGCCTGCAGCGGCTCAACGTCGTCTTCGCCATGGACCGCGCCGGCCTGGTCGGCGACGACGGTCCCACCCACCACGGGGTCTTCGACATCGCCTACCTGCGCTGCCTGCCGAACATCGTGCTCATGGCGCCCCGCGACGAGGCGATGCTCGTCCACATGCTCCACACCGCCCTGCGCTATGACGACGGCCCGATCGCCCTGCGCTACCCCCGTGGCTCGGGAGTCGGCGTGGCCCTGCCGGTGCAGCCCAAGCAGCTGGAGATCGGCACCGGCGAGATCCTGCGCGAGGCGTCGGGCGGCCGCGGGGTCGCCCTGCTGGGCTATGGCACGGGCGTCGCCAAGGCGCTCGAGGCGGCCGACATCCTCGCCGCGCACGGCGTCTCGGTGACCGTCGCCGACGCGCGCTTTGCCAAGCCGATCGACGCCGGGCTGGCCGCGCAGCTGGCGGCCGAGCACGAGCTGCTTGTCACCGTCGAGGAGGGCATGCTGGCCGGCGGCTTCGGCTCGGCCGTCTGGGAAACACTCTCGGACGCCGGGATCGCCCCTCGCATCCTCCGCGTCGGCCTGCCCGATCGCTACGTCACCCACGGCTCGCCCGATCGCCTCCACCAGGAGGTCGGCTACACCGGCGAGCGGATCGCCGAGCGGGTGCTCGCGGCTGTCGACGAGCGCAGCCGGGTCATCAGCGGCTGACCGCCCCAACGCGCGGGATCCGGTTCCCACTCACCGGATCTGAGTACCGTTGCGCCTGGAATGCGGCGCGTCCGGCTCGACCATCTCCTTTCCGAGCGCGGGCTGTTTCCCTCACGCACACGCGCTGCGGCATCCGTACTGGCCGGCGAGGTGATGCTGCTGCCGGAGCGCCGGCGCGCGGAGAAGCCCGGTCAGCTGGTCGCCGAGGACGTGGAGCTCGAGGTCGCCCAGGCGCGGCAGTTCGCCTCCCGCGGCGGCCTGAAGCTCGCCAACGCGCTTGACGCGCTGGGGATCTCGGTGGCCGGACGGCGGGCACTCGACGTCGGCGCCTCGACGGGCGGCTTCACCGACTGCCTGCTCCAGCGCGGCGCCGAGCACGTGATCGCCCTCGATGTCGCCTACGGGCAGCTGGACTGGCGATTGCGCTCCGACCCGCGGGTGACCGTCGTCGAGCGCCACAACGCACGCGCGATCGACCCCCGCGCCCTGCCCTACGCGCCTGACCTGATCGTGATCGACGTCTCGTTCATCTCGGTGACGAAGGTGCTCGCCGCGGCGCTCGGCGCGGCGGCGGCGGACTTCGACTGCCTCGCGCTCGTCAAGCCGCAGTTCGAGGTCGGGCGCACGGGGGTCGGCAAGGGCGGAGTCGTGCGTGACCCGGCGCTGCGGCGAGGAGCCCTGGTGGCCGTCGGCGAGGCGGCGGTGGAGCTGGGCGCGAGCGTGCTCGGATTTGCCAGTTCCGGCCTCCCGGGCCCGAAGGGCAACCTCGAGAGCTTCGCCTGGCTGGGCGCCGGGAGCCGGGCCGGGGTGGAGGATCTGGAGTCGGCGGCCCGTCAGGTGGAGCCGTGAGGAAGATCATGAGCGCCACGGTGATGACGCATCGCCGTCCCGCGGAGACCGCCCCCGCGCTGGAGGCGCTGTTCGAGCTGGCGCGCCAATCGAACGTGCAGCTGCGCTTTGACCCGACGGAGACCGCCAAGCACGCCCTGCCCGCCGATCCCGTGGTGAAGGCTGACGCACCGTTTGATCGCGACGTCGATCTGTGCTTCGCGCTCGGCGGCGACGGCACGATCCTCGGGGCGCTGCGCGCCTACACGGGGACGACGGTGCCGGTGTTCGCGATCAACTTCGGCGAGATGGGCTTTCTGGCGACAGTCGACCGCGAGGACGCCTGGGCGGGCTCGGTGCGGGCGCTGGCCGGCGACTTCGAGGTGATGTCCCTGCCGGCGATCGAGCTGACGGTCGGCGACCAGCGCTGGGCCGCGATCAACGACGTCTCGATCCAGCGCCAGCAGGGCAAGCGGGTCGCCCTCCTGGACTACTCGGTCGGCGGCGATGAGGTCGGCCGCGTACGCTGCGACGGCCTCGTCGTCTCCACGCCGGCGGGTTCGACCGGCTACAACCTCGCCAACGGGGGGCCGGTCATGGCCTGGGGTGTGCAGGGCATGGTCGTCTCCTTCATCGCGCCGCACTCGTTCACCTCGCGCCCGCTGGTCGTCGCCCCCGGCGATCAGGTATCGGTCGGCAACCGCTCCCAGGAAGAGCCGGTCGACGTCATCATCGATGGGCGCCCGGTTGCCGTGCTGCACGCCGGCGAGCGGCTCCACGCCCGCCTCTCGATCGACCAGGCGCTGCTCGCCCAGGTCCCCGGCACGACGTTCTACCAGCGACTGCGCAAGAAGTTCGGGCGCCTGGCGACACCCTTATAGCCCCCGATCCGTCCGGGGGGCGCGGTACACCGAGGTCATGCTGTACGAGCTCCGCGTCGAGAACCTGCTGTTGATGGAGCGCGCCGAGCTGCGCCTGTCGGAGGGGCTGAACGTCCTCACCGGGGAGACGGGTGCCGGCAAGACGCTGCTCGCTCACGCCCTGGACCTGCTCCTCGGCGGCCGGGCTCGGCGTGGGATCGTGCGCCCCGACGCGCCCGAGGCATACGTCGAGGGCGTGTTCGCGCTGCCGCCGGCGCTCGCCGGCGACGAGCGGCTGCCCACCGGCGCGGACGAGATCGTGCTCGCACGCCGGGTGTGGCCCGACGGACGCACGCGCGCCTACGTGTGCGGGCGGGCCGCCACCCAGGCTGACCTGCAGGAGCTGGGTGCCCGCCTGCTGTCCTTCTACGGCCAGCACGAGCACCGCAAACTGATGCTGTCGACGGCCCAGCTCGAGCTCCTGGACACGTACTGCGGGCCGGACCAGCTGACGCTGCGCGCCGGGGTCCGCGACGCCTACGAGCGCGTCCGCGAGCTCGACCGGCGCGCCGACGAACTGCGCGAGCTCGCCGGCGCCCGCGACCGGGAGCTGGACCTGCTGTCGTTCGAGCTCGACGAGATCGAGGGGGCGGCCCCGCGCGAGGGCGAGTCCGCGGAGCTGGCCGCTGAACGCGACCGCCTGCGCCACCAGGACGAGCTGGTGCGAGCCGTCGGGGAGGCGGCCGAGGCGATCGTGCCGGAGGCCGGAACGGGCGCCGCCGAGCTGCTCGCTGGGGCCGCACGGCAGATCGAGGCCGCTGCCGTCCTCGACTCCCGGCTGCAGGACCTGTCGGCCCGCCTGACTGCGCTGCAGTACGAGTCACAGGACGTCGGCGCCGAGCTCCGCGCCTACGCGCTGGGCATCGACGGCGACGCCGCCAGCGCGGCCGCCGCGCTGGAGCAGGTCGAGGAGCGCCTGGCGCTGCTCGCGCGGCTGGAGCGCAAGCACGGCGGCACGATCGCCGACGTGCTCGCCCACGCCGAGCGATGCCGGACGCGGCGCGACGAGCTCGTCGACGCCGACGATGCGCTCGAGCGCATACAACACGAGCTCACGGGTGCCCGCACCGAGCTGGAGCGCCTGGCGGGCCGCCTGAGCGCCGCGCGCCGCAAGGCCGCGCCGCGGCTGGCGGCGGCCGTGCGCGAGCGGCTGGCCGAGCTGGCGATGGCCGAGGCGCGCTATGAGCTCTCGCTGTCGGAGCGCGCGGAGGGCTGCGGACCGAGAGGCGCCGACACGATCGAGATGCTGATTGCGCCCAACGGCGGCGAGACCCTGGCCCCGCTGCGCGAGGTCGCCTCCGGCGGTGAGCTCTCGCGGGTCATGCTCGCGCTCCTGAGCGTCGCCCACGGAGCTCCGGCGGCTGCCGGCGAGCGCGGCGGGATGCTCGTGTTCGACGAGATCGACGCCGGGATCGGCGGCCACACGGCCCGCGCGGTCGGCCAGCACCTACGGTCACTGGCCGCCGGTCGCCAGGTTCTCTGCATCACCCATCTGCCCCAGGTCGCGGCGCTGGCCGACCGGCATTTCACGATCGCCAAGGACGCCACGGTCACGCCGGCGACGACGACCGTGACCGCGCTTAAGGGCGATGCCGTGGTCGGCGAGCTGGTGCGCATGCTGGGCGCCTCCGAGCAGGACGCGGCCGCCGCCGAGCACGCCCGCGAGCTCCTTCGGGCGGCGTGATGCCCGCACTTTGCAGGGAGCCGCGCGCTCGGGGCAGAAACAGCCGACTCGCCGTCTAGACTTGATAACCGATCGATGGCCTTGAGCGAAACGCGCTTCATCTTCATCACCGGCGGAGTTGTGTCCTCATTGGGCAAGGGCATCGCAGCCGCTTCGATCGGGCGGCTCCTGGTAGCGCGCGGACTCGAGGTCCAGCTGCAGAAGTTCGATCCGTACATCAACGTCGACCCGGGCACGATGTCGCCGTATCAACATGGCGAGGTGTTCGTCACCGAGGACGGCGCCGAGACCGACCTTGACCTCGGCCACTACGAGCGCTTCACCGACGCCAACACCAACCGGGCGTCGAACGTCACCGCCGGCGGCATCTACAACACGGTGATCCGGCGCGAGCGCCGCGGCGACTATCTGGGCGCCACGGTCCAGGTCGTGCCCCACATCACCAACGAGATCAAGCAGCGGATCAGGCTGATGGCCGACTCCTCGGACGTCGACTTCGTCGTCACCGAGATCGGCGGGACGGTGGGCGACATCGAGTCGTTGCCGTTCCTGGAGTCGATCCGTCAGTTCCCCGTCGAGGTGGGTCGCCGCCGCTGCATGTTCATCCACCTGACGCTCGTGCCCTATATCGGCCATGCCGGGGAGCTCAAGACCAAGCCGACGCAGCACTCCGTCAACGAGCTGCGCCGGATCGGGATCGCCCCTGACATGGTCGTCTGCCGTTCCGAGGGCGAACTGTCGACGGAAATCCGCTCAAAGATTGCGCTGTTCGCCTCGCTGCCCGTTGAGGCGGTCGTATCCGGCTACGACGTCGACGACATCTACCGCGTGCCACTGGCCTTCCACGCCCAGGGAGTCGACGACTTCATCCTGCGCGAGCACTTCGGGCTCGACGTCAAGGAGCCCGACCTCAGCGAGTGGGATGCGATCACGCTCCGTGCCCGGGAGGCCGACCGCCGGGTGAAGATTGCGCTCGTCGGAAAGTACGTGCAGCTCGAGGACGCCTATCTGTCGGTCGTCGAGGCGCTGCGCCACGCGGGCGTGCACCATGATGCCAAGGTCGAGATCGACTGGGTCGATTCCGAGTCGGTCGCCGATCCCGAGGTACTCGAGCGCCTGCAGCGGGCCGATGGGATCCTGATCCCCGGCGGCTTCGGTGGACGCGGCTGGGAGGGCAAGATCCGCGCCGCGCAGATCGCCCGGGAGCGGCGGATCCCGTACCTGGGGATCTGCCTCGGCATGCATGTGGCAGTCAGCGAGTTCGCTCGGCATGTCGCCGGGATGGACGGCGCCAACTCCACTGAGATGGACCTCGAGACGCCGTTCCCGGTCATCGACCTGCTGCCCGAGCAGAAGGAGATCGCCGACATGGGCGGCACGATGCGCCTGGGGGCCGATCCGGTCAAGCTCCACGACGGGACGCGAATCCGCTCGCTGTACGGGGAGGCTGTCGTGTACGAGCGCCACCGCCACCGCTACGAGGTCAACAACCACCTCCGCCGCCGGCTCGAGAGTGCCGGGCTGGTCTGCTCGGGCACCTCGCCCGACGAGCGGCTCGTCGAGGCGATCGAGCTTGCGGCCGACGAACATCCGTTCTATGTGGCCTCGCAGTATCACCCGGAGTTCAAGTCGCGCCCCGAGCGTCCCGCTCCGCTGTTCTTCGAGTTCGTCGGCGCCGCCCTGGAGCGCTCCGAGCTCGCGTCGAGCGCCGCCGCCGAAGGCGGCGACATCGAGGGCGACATCCGCATGTCGCGCTCCGTCAGCGGGTGAGGCGCTCCACCGACGCCGAGCGCGAGCGCCTGCACGAGACGTTCGCCGAGCTGTGCCGCATCGAGAGCCCGTCGGGCCACGAGCGCGCGTGCGCGGACTGGGTGACGGCCCAGCTGTCGGCGATGGGACTGGAGGTGTCAGAGGACGCCAGCGGGCCGGCTGTGGGCTCGGATACCGGCAACCTGCTGGCGAGGATCAACCCCGCCCACCCCGACTCGCCGGAGAGTGTCTTGCTATGCGCCCACCTCGACACCGTGCCGCTGGCCGCCCCGGTTGAGCCGGTGCTGGTCGACGGCGCGTGGGAGAACGCCAACGAGGGAATCCTCGGGGCCGACAACAAGTCCGCGGTGGCCGTGATCCTCGAGCTGGCCCGGCGCTTTACCAACGGCGGCGGCCCCCCGCCGGTGGGGATTGAGATGCTGTTCACGGTCTGTGAGGAGACCTCGCTGGGCGGCTCGGCCGAATTCGACGTCACCCAGCTGGGGAGCGCCTTCGGCTACGTGTTCGACCACGCCACCCCGATCGGCGAGGTCGTCGTCGCCTCGCCGACCCACTACCGGATCATCGCCGACCTGCGCGGCCGCGCCGCCCACGCCGGCGTGCGCCCGGAGATGGGCCGCAGCGCCGTTGCGGCCGCCGCCAAGGCGATCGCGGCGATGCGACTCGGTCGCCTCGACGCGGAGACGACGGCCAACGTGGGCATGATCGAGGGCGGCTCGGCGATCAACGTGATCCCCGAGCGCTGCCGGGTCGTCGCCGAGGTCCGCAGCCTCGACGAGGATCGCGCCGCCGCCGTGACCACCGAGACCGTCGACCACCTGCAGGACGCCGCCGATGCCGGCGAGTGCGATCTCGATCTCCAGGTGCAGCGGATGTTTCGCGGGTATCGCACCAAACCCAAAGCCCCGCA
>DATAUL010000581.1:0-11261 GCA_036268255.1 Solirubrobacteraceae bacterium | reverse complement strand
CGCCTCCCGGGCGCGCCCGTGAGCCCCGTCCCCCCGCTAACGTTCATCACGTATGCCGCGCATCCTCGACGTTGAAGCTGCCCTGCTCCTGCTGGAGCTCGAGCCGCCCTTCGATCAACGCGAGGTCCAGCTGGCGCGTCGCCGGATGGCCAAGCGCTGGCACCCAGATATCGCGCCGCCCGGCCGCCGCCACGAGCACCAGCGCCATCTGCAGGCGATCAACGAAGCGGCGGACGAGCTCGAACGCCTGGCCGAGTCCTCGCGTGGCGGCAGCGTCAGTCGCAACGCCGTCAGGGCATCGGCCGCAGCGACCCGTCGCGCGCGCGAAGACGCCGGGCGGCGCGCCTATGAGAACGAGCAGCGTGAGCGCGACGCGGCCGCCGACCGCGCCAAGCACGACCCGTTCGGGTCGCGCGTGCCCGACCATTCGGTCGTCCACCGCTACGCGCGCTGTATCTCCTATCCCGAGTGGGGTGTCGGGACCGTCACCGGGATCTACTTCTCGGGCGACGAGGAGGCCTCCCAGCAGTGGGCGCGCGTGCGCTTCGCCGTCGGCGTGCGGACGATTCCCGCCGGCTCCCTGCAGTTCGTCGACTTCTCCAAGCCCGACCCGGCGGCCGACCGCGTCGAGCGGTTCATGACGGCCGCTCAACATGCGCTCGCCGAGGGCAACGCCGAGCTGGCCGCCCAGCGGCTCGTCTACGCGCGGGACGCCGAGCCCGACAACCCCGCCGTGCTGCGGCTCCTCACAGCCTCCTTCTGGCAGGCCGGCAACCTGCCCGCCGCGGGACGCACGGTTCGCGACTGGGCGCGCGTGGAGACCGACCGCCCAACGCCCGAGCGCTACGCCTCACGCATCTACGAGGACATGGGCGCCGTCGACCTGGCTGCCGATGCGGCCGAGCGAGCGGCCGCCCGCGCTCCTGCCGACGCCTCTGCCTGGGAGCGGCTGGGACGGTTGCGCCTACGGCTGATGGATCGGGCGGCGGCGATCAGCGCGCTTGAACGCGCTCGCCTGGCCGGCCCGTCGCTGGAGGGCCTGCTCGACCTGGCGCTCGCCTATCACCTGGCCGGCGACGTCGGCGCCGAGGTCTCGACCGCCCATGCCGCCACCCAGATCGATCCCGAGTCGCGGCGAGCCTGGTCGACCTACGCCCACGCCCTGGCCCGCACCGATCGCATCGTCGAATGCGAGCAGGTCTGCCGCCAGGCGCTCGCTCTCGGCGCCGACGCGGAGGTCTCCGACCTGCTGGCGCGGGTCGAGGCGGCCGCCCCGCGCGGCCTGTCCGAGCGCAGCGCAGCCGCCTAGCTAGTGGTCGGTTCGTAAGTACGCGGACGGTTGACGAGTGGCTGGGCGTGGAATGACGGGCGGCGGCGAACCAAGTCGTACTGGTGGTCCGGCGGGTTCGCCGGCGGCCGTCAGGCGCGTCCGGGCACCGCCAACCGCCGCGTAATTGCGAAACCGCCCACTTAGCTCAGGGCGACGCGACCGAGCCCTCGCGCCCGCACACGGGGCAGGACTCGCCGGGCGCCAGCGCGCGCCCCTCGCAGGCGGGACACCGGTCGATCTGCTCGAGCACGCCCAACAGCTCGCCGACGCGGCAGACGAGCAGGCGCTCCTCGTCGACCTCGATCCAGCTGCCCGCGGAGGCTGGGAACACGACGTGGTCGCCGGGCTTGACGGGCATCCGAATGCCGGCCTGATCCCACCAGTCAAGGCCCGGCCCGACAGCCAGCACGATCCCGTGCTGGGGTGGCGGCTCGTCGGAGCCGGCCGGGACGAGCAGGCCGGAGCGGCGGATGCGGTCCGGATCGAGCTCCTTGATGACGATCCGGTCAAAGAGAGGTCGCAACTGGTTTCGCATGCCCCTCGATGATAGGCGCGCGAAAACCTGCACGTAGCGCAGATCCGCCCGCACCGGCCCCGCATCGGTCCGCGGCGAAACCTAATCTGCCGACGATGCGCCTGATGGTCGCCCGCTGCTCGATCGACTACTCCGGCCGCCTCACGACCCACCTGGCCGAGGCGACCCGGCTACTGATGACCAAGGCCGACGGCACGTTCATGGTGTGGTCGGACTACGGCGGCCAGAGCGTCAAGCCGCTGAACTGGATGACGCCGCCGACGGTGATCGAGGAGGCCGGCGACCGGCTGACTGTCCGCAAGCACGGTTCGTCAAGCAAGGATCGGCTGGAGATCACGCTGCACGAGGTGATCTCGGACGTAACGCTCGATTTGGGTCCCGCCCACCCCGCCGAGGCCGACCACGCGCTCGCCAAGGACGGCGTGGAGGCGCACCTGCAGGAGCTGCTGGCCGAACAGCCGCACTGGTGTGGCGAGGGCTTTCGCCTGGTGCGGCGGGAGTGGGCGACCGACATCGGCCCCGTCGACCTGATGTGCCGCGACGAGCAGGACGGCTGGATCGCTGTCGAGATCAAGCGGGTCGCCGGGATCGAGGCCGTCGAGCAGCTCACGCGCTACCTGGAGCGCATCCGGCTCGATCCCGCGCTCGGCGAGTGCCGGGGCGTGCTCGCCGCTCAGGTCATCAAACCGCAGGCCCGCGTGCTCGCCGAAGCGCGCGGTATCCACTGGGTGGAGGTCGACCTGGCCGTGCTGCGCGGCGAGCGCGAGCCCGACCTGAGATTGTTCGTGGCATGAGCGAATCTGAACAGGCCGTAATCACCGAGCGCCGCGACAAGGTGCTCGTCATCACAATCAACCGCCCCGACCAGCGCAACGCGGTCAACGCCGCCGTGGCTGCGGGTATCGCCCACGGCCTCGACGAGCTCGACGGCGACGATCGGCTCGCCGTCGGCATCATCACCGGAGCCGGCAAGGGGTTCTGCGCCGGCATGGACCTCAAGGCCTTCGTCACCGGTGAGCGGCCGTGGTTCGAGGACCGCGGCTTTGCCGGCATCACCCAGCGCGCCGCTGCCAAGCCGCTGATCGCCGCCGTCGAGGGCTTCGCCGTTGCCGGCGGACTCGAGGTGGCGCTCGCCTGCGATCTGATCGTCGCCGCGAAGGGCACGCGGCTGGGTATTCCGGAGGTCAAGCGCTCGCTGGTCGCCGCCGGCGGCGGGCTGCTGCGCCTCCCGCGCGTGCTACCGCGCAACGTGGCCATGGAGCTGGCGCTCACCGGAGACCCGATCGCAGCCGAGCGGGCGTACGAGCTCGGCATGGTCAACCGTCTCGCCGAGGCCGGCCACGCGCTCGACACGGCGCTGGAGCTGGCCGCGCAGATCGCTGTCAACGCTCCACTCGGGCTGATCGGCTCAAAGCGCATCCTCAACGAGTCGCTCGACTGGCCCGACAGCGAGTTCTTCGAGCGCCAGCAGCCGATCTCGGGGCCGATCTTCGACTCCGAGGACGCCAAGGAGGGCGCGACCGCGTTCTCCGAGAAGCGCGCGCCGGTGTGGCATGGGCGCTAGGGCGGCTTGGGGTGGCGCGGCTGGCGCGCCGACTCTGGCGGGGGGTGGCGCGGAGCCGGAGCGATCAGGGGGCCGAAACCGATCAGTCTGTTGCGCGATCGCAGCCGGTCCTCGGAGCGTGGCCGATACACCTCGGTTTCCGATCACGACGAAGCACACCTCGGCCCCCGCCCCAACGCGTGCAACAGAATGATCGGATCAGGCGCCCAGGGACCCCAAGCGTGTCCCGATCGGGGGCGCCAGCCCGGGAATCGTTGCCCATCAGCGTGACCACGCGGCGGATGTCAAGCAGCGCCACCACCCAGACCAACCCAAACCCGTCCCTCGCTGCTTGATCAGACGACGCGAGTCGCGCTACCCCGCCTCGCCCCAGACGGTCGCCACCACGCTCCGAGCGCCGCCTCGGTCGCGGTGCTCGCACAGGTAGATGCCCTGCCAGGTCCCCAGGGCAAGGCGACCGCCGGAGACCGGCAGCGTCAGGGAAGGACCGAGCAGGGCCGCCTTGATGTGGGCGGGCATGTCGTCGTCGCCTTCGAGCGTGTGCGTCCAGTAGTCCGCCCGCTCCGGCACCGCACGCGAGAACCATGTCTCGAAGTCACGGCGCACGTCCGGCGAGGCGTTCTCGCTGAGCGCCAGTGAGGCCGAGGTGTGCTGGATCAGGAGATGGAGCATGCCCACGCCGAGCGAGCGCAGCTCCGGCAGGGCCTGGAGCACCTCGCCGGTCACGATGTGAAAGCCCCGGGGGCGAGGCTGCATGCGGATCGCGCGCTGCAGCCACATCAGTCCCCCTCCCACCCCAGCCGCGCCACGCGCATGTCGACGCGCTCGCCGCGAAACGGCACGCCCTCGGCCACCAGCAGCCGGCGCTGGCGCCGGCCCTTGGCGAGCGAGCCGTCGGCGCGCACGATGCGATGCCAGGGCAGATCGAGATCGTCGCACTGGAACAGCACCGTCCCGGCAAAGCGGGGAGCCCCGGGCGACACGTCGCCGTAGGTGCGCACGAACCCCTCGGGGACCGCGCGCACCCGTTCGAGGACGGCCTCGGCTCGCGGCGACGAGATCATGGACGTCAGGATGACGGCCGGAGCACGATCTTGCCGCGAGTGTGGTTCTCGGCGAGCTCGCGATAGGCGTCGCGCACCTGATCGAGCGGATACGTGGCTGCAACCGGGACCTCGAGCTCACCGGCATCGATCAGGCCCGCCAGTTCGGCAAGCGTCGAGGCCGACGCGCCGACGGCGTTGCCCTCGGACTTGACGCCGTGCTTCTCGACGGCCGCGAAGTCGGCGATCGTGTTGATCCGGTCCGCCGCGACCGCGAGCTCGAGCGCCAGCGCCACGTAGCCGCCGCCGACCATGTCGAGGAACGCGTCCACGCCGTCCGGCGCGGCCGCGCGGATGCGGTCGGCCACCCCGTCGCCGTAGGTGACCGGCAGGACCCCGTGGGCGCGCAGCCACTCGTGATGGCGCTCGGAGGCTAGCCCGATCACCGTCGCGCCCGCCCGTCGGGCCAGCTGCACGGCGATCACCCCGACGCCGCCGGCGGCGCCCGAGACCACGACGGTATCCCCTGACGACAGCCCAACCGCGCGGACCGAGGCCCACGCAGTCGCGCCGACCACGAACAGTCCGCCGGCTACGTCCCACGGAACCCCCGCGGGCTTCGGCGTCGCGTTCTCCGCGGGAATCACGACCAGCTCGGCCTGGCTCGCGCGGTCGTCGGTGAAACCGATCACCTCGTCGCCGGGGGCGAAGGCGTCGACGCCGTCGCCGACCTGCTCGATCACGCCCGCCAGGTCCGAGCCCTGCCCGGAGGGGAACGTCGACGGCCACCGCTCGGCGAGCATGCCGTCGCGGATCTTCGCCTCGCCCGGGTTGATGCCGGCCGCCTTGACCCTGACGAGCAGCTCGCCGGGTCCCGGAACCGGATCCTCCACGTCGACGACGTTCAGGGCGTCGACGCCGCCGTAGTTGTCGTATCTCACTGCGCGTGACATCGCGATGCTCCTTGGTTTGGACTGCACGGATCAAATCGCACATTGCTCGGAGCTTCAATGCTTGACTGCGTCGAAAGCATATGCCATCGTCCTCTGAGATGGACGTTCTGACTGATCTGCTGGAGCGCTCCCGTGCGCGAGGGGCGGCTTTCTCCAGCACCACAGCGCACGGCACATGGGGCCTGAGGTTCCCCGGCAGTGCGCCGCTCTCGGTGCACGCGCTCGTCCAGGGCGAGGCCCACCTGTGGTCGGCGGACACCGAGGAGGCGCTGCACGTGTTCCCCGGCGACGTCGTCCTCATCCGCGAGCACACGCCGCACCACCTCGCCTCGCTGGCGGGAGGCCGGTGCGTCCCGTTGGCGGAGGCGATGGCGACGGTCAGCGGCGTCGGGCGACGCCTTCAGGTCGGCGACCCCGAAGAGCCGGTCGCCGCCACGTTCTTCTGCGGCGCCTACCGCTTCGAAGGCGATCTGTGCCAGAGCCTGCTCCAGGCATTGCCGGAGATGCTGCCGCTGCGACCCGCGGCGGGGAGCACATTGCGGGCGACGATGGACCTCCTGGCCGGGGAGATGCTGCGCGACGATCCCGGACAGCAGACGCTGCTCGACCGGCTGCTCGACGTCGCCCTCGTCCAGATCCTGCGCGAGCACTTCACGACCGCCACGGTCACGGCGCCCGGCTGGTTCCGGGCATCCGGCGACGCACGGATCGGTCCTGCGCTCCAGGCGCTTCACGCCAACCCCGGTCATCAGTGGACGGTCTCCGAGCTCGCCGAGCACGCGTTGCTCTCGCGCTCGGCGTTCGCCCGCCAGTTCACCGAGCTGCTTGGCGTCCCGCCCCTCACCTACCTCAACGACTGGCGCATGGCGCTGGCTCGCGAGCGGCTGCGCGACTCCGATGCCCGGCTTGCGTCGATCGGCGCCGCGCTCGGCTATGCGTCGGAGTTCTCGTTCGCGGCGGCATTCAAGCGCCATCACGGCACCGCCCCGGGCCGCTGGCGCCGCGAGGCGCATCGATAACGACCTGATAAGGTCGCCGCGGTCCGCGATTCCCCCGCAAATCGCCGATTATGTCCACCCCGCCCGCCGCCATCGGTGGGGCCCTGCACGCGCGCATGAGCACCTCACTTCGCACTCTCAGGTTCCTGATCGTCCTCGCGCTGTCCGGGCTGTTCTGTGTGGCAGCCACGTCTGCCGGAGCGTCCAGCCTCGGCCAGCTTCACTTCCAGCTCGGCGCCCAGCAGGCCCGCCAGCGGAGCCTGACAGCGAGCATCGGCTCGCTGAACCATCTGATCGCCTCGCTGGATTCGCAGATCACGCTCGTCGAGAACCGCGAGGCGACCCTCTCGGGCGAGCTGGCCGACGACCGGGCGAAGCTGGCGCGCGTCCAGGTGGCGCTCAAGCAGGAGCGCGTCCGGCTCGTGCTGCTGCGACATCGGCTGGCCACCGCCCGGGTGAGGCTCAGCCGGCAGCTGGTCGGAAGCTACGAGTCGGCCAAGCCGGATCTCGTCTCGGTCGTGCTCAACGCACACGGCTTCAACGATCTGCTCGAGCAGATCGACTTCCTGGGACGCGCCGAGCATGCTCAGCAGAGCGTTATCACAGCCACCCGCGTCGCCAAGGCCCAAGCCGATCAGGCAGCCACCCGGCTTTCGCAACTGCAACGCACTGACCGGCAGATCACGCAGGCGACCGCGATCCAGGTCCGCGCCGTCGCCGGAATGAACGCGCTGCTGCAGTCCAAACAGGGCGCGCTGCGAAGCGCCCGTGGCGCCCAGCAATCGGCGCTGGCCGCCAGCCGAACACGCGGTGCGCAGCTGCAGACGCAGATCAAGCACGTCGAGGCGCAGCAGGCGGCCGCCGAGGCCGCGGCCCGGCGCGCCGCGCAGGCTCCGGCCCCGACGAGCATCAATCCGCTCGGCCCGACGGGCGGCAGCGGCGGCTGGGCGATCCCCTACGCGATCGTGCTGTGCGAGTCCGGGGGGCAGAACCTGCCGCCCAACAGCGCCGGCGCGTCCGGCTACTACCAGATCATCTCCAGCACGTGGAAGTTGTTCGGCGGAAGCGGACCGGCGGCCTACCTGACCTCCAAGGCCGAGCAGGACACGGTCGCCTCCCGGATCTGGAGGGGCGGCGCCGGCGCGTCGAACTGGGTCTGCGCCGGGATCGTCGGAATCCACTGAGCAGCCGCGGCGCGCGCATCCTGGTGGCGACGGCGATCCTCGCCGTGGCACTCGCTGTCCGGGTGGGCTACGTCGAGCACACGCCGTTCAAAGCGGTCAACGATGCCGGGACATACAACCGGCTGGCCTCCAACGTCGCCCAGACGGGCGACTACGACACCGGCTCGGGTCCCGGGAGCGGCGCCGGCGGGTCGCGCGGGCCGACGGCCTACTTCCCACCTGGGTTCCCGTACTTCCTGGCGGTCGCCGACCTGGTCGACGGCCACGCCTCCGGCCACAAGCCCGCCCTGCACGGCGAGCGGATCGAGCAGGCTCTTGCCGGAACCGCAGCGGTCGGTCTGCTGGGGCTCGTCGCACTTCAGCTGTTCGGCCCGGCAGCGGCGCTGGTGGCGATGGCGCTGGCCGCCGGCTACCCGGTGCTGATCGAGCAAACCGGGACGCTCGTCGCCGAGAACCTGCTCGTCGTGCTGGAGCTGGCGGCAGTATGGACGGCCCTCCGCGCGCGGGGCTCGCCGCATCCATATCGCTGGATCGCCGCCACCGGTGTCCTGACCGGTCTGGCGACGCTCACGCACCAGAACGCAATCCTGCTCGTGCTCCCGCTGGGTGCGGCGGTGTGGTCGGCGGGGACCCGCGCGCGGGGGACCGCGCTGCTCCTGATCTGCACGGCGGCGATGATCGCCCCCTGGACGACCCGCAACGCCGTGGAGCTGCACCGCTTCATCCCCGTCTCCGACGAGACCGGGATCACCCTCGTCGGCACCTACAACCGCTACTCGGCGGCGGAGACGACGATCCCGTACAAGTGGCGGTTCTTCTGGAAGATCCCCTCCGACGCACACCTGGTCAAGACCGCCGGGCGCTACACCGAGCCTCAGCTCGACTCCCGGCTGCGGTCCCAGGCGCTGGACTACGTGAAAAGCCACCCGATGGCGCCGCTCAGCGCGGGCTGGCACAACCTCGTGCGGATGCTCGAGCTCGAGGGCACCCCCGCGTGGCAGGCGTCAGCCGAGGCGGTCGGCCTGCACACCGACGTCGCGCACACCGGCGTGATCGCTTTCTGGGTGATGGCGGCACTCGCCCTGGCAGGAGCACCGACGCGCCGCGCCCGGCGGGTGCCCGGATGGGTATGGGCGATCCCCGTGCTGCTGGCGCTGAGCGTCGTCTTCATCAATGTCGAGACGCCGCGCTTTCGCGAACCGACAGAGCCCTTCTTGGTGCTGCTCGCCGCCTGCGCGGTGACCCGCGTGGGTGAGATGGTGCGTACGAGCCGGCTTTGGTCAGTTCTGCGCGGTGCGCCAGTCCGGCGTCGTCGGGGATCGCCCGAGCTGCCGGGTCATGCTCAGGCTGTCCAGGTGGTCCAGCGCCTGGCCCGAGCCGACGGCCACACACGTGAGCGGTGAGTCGGCGCGGTAGACGGGCATCCCGGTCTCCTGGGCGACGAGATCGTCAAAGCCACGGATCAGCGTACCGCCGCCGGCGAGCAGGATCCCGTCGCGGGCGATGTCGGAGGCCAGCTCGGGCGGGGTCTGCTCCAGCGTGTCGCGGATGCCCTGCAGGATCTCGCGCAGCGGACCGGCGATCGCCGTGCGCACCTCCTCTGAGCGCAACAGCACGGCCGTCGGGAGGCCGGTCACCAGATGGCGGCCGCGCACCTCGAAGGTGCGCTCCTGATCGCCGAGCGGCAGCGCCGAGCCGAGCTCGATCTTGATTGTCTCGGCCGACCGTGAGCCGATCGCCAGCTGATACACGGAGCGGATGTAGTGCGAAATGGCGTCGTCCATCTCATAGCCGCCGACCCGGACCGAGCGTGCGATCACGATCCCACCGAGCGAGATCACCGCCATCTCGCTCGTGCCGCCGCCGACGTCCACAACCAGCCGGCCGATCGGCTCCTCGATCGCCAGCCCGGCCCCGATGGCGGCCGCGATCGGTTCCTCGATCAGGTGCACGCGCCGGGCGCCCGCCGCCAGCGAGGCCTCCTCGACGGCGCGCTTCTCGACCTCGGTGACACCACTGGGCGCGCACACGATCAGGCGCGGATGCGCCGTGCGGCGATCGATCACCTTGCGGATGAAGTAACGCAGCATCTCCTCGGTGACCTCGAAGTCGGCGATCACCCCGTGGCGCAGCGGCCGGGTGGCGGAGATGGTGGCCGGGGTGCGACCGATCATCCGCTCGGCCTCGGAGCCAACGGCGTGCACTTCGCCCGTTGACAGGTCCGAGGCGACGACCGACGGTTCAGACACGACGATCCCCCGGCCCCCGACGTAGACGAGCGTGTTCGCCGTCCCGAGGTCGATCGCCATGTCATGCACGCCGAGGCTCGGGATGAAGGTACGGCGGGAGTTGTCGCGACGGGAACCGTCTCTGCGAAATCTGATGCTGAGAGAGTGGCAGACGCGGGGCACGGGCGTGGCGCCCGCGACAATCTGTGCATGGCGTCCGGCGCGAACAGGCGAGGCCGAACCGACGGGAGGCGCCTTCCGAGGGGCGGGCTGGTCACCCTGCTGCTCGTGCTGGGCACCGCGGCCGCCGTTGGCGGCAGCTTCGCGCTGTGGCTCGACCGCCAGGCGCTGAGCCCCAGCGGCTGGCAGACGACGAGCTCCCAGCTGATCGCCAACCCGCAGATCAGACGAGGCGTCGGTACGTTCGCCGTGTCCGAGTTGTTCGCGCAGACCAACGTGGCCGGCGCGCTGCGCTCCGCGCTTGGGCCCGCCGCGGCCCGGCCGGCCCTGCGGACGCTGCGATCACTCGGGCTGCACCTGGCCGCCGGCATCCTGGCCACCCGGTCTGCGCGAGTCGCGTGGAACAAGGCCAATCGCGTTGCCCACCGAGAGCTCCTGGCGATCCTCGATCACGGCGGCCAGCGCGGTGAGGTCACGCTCAACCTGACGCCGCTGTTGGCGCAGCTGATCCGCGCGCTACAGGCCAGCGCGCCGGTCAAGGCGATTCCCGGCGGCGGACAGCTGTTCACCGTCGGGTCACCGCGCGCGGGCGAGGTTCCGATCCTGAGCGCGAGTCAGATCGCACACGCCCGGGCCGTGGCCAACGCCATTCGGGGACTGTCGGTCGGGTTGCTCGTCGCCGCGGCGATGCTGTTCGCCGTGGCGGTGGCGATTGCGCGCGGATGGCGGTCGATCGCCGTCAGGCGCGTCGGCTACTGCCTGATCGTCGTCGGCACGGTCGTCCTCGTGGCCCGGGCGCTGCTCGCCCCGGCACTGGCCGAGGCGCTCGTCTCCGGCTCGACCTACCGGACGGCGGCCCATGCCGCGTGGACGATCGCGACGACCGAGTTGCGCGACGCCGCCATCGTGGTCCTCGTCTGCGGTGCAGTCCTCGTCCTGGCCGGACTGGCGACCGGCGGGCTGGTCCCCCGGCGCGGGCGGCCGGCCTGATCAGCGCTCGCCGGGGAGCTTGCGCGGGTACTGCGAGACGTTGATCGAGAGATCGAGCGCGGCCGAGATGATCCGCTGCTGCTCGGTGGCGTGGGCGATCGGGTAGCCCTCGCCGGACGCGGCCCGCTCGGGGCGGCCGATGTAGCCGAACTGCAGATGCTCGGGCAGGACCTGGAGCAGGCGCGGTGACATGTAGGCGCGGGCACCCATGTTGCGCGGCTCCTCCTGGACCCAGACGACCTCCTCGAGCTTGGGA
>DATAUL010000580.1:0-6339 GCA_036268255.1 Solirubrobacteraceae bacterium | reverse complement strand
TGTGACCGGGGACGTCAGTCGCACACGGCCACTAGCCGACCACGTGTCGGCCGGGAAGGCGCGGCTGATAGGCCCGGGAGCCAGGAGACCTGTCTCCGACCACCAAGCCGAAAGCCCTCGTGGAAAGGGTGGCCCTCATGAAATCTCGTTCAATTCTCGCGCTCGGCGGTGCTTCGCTGGCGCTTGCCGTTGCCCCTGGCGTTGCCCAGGCCGGACAGAAGGTCAGCGTGCGCATCGAAGGTGCCCAACGTACGCTGCAGGCAGCCCGGACCGTGCAGACGCCGACCGGCTTCATCACCAAGTTCGGCGCCCCCGCGGGCGTGTGCCCCGGAGCAAGCGCGGCGGGAGCACTGAACGCCGCGACCAATGGCCGGTGGAAGGCCAAGTTCTACTCGAGCTTCAACGACTATCTGATCGGCTCGGTCCTCGGCGAGTCTCCCAACACCAAGACCGGCTACTGGGGGATCTGGGTCAACAACCGTTACGCCACCACCGGTGCCTGCGAGATCAAGCTCAAGCCCGCAGACCGGATCCTGTTCGCCGTCGACTCGGTCAAGAAGCATGAGCACCCGCTCGGCATCATCGCCCCGGCCAAGGCGACCGCGGGCAAGCCGTTCACGCTCAAGGTCGTCTCCTACACCGACAAGGGCAAGGCGACGCCGCTCGCCGGCGCCCACGTGCGCGGCGGCGGGCTGAATCTCGTCTCGGGCAGGCGGGGAACCGTGCCGGTCACGGCCGGTGCCGCCATCAAGCTGACGTACACCGCCACCGACGCCGGCTACATCCGTTCGGCGGCCACGACGGTGAAGGTCACCAAGTAGACACCATGCCGTTCCGGACCCGAACCGCCGTCGCGGCGCTTGCCGTCGTCCTGGCATGCGCCGGTTGCGGCCTCGGGCCCGGGCCGGGCACCGGCGCAGTCAACGTCAACGTCACCCGCGGCTTCGGCGACACGTCGGTCCGGGCCCTGAGCTCGAAGCACGTTGCGGGCTCGGAGACGGTGATGCGGATGCTGCAGCGCTCGTTTCGCGTCCGGACCCGCTACGGCGGTGGCTTCGTGCAGTCGATCGACGGTTTCACGGGCACGAGCGGCAGCGTCGACTGGTTCTACTACGTCAATGGGATCCAGGCCAAGCAGGGGGCGGCGAGCACCGCCGTGCACAGGGGCGATCGGATCTGGTGGGACCTGCACGACTGGCGTGCGACCGACTCGGTCCCGGCTGTCGTCGGGTCCTTTCCCGAGCCGTTTGTGCACGGCGTGGGCGGCAAGCGCTTCCCGACCACCCTGGAATGCGGTTCGGGGGTGGCCGTCGCCTGCAAGCGGGTCACGGCCGCGCTCAGCGCCATTCACGTGCCGATCGCCAGTCAACTGATCGGCACCGGCTCGGGGCCTGACACGCTGGGCGTCGTCGTCGGCACCTGGGCGCAGGTGCGCCCCGAGCTGGCCGCGCAGCTGATCGCCCACGGGCCGGGTGCCAGCGGCGTGTACGCGCGCTTCACCGGCCCGCGCGGAGACCAGCTGGCGCTCCTGGACCCCTCCGGACACGTCGTCCGCACGCTCGGTCCCGGCGCGGGGCTGATCGCCGCCACCGCCGACACCTCGGATGCCCCGACCTGGCTGATCACCGGCACCGATGCCGCCGGCGTGGCCGCCGCCGCCCGGGCGCTCACCCCGCAGGCGCTGCACGACCACTTCGCGCTCGCCGTCGACGGAACGGCCCGGCTACCGATCCCGCTCCAGGCGTCGCGGTGATCTACCGCCGGCGGACCGGACCGCTGCAGAGCGCCCGCGCCGCCATCGGGTGCGCCTACTGCCTGGCACTCGGCGCCGCGGCGCTGATCGTCTCCAACCCGGTCGTGCTCGGGGCCGTCGTGGTGGCCATTCTGGGCGCCGGGCACGCTGCCGGCGTGGGCCGCGAGCTGCGCCGCGCCGCGACGTTCGCGATTCCCGCGATGGTGGCGATTGCCGTCATCAACGCGCTCGTCACCCGCGACGGGCTCACCGTGATCCTCCGTCTCGGCGATCTGCCCCTGTTGGGCCACACCGATGTCACGCTCGAGGCCACCGCGTATGGCGCGATCCTCGGGCTGCGCTGTGTGGGCCTGATCCTCTGCGGCGTCCTGTACACGACTGCCGTCGATCCCGATGAGGTGCTGCGCCTCTTCCGTCGGGTCTCCTACCGATCTGCCCTGACCGCGACCCTGGCCACGCGGATGGTGCCGATCCTGATCCGCGACTCGCGCCGGCTCGCCGACGCCCAGCGCTGCCGCCCGGGACCGGCACCGTCGCGCCTGGCGCTCATGCGCGCGAGCACCAGCGGCATGCTCGACCGCGCGCTCGACGTGGCCGCTGCCCTGGAGGTGCGCGGCTACGGCGCCGCACGCCGCCCGGGGCATCGGACTCGCACGCTCGGGGCCGCTCGCGCTCCGCTCTCGCGCCACGACCTGGCATTCGGAACTGCGGCGGCGGCGGTGGTGACGATCGCCGCCCTCGCTCGCTGGGTCCCCCTGGCACCGTTCAGCGCGTACCCGTCGCTGCGGGCGCCTGCCGGCGCCGAGCCGCTGGCCGGCGCCGCGGCGCTGCTCGTGTGCGCGCTTGCCCCCTTCCTCGACCGCCGGGGGCTGTGATGCCGGTAACGCTCGAGCGTGTCACCTACACCTACCCGGGGGCGAGCGCTCCGGCGCTGCGCGACGTCAACCTGCGGATCGAGCCCGGCGAGCTGGTGATCGTCGCCGGCGGATCGGGATCCGGCAAGTCGACGCTGCTGCGGGCGATCAGTGGCCTCGTGCCCCACTTTCACGGTGGCACGTTCGCCGGCACCGTGACCGTGGCCGGCTTGGACACCCGCACGCACGGTCC
Source organism: Solirubrobacteraceae bacterium (assembly GCA_036268255.1). Taxonomy (GTDB): domain Bacteria; phylum Actinomycetota; class Thermoleophilia; order Solirubrobacterales; family Solirubrobacteraceae; genus Palsa-465. The sequence continues at coordinate 3,479 of DATAUL010000580.1, read as the reverse complement.
CGGGGACCTGGCGGCGGCCGTCGGCACCCTGTTTCAGGACCCCGAGACCCAGATCGTCATGGGGACGGTTCGCGCCGAGCTGGGCTTCGGCCTGGAGAACCGCGGCGAGCCACCCGAGCGTGTCGCCCGCGGAGTGGAGGAGGCGGCGTTGGCGCTGGGCATCGCCCACCTGCTGGATCGTTCGACCGCCGAGCTCTCCGGCGGCGAGCTGCAGCGCACCGCGCTGGGGGCGGCGCTGGCCGGCCACCCGCAGGTGCTCGTGCTCGACGAGCCGACCTCGCAGCTGGACCCGGTGGCCGGCGATGAGCTGATCGGGCTACTGCGCCGCGCCAACGACGACGCCGACACGACGATCGTGCTTGCCGAGCACCGCCTCGAGCGTTGCCTGCACGCCGCCGACCGGGTGATCGCGCTCGGCGACGGTGCGATCGCCTGCGACGCCACACCCGCGGAGTTCCTTAAATGGGCCGGCCGGGCCGCCCCGCGGTTGCAGACCCCCGGAGCACAGCTATTAGAGGGGCTCGGGCTGGCGCCCGTCCCCGGGGTCAAGCGCGCCCGTGCCGCGCTGCGTTCGCGCAACCTGCTTCCCGATCGCGCCGGCGCCCCCGAACCGACGGCCGGGGGCCGGCGATCGCGGCGCGTTCGGTCAAGCGCGCCCGCCCCGGCGCTGGAGCTGCAGGGCGTTTGGCACGAGCTGCGTTCCGGGCCGTCACTCCTGCGCGGCGTGTCGCTGACGATCGCCCCCGGCGAACGGGTGGCCCTGATGGGCCGAAACGGCGCGGGCAAGTCGACCTTGCTGCGCCACGCCGCCGGGCTGATGACGCCGACGCGCGGGCGGGTGCGCAGCGCCGGCCGGGTCGGCCTGCTCGCTCAGAACCCCGTCGACTACCTCGTGCACGAGCACGTCGCCGACGAGGCTCCGGCCTCTGCCCTGACCGCCGTCGGCCTCGACGATCCGGAGCTGGCGCAGCGCCATCCACGCGATCTGTCAGGCGGGGAGAAGCAGCGGCTCGCGCTCGCGGTCGTGCTCGGCGACGGCAGCCAGCGGCCCGCGGTGCTCTGCCTCGATGAGCCCACCCGCGGCATGGACCGCGAGCACCGGGCCCGGCTGGTGGCGCTGCTCGGAGCGCTCGATGGGGCGGTGATCGTTGCCACCCACGACGCCGAGTTCGCCGCCGCCTTCGCCAACAGGGTCGTGCTGTTGGCCGACGGCGCCCCGATCGCCGACGGGACGGCCGCCGCGGTTCTCTCGGGCGGCAGCTACTTCGTCACAGAAACGGCGCGGATCCTCGGCGGAGCGGGCGCCGCGCTGACGCCCGCCGACGGGGTGGCGCTGCTGGCCGGCGGGGGCCGGCCGGCGACGCCGGAGGTAGTCGTGTGAGCTGGCAGGTGGGCGCGTTCGGGATCCTGGCGCTCGCGCTCGGCGCGGGCTTCGCCTGGTATGAGCGCGCGCGTCCCGACGCGCGCATCATCGCGCTCGTCGGCACGCTGGCAGCCCTCGCCGCGCTCGGCCGGATCGCGTTCGCCGCCGTGCCCAACGTCAAGCCGACGACCGACATCGTGCTGATCAGCGGATATGCCCTGGGGGGCGGTCCGGGATTCGCCGTGGGGGCGATCGGCGGGCTGGCGTCGAACTTCTTCTTCGGCCAGGGGCCATGGACCCCGTGGCAGATGGCGGCATGGGGGGCGACCGGGGTGCTCGGCGCGGGCCTGGCCCGCACCGGCCTGCTGCGCGGCGGCCGCTGGCGGCTGGCGATCGCCTGTTGCGCGGCCGGCTTTGCCTTCACCGCCTTCCAGGACGTGGGCGACTGGATCACGTTCTCCGACCACAGCCGCGCTCAGCTGGGCGTCTACGTCGGCCAGGGGCTCGGCTTCGACGCGATCCACGCTGCCGGGTGCCTGGCGTTCGCGCTCGCCTTCGGCCCGGCGCTGACTCGCTCGATTCAGCGCTTTGCCCGGCGCCTGGAGGTCACGTGGCTGCCCGCTGCGCCGCTGGCGGTGGGGCTGATCGCGGTTGTGATGGCCGGCGCGGTTTCGGCGCCGTCGCGCGCCGAGGCCGCCGGCGGGCCGGCGGGCTACCTGCTGGGCGCGCAGAACTCCGACGGCGGCTTCGGGACGAGCCCCGGGCAACCGTCCAATCAGCTGTACGCCGGCTGGGCCGCCCTCGGCCTGGCCTCCGCCGGCTATGACCTCACCCACGTCACCCACGGCGGAGCGAGCGTGATCGACTACGTGCGCTCGGGCGCCGGCGCGTCGGACCCCGGATCGCTGGAGCGCACGATCCTCGTCGCCCGGGCCGCCGGCCAGTCGGCGCGCAGCTTCGGCGGCCACGACCTGATCGCCGCGTTACGGCACCGCGTGAGCGCCAACGGCTCGGTCAGCGGCCAGGTCAATCTGACGGCCTTCGCCGTGCTGGCGCTGCGGGCCGACGGCGTGACGCCGCCGGCCCGCACCCTGGCGTGGATCGAGCGCCAGCAGGACAACGACGGAGGGTTCAGCTTCGCCGGCGCCGGCGGCTCGAGCGATGCCGACGACACCGGGGCGACGCTCGAGGCGCTGGCCGGTGCCGGCGGCCGGGCTCGCACGGTCCGTGCCCGCGCGGTCGCCTACCTGCGCCGCCAGCAGGAGGGCGACGGCGGCTTTGCCTCCCAGCCGGGGGGCGGCTCGAACGCCCAGTCGACGGCGTGGGCGATCCAGGGCCTGAAGGCCGCCGGCGTCGATCCGGACGGCGTGCGCCGTCGCGGCGTGCGCTCGCCGGTCGCCTACCTGCGCTCGCTGATCGGCCCCGGCGGCCGGGTCGCCTACGCACGCGGCAACCCGCAGACACCGGTGTGGGTCACCGGCGAGGCGCTGATGGCACTTGAGGGCAAGCCGCTGCCGCTGATCCCCCCGCCCGCGGCCCGCCCGGCGCCGGCCGCCCGGCAGACCGCCACATCCACGACGTCGGCGACGACGGCCGCTCCCGCCACCCGGGCGGCCCGGCCCGCGTACCGTCATCGCGCGGCCCGGCATACCGCCAGGCCGCGCCGTCACCGCGCCGCGGCGCCGTCGACCCCCGCACGGACTGCCCAGACCGGTCGCTGGGATGCGGCGATGGGGGTACTCACTGCCCTCGTCCTGGCGCCCGTCGGCGGCGGCTGAGGCCGACCACGGTACGCGCGGGTGCCGCAACCTATACGCTGCACCGCCGCATGCGGATCGGTGTTCTGAAGGAGACCGCTGTGGGCGAGCGTCGTGTTGCGCTTGTGCCCGAGGTGGTCGGCAAGCTGAGCGGCCAGGGCCATGAGGTCTTGGTGCAGCGTGGCGCGGGCGCGGGCGCGTTGATCCCCGATCAGGCGTTCGTGGATGCCGGAGCGACGCTGGTCGATGACGCTGCGGTCGCGCTGGGCGCGGATCTCGTGGTGAAGGTCGCGGCGCCGAGCGCGGAGGAGATCGTGCGGTTGGGTTCTGAGGGCGTGTTGATCGGGTTTCTCGGGCCG
>DATAUL010000579.1:0-22936 GCA_036268255.1 Solirubrobacteraceae bacterium | reverse complement strand
GCAGGCCGCCGGCCAGACGGTGACCGATGCCGATCTCGAGCAGATCCGCAACATCTGCCGCTGTGGCACGTATTTCAGGATCCGCGAGGCGATCGTCGCCGGGGAGACGGCCATGCGCGGCGAGCTCACGCACACGGGCACTCAGGCGGACAAGCGCACGCAACAGCAGAAGCACGCCGAGGCGCAGGAGGAGAAGCGCAAGCGGCAGCATGCGGCGGGCGCCGTCGGATCGCACTGAGGAGTCGGTGTCCTCGGCGGCGTCGCGGTCCGGCGGCTAAGCTCGCCTGCGATGGACGAACTGCACGGTTTCTGCGTGCGCATGCTGGGTCACGGCGAAGCGGCGGACGCAGCGCAGCGGGCGGGACGCGACGCCGCTCGGGGCGACCGGTTGCGTGCGCTCGCCGCGGCGGCGGCGGCCTGCCGCGAGCGACTGCCCGCCGCCGACGCCGGTGGTCTCCACGAACCGGCCCCAGCCGAGGAACCGGCGGACGAGGCGCAGCAGGCCGACTCACTTGCCGAGGCGGTGGCCCGAGAGGTCGCCCGCGCCACCGCGCAGCTGCCCGAGCGCCAGCGCGAGGCGCTCGCCCTGCGCGAGCTGCTGGGACTGCCCTACGACGAGATCGGACCGGTCGTCGGGCTGGACTCCCCGGCCATCGGGCTGCTGCTCGCCCGTTCACGGCTGCGATTCCGCGTCGCGCTGCGCGGCGAGGGCGTGCCGATGCCGTCGTGCGACGAGCGCGAGCGGGCCCTGCGCACGATCGCGCGGCGCCAGGACGACGAGCCCGTCACCGACGCCGACGAGGACTGGTTGATCGAACATCTCGGCCACTGCGTCGGCTGCGCGCGCGCCCACTCGACGATGCTCGAGGCGTCGGCCTGCTACCGGGCCTGGCGCTTCGACGAGGCCGAGGCGTCCCCCGTCGGCGCCGACGCGTCGTCGTGAAAGCCCCGCTGCGGCGGCTGGCCACCAGCGCGGGGACGCTGGAGCTCGGCCGCCGGCCGATGTTGATGGGGATCGTCAACGCCACCCCAGACTCGTTCTCCGATGACGGGCTCCATCAGACGCTCGACGAGCGCGTCGCGCTGGCCGCCTCATTGCTCTCCCAGGGCGCCGAGCTGATCGACATCGGGGGCGAGTCCGGCGTGACCAATCGGCCCGCCGTCGCCGCCGAGGAGGAGACCGCGCGCGTCGTGCCGCTGATCCAGCGGGTCGTCTCAGAGCTCGGGGCGCGCGTCTCCGTCGACACCTACAAGCCGGCGGTCGCCCGGGCCGCGGTGGCGGCGGGCGCGAGCATCGTCAACGACGTCAGCGGCCTGCGCGACCCCGCGCTCGCCGACGTGTGTGCACAGACCGGCGCGGCCCTCGTGATCATGCACACGATCGCGCCGCCTAAGCAGCGTCTGCACGACCGCTCGCTCGACGGGCGGATCGTCGCCGACGTGCGGCTGTTCCTGGAGGCGCGAATCGAGCTGGCGTTGCGTCGCGGGGTGGCGTTCGAGCAGCTGATCGTCGATCCCGGGCCGGATTTCTCCAAGACGCCCGCCCAGACGGTCGAGGTGCTGGCGGCGCTCGAGCAGCTGCACGCGCTCGAGCGCCCGATCCTCCTTGCCGTCTCGCGCAAGGACTTTCTCGGCGCACTCACGCAGCGGGGCCCGCGCGACCGGCTGGCCGGGACGCTGGCGGCCGTAGGAGCGGGCGTAGACGCCGGCGCGCACGTGCTCCGGCTCCACGACATCGCCGCCGCCGAGGACTTCCTGACCGTCCGGGCCGCTCTGCGAGGCGAACTTGAGATCGCCCCGGCACTGCGGGTCGACGACACGCTGCGCTGGGCGCAGGGCGCGTCTGACCCCGGCAAACGGTAAATTGACCCCTGTATCGCCGGTCGCTGGCTCAACGCGACCGGAGCCCACCGATCAGCCAACAAAGGAGTACCCATGTCCGTTCTCGATCGCAGCGCTCTCACCGAGAGCCCGCTCGCCGATCTTCACGCGATCGCCTCAGAGCTGTCCATCGACGGCTACCGGCGCCTGCGCCGTCCCGAGCTGATCGACGCGATCCTCGCCAAGCAAAGCGGCACCGAGGTGGAACTCGCCGCCGGCGAGGAGGCGTCGGCCGACGAGGCGCCCGGGCCCGCGCCCGCACGCAGCCGCAGCCGCCGCCCCCGGAAATCCGAGCCGGCCGAGCCGGCCGACGCGGCCGAGAAGGGCGACGCCAACGCCGACACGCCCGAGAAGGGCGCCCCGCCCGAGAAGGCCGGCGACGGCGAGCCGGGCGACGCGGCCGAGAAGGGCGACAAAGGCGATGACGCCTCCGTCGACGACGAGGAGGCCGCCGGCGCCCGCCGGCGTCGCGGCCGGCGCGGTGGCCGGGGTCGCGGCAGCGCAGCCAAGGCCGAGCCCGAGGCGGAGTCCGACGGCGATCAGGCCGATGACGACAAGCCGGCACGCGGCTCTCGCCGCAGCCGGGCGGCGGCCGAGCCGGGCGCGGAGACACCCGCCGACGACGCCGGCACCATCGAGGAGAGCGAGCAGCTCATCGAGGGCGTCGTCGAGCTGCTGGCCAACGGGTCCGGGTTCGTCCGCGTCGACCCGCCGGACCCGTCCGACGACGATGTCTACATCTCCTCGGCGCAGGTCAAGCGGTGCGAGCTCGTCTCCGGCGATCGGATCGCCGGCCCCAAGCGCGCTCCGCGCCGCTCGGAGCGATTCGCCTCGCTGATCCGGATCGAGACGATCAACGACCGTCCCGCCAGCGAGCTGGCCGACAGCCTGCGCTTCGACGACCTGCCGGCGGCGATGCCCGCCGAGCGGATCAAGGTCGGCTCCGAGGATCCGACCCTCAAGGCGATCGAGTGGTTGACGCCGTTCGGCAAGGGATCGCGGGTGGCGATCGTCGGGGCCTCGCGCTCAGGCAAGTCAGAGGCGCTGCGCCGTCTGGCCGCGGCTCTTGCCGGTCGCGATGAGCTGACGCTCAGCGTGGCGCTAGCCGGCGTGCGGCCCGAGGAGATTTCCGAATGGGCCCAGGGTCCGGTCGCCCCGGCGGCAGCGGTCAGCTTCGCGACCTCCGAGGAGGCGCAGAACAGCGCGATCGAGCCGGTCGTCGACCAGGCGCGGCGGCTGGCAGCGCGCGGTGCCGACGCCGTCGTGCTGATCGACACCCTCGACGGCGTCAGCCCGCAGATGGCCCGCAAGGCGATGGCCTCGGCGCGCAACATCGTCGACGGCGGGTCGGTCACGGTGATCGCCACCGCCTCGGCACCGATCGGCGGCGAGACGACGGTGATCTCGCTCGATGTCGCCCTGGCGAGCATCGGCCGCTTCCCCGCGCTTGACCTCGTGGCCAGCGGCACGCTGCGCCCCGAGCTGCTCGTCGGCGAGGCCGGTGCCGAAGCGATCGCCCGCACCCGGGCCGAGGTCGCCGAGCCCGACGACGACGAGTAGGGCCCTTCACGCCTCAGTGGGCCGTGGAGCGGCAGCGATGCCGCGGCACCCCTCAGTAGGCGGTGCAGCGGCTGCGATGTCGCGGCACGGCCTTGTAGCCGGGCAGTTGGCCCCGGTTCCACAGGCATTCGTCGACCTCGGCCGCGGTGACCGGCGCGGTCGCGGCCCGCGCGGCCACGATCAGCTCCACGGCGTGCAGGGCGCAGGCTCTGATCTCCACCTCCTCGGGCGACCCGTGCTCGATCAGCTCGCCGCGGTCGATACGGGCAACGAGTCCCGGAGCGAAGTGCAGGAGGCCATCGAGCCGCAGCACATGGGGGACGAGGTTGTCGGCGAACATCGTCAGCCGGGCGAGGTCGGAAGGGTGCGTGACGCCGGCGCGGGCGAGGTCGGCGACCGCGATCTGGGCGCGCTTGAGGAACGGGATCTCGAGCTCGCCGTAGCGCGACGTGTCGGCGAAGCACCGCCAGCGGCCAAGGCGCTTGGCGAGGGCCACCGCCGATGGGGTGGACGTGGCCAGCACGGCGAAGCTGCCGTCGTGCCTGGCGGCGACATGCGCGCCCAGGTCGCGCAGCGAGGCGGCGTAGAGGCCCATCAGCTCGTGGCCGGGGTCCTGCCCGAGGATGCGGGCCAGCGCGGGCGCGTCGATCTGCTCCAGATCCTGGGTGCGCGGGGTGGGCTGTTCGCGCCAGGCAGCCGCGATCGTGTTGTAGCCGGAGAGCCCGTCGCGCTTGCGCAACGTGGGAAACCAGCCCGACCCGAAGTTGATTGCGTTGAGGGTGAGCGAGGCCGCGGCGCGCTCCTCGAGGCGGGTGCCGTCTGACGATGGCCGCGCGATCCCAGGATGCACCACCCCTGGGGCGTACGCGGCGATCGCGCCCCCGTTGATCGTGACGTGGGTGGCGCGCGCGGCGACGGTGGCGCAGGCGGTGCGGAGATCGTCCACGTCGTAGAGGATGCCGCCGCGGTCGCTAACGTCAAATACCTAACCATGACTGAGCTCACGAGCGACCTCGACACGCTGCTGGCGGGCCTCAACGACCCGCAGCGGGAGGCCGTCAGCTACGGCGAAGGGCCGCAGCTGATCCTCGCCGGAGCGGGCTCGGGCAAGACCCGGGTGCTCACCCATCGGATCGCCTACCTGGTGGCGACCGGTGTCGCCAAGCCCAACGAGATCCTGGCGATCACGTTCACGAACAAGGCGGCGGGGGAGATGCGCGATCGCGCCGGCCTGCTGGTCGGCCGCCAGGTCCGCGCGATGTGGGTGATGACCTTCCACTCGGCGTGCGCGCGGATGCTGCGCGCCGAGGCCCAGCGCCTGGGCTACACCCGCCAGTTCACGATCTACGACACCGCCGACACGCGCCGTCTGATCAAGCGCTGTCTCGACGAACTGGGCATCGACCCCAAGCGCTTCACCCCGGCCTCGATCGGCAGCCAGATCTCCGACGCCAAGAACAAGCTGCGCGACGCCGAGGCCTACGGCCAGATGGTCGGCTCCTTCTTCGAGCAGACCGTGGCCGACGTCTACCGTTCCTACGAGCGCGAGCTGCACCGCATGAACGCGATGGACTTCGACGACCTGCTGGTGCGCGCCGTCAACGTGCTCGAGCTGTTCCCCGAGGTCCGCGAGCGCTATGCGAATGGCTTTCGCCACGTGCTCGTCGACGAGTACCAGGACACCAACCACGCCCAGTACCGCTGGCTGCAGCTGCTGGCCGGCGAGCACCGCAACCTGATGGTGGTGGGCGACGATGCCCAATGTCTCATCGAGGGAACTCTCGTGATGATGGCCGACGGCAGCCGCCAGCGAATTGAGGAGGTCCGTGCGGGCGATGAGGTGCGGTCGGCCTACGGCGGCGGAGAGTTCGGGGCTTCCGAGGTCGTGCGGGTCCACAGCTCGGAGCGCACCGACGGGATCGCAATCGCGACGCGGTCCGGTCGGCGATTGGTGAGCACTTCCGAGCACATCCACTTTGCCGGGTACCAGAGCCGTGTCGAGAAACGGGAACATATGGCCCGTTTCTCGACCAGGTCCGGGCGGGCGCCTCTTGAACTCTCGCTGTGCGGGGCGGGTGGCGGGCGGCATCGTGTCGCGTGGGCCGGAGGCATCGCAACCGAGGTTCGTGACATGGCCAGGGTGACCGAGATCGCGGCCACGCTTGGCGATGTTGCCGTCTACCCGAGCGCGCAGCTCGGTCGTCGCGCCTCGCTGCCGTTCACCCGGGCGTCGTCGGTGCGGCCGGGAATGGTGATGTTCGATGAACAGGGCAGGTATGACGTCGTCGAATCGGTCGAGCCGGTGGCGCTGAACCGGCCGGTGTACGACCTCGACGTCGCCCACACGCATAATTTCATCGCCGACGGCGTAATCACTCACAACTCGATCTACGGATTCCGGGGGGCGGATATCACGAACCTGCTCGAGTTCGAGGACTCGTTCCCGGACGCGCACGTCGTCAAGCTGGAGCAGAATTACCGCTCGACGCAGACGATCCTCGATGCCGCCAATGCGGTGATCCGTAACAACCGGGGGCAACTTCCGAAGTCGCTGTGGACGGAGATCGGACAGGGCGACCCGATCAAGATCCGCGAGCTTGACGACGAGCATGCCGAGGCGCGATACGTGACCGGCGAGATCCAGCGGCTCGTGGACGAGGGCGCTTCGCGGTCGGAGATCGCCGTCTTCTACCGGACCAATTCGCAGTCGCGGGTGCTCGAGGACACGCTCGTGCGGGCCGAGATCGCCTATCAGGTGATCGGCGGCACCAAGTTCTATGACCGAGCCGAGATCAAGGACGCGGTCGCGTATCTGACGGTCCTCGTCAACCCGCAGGACGTGGGCGCGTTCACGCGGATCGTCAATTCACCGCGGCGCGGGATCGGCTCGACGACCATCTCGCGCCTGCTGGCCCATGCGAACACGACCGGCGAGACCGTGTGGGAGCTGGCGGCGGCGCCCGAGGACGTCCCCGGACTGGGCGCCGCGGCGATCAAGTCGCTGCGGCGGTTCATGGGCACGATGGAGGTGCTGCAGGAGCGCGCTGCCTCCGGAGCGTCCATCTCGGTGCTGCTCAAGGAGGTGCTCTCGGAGACCGGCTACCTCGAGACGCTGGAGAACGAGCGCACGATCGAGGCCCAGGGCCGGATCGAGAACCTCGAGGAGCTGGTCAACGTTGCCGTCGAGTACGACGCCTCGACGGAGGAGTCCTCGCTCGCCGAGTTCCTGCAGTCGGTCGCCCTGGTCGCCGACGCCGACACCCGCGAGGATGACGAGGGCCTGGTCACGCTGATGACCCTGCACAACGCCAAGGGCCTGGAGTATCCGATCGTCTTCATGATCGGCTGCGAGGAGGGCGTCTTCCCGCACTCGCGAGCGCTGGACGAGGGCGGCCTGGAGGAGGAGCGACGCCTGGCCTACGTGGGCATCACGCGCGCGGAGCGCGACCTGTATCTGACCTGTGCGCGTACCCGGACCGTATTCGGCGCGCGCAGCTTCGGCGCCCCCAGCCGCTTTATCGGCGAGATCCCGGCAGAGCTGACCGACAGTGAGAGCCAGCAGTCGCGAAGCCCGGGCGGCTTCCGTGCGCGCGTCACCTCATGGAACCGGGGGTCCGGGTCAGGCGGCGGCGACCTGCCGGCGCACGACCAGCCGCCTCCACCCGCCTATCGGCTGGGCGACGACGTCGTGCATGCCGCTTTCGGCGATGGCGTTGTGACCGGCGTCGAGCCCGGCGGAATCGTCGTGATCCGCTTCGCCTCAGACCGCTCGGAACGCAAGCTCGTGGCCGACCTGGCGCCGATCTCCAAGCGTTGAGTCGCCCGGCCTGAGATGCTCTCTGCGATGGCGACCACCACAGAAGCCTCCGTTGAGGCGTCGCCCAGCTCCGGTGGGGCGCCCGCCGCGTCGGCAGGACCGGCCGCTCCCGGACCCGCGGCGGCGCCGCGCGTGCTGTTCGGGGAGCTCACCAGCTCCGTCAGTGCCGTGCTGCTGCTGGTCGTCCTGTGTGCCACCGAGTGGTACGGCGTCGCCGGGGTCCCCGACCCGTCGGCGGCCCGCCCGGCCATCTCCGGCGCCGAGTCGGGATGGACGGGGCTGAGCCTGATCCGCTGGGTGGTCCTCGCCACCGCACTGGTCGCGATCGGCTCGGTGGTGCTGCACGCGTCGCAGCGCCGGCACGGCACCAAGACCGACACGAGCCGGCTGGTCGCCGGCCTGGGCTCGCTGACATCGCTGCTGCTGATCTATCGGGTACTGATCGTGCTGCCCTCGGGCGCGAAGGTGATCGACCAGAAGCTCGGGGCGTTGCTCGGACTGGCGTGCGCGCTCGGCGTCGCGCTCGGGGGATATGAGTCGATCGCCGAGCACCAGGCGCGCGCCCGTTCCGTCGTCCAGCGGCCGCGGCGCAGGGTCAGACGCCGCGCCGGCGGTTCGGAGCCGATAAGCTGATTCCCGGTGCGCCTCTCGGGACTGGGAGGCAGGAGGGCGTCAGATAAAGGCGAACTAAGTGTTCGCATCGACCGGTGACCGATAGAGGAGGGCGTAGTGAATCTCGACAACGTCTCGAGGGACGACTGGATTCTGAGTGGCGTCGCGCTGCTGCTGGTGATCGACCTGCTGTTTCTGCCGTGGTTCAGCATCTCCGTCGGTCCGTTCTCGGCGAGCACGACCGCGACGGGCGACCCCGACGGCTGGCTGGGAATCCTGGCCGTCCTGGCTGCGATCGTCGTGATCGTCGACCTGGCGATCGAGCGCTTTTCGCCAGGAACCGCCCTGCCGAACATCCGCGGCAGCCGGACGGAGACACGGTTCGTGCTCGCCTGCGTGGCGGCGTTCTTCGTGCTGCTGAAGTTCCTCTTCCACGTCCATTTCAGCTACTTCGGCTTCGGCTTCTGGGCTGCGGTCGTGCTCACGATCGCGCTCGTGTACTTCGCCCTGCAGGGCCGCAATGCCGGCGCGATGACGCCCGGCACGATCTAGATCCGCTAGAACACCGCGGCGGATGGTGCCCGAACCGCCTCGCCTCCGCCGCGGTGAGATCCTTGCCGGCGCCAGCGCGCTCGCGCTGCTGGTCTTCCTGTTCGCGCTGAACTGGGTGACCGTCGGCGGCGTCAACCGGCACGGCTGGGCGGCGATCCCCGTCCTGCGGTGGTTGCTGCTGGTGACCGCGCTCACCGCTCTGATGCTGACGTTCACGCAGGCCACTCGCTCCGGCCCCGGGTTGCCCTCCTCGCTCAGCGTCATCGTCACCGTGCTCGGCGCACTGAGCACGCTGCTGCTGATCATCCGGCTGCTGACGGCGTCGGCCGCACTCTGCGCCGGAGCATTCCTGGGGCTGCTCGCGGTCATCGGCATCATGGTCGGCGGCTTTGACTCTCTGCGGCGCGAGCAGGGCTGGACGCCGGGCCCGGATCACCCGATCGAGACCATGCCCCTGACGAGGCCGATCGGGCGCTGACGGGCGCACCGCGGGCGACCGAGCACGTCGACCGCCACCTAGAATGGGGGAGACCATGCTCGAACGCGAACAGGTTGTCCACGTCGCTCGTCTGGCCCGGCTGGCGCTCGACGAGGACGAGCTTCAGAAGATGGCATCCGAGCTCTCGGCGGTCCTCGACCACGTCGAGCGGATCCGCGAGCTCGACCTCGCCGATGTGGAGCCGACGTCGCACGCTGTCGACGTCGCCGGCGTGATGCGCGCCGACGAGCCGGAGCCGTCCCTTCCGCGCGACGTCATTCTGGCTGCCGCTCCCGAGCCCGTCGACGGGGGCTTCGGCGTCCCCAGTCCGGGCCCCAGCGGCGAATGAGCGAAATAGTTGCTCTGACCGCCACCGCAGCGATCGAGCGGATCCGCGCGGGAGAGATCGACGCCGCCGAGCTGTTCGAGGCCTACCGGGCCCGCGCCGCCGCCGACGAGCTCAACGCCTTCACCTGGGTGGCCGACTCCGCGCCACCGACGCCCTCGCCGCAGTCGCCGCTGGCGGGGCTTCCGCTGGCGGTCAAGGACCTGTTCTGCACCGAGGGGATTCCCAGCCAGGCGGGCTCGCGGATCCTTAAGGGCTACCGGCCCCCGTACACGGCGACCGTCGTCTCCAACCTGGCTGAGGCCGGCGCCAGCCTGCTGGGCAAGACCAACCAGGACGAGTTCGCGATGGGCTCTTCGAACGAGAACTCGGCGTTCGGACCGGTGCTCAACCCGTGGGACCGCGCCCGCGTCCCCGGCGGCTCGTCGGGGGGCAGCGCGGCCGCCGTCGCCGCCGGCTTGGCGCCGTGGGCGATCGGCACCGACACCGGGGGGTCGATCCGCCAGCCCGCGGCGCTGTGCGGGATCGTCGGGGTCAAGCCCACCTACGGAGCGTGCTCGCGCTACGGGATGATCGCCTTCGCATCCTCGCTGGACCAGGCCGGCCCGCTGACGCGTGACGTCACCGACGCGGCCCTGCTGCTGTCCCACATGGTCGGCCACGATCGTCGCGACTCCACCTCGGTGGCGATGCCCGGACCGATCACGCGCCCGCACGCCGAGGACCTGCGGGGCATTCGCCTCGGGGTCCCCGAGGAGCTGATCGGCGGCGACGAGGACGGCACGGGGATCGAGGCCGGGGTGCGCGAGAGCTTCGAGGCCACGCTACGCCTCGCCGAGAGCCTCGGTGCCACCGTCGATACGTGCCGGTTGCCGCATGCCCCGCACGCCCTGTCGGCCTACTATCTGATCGCCCCCGCCGAGGCCTCGGCCAACCTGGCGCGCTTCGACGGCGTCCGCTACGGCCTGCGAGTCGCCGGCGACTCAGACCTGGAGACCATGTACAGCCGGACCCGCGGAGAGGGCTTCGGGCCGGAGGTCAAGCGGCGCGTGATGCTCGGCACCTACGCGCTGTCCAGCGGCTATTACGACGCCTACTACGGAACCGCGTTGAAGGTCCGCACGAAGATCGCCGAGGACTTCCGGGAGGTGTTCGACAAGTTCGACTTCGTGGCCACGCCGACCAGCCCGTGGGTCGCCTTCGCCCTGGGGGCCAAGACCGCCGACCCGCTGGCCATGTACCTCAACGACTTCTGCACCGTGCCGATGCCGCTGGCCGGAATCCCGGCGCTGTCGATCCCATCGGGGCTGAGCGACGGGCTGCCGGTCGGGTTCCAGCTGGCCGGTCCGGCCTTCTCCGAGAACCGGCTGCTTGACGCCGCCTACGCACTCGAGCAGGCGATCGCCTTCGACGGGACCGGAGTCAGAGCATGACCGAGTACGAAGCAGTTATTGGGTTGGAGATTCACGTTCAGCTCAAGACCCGCACCAAGATGTTCTGCGGTTGCGAGCTTTCGTTCGGCGATCCTCCCAACACCCACACGTGCCCGACGTGCCTCGGCCTGCCCGGGGCACTGCCAGTGGTCAACGCCCGGGCGGTGGACTTCGCGATCCGCATCGGCCTCGCGCTCGAGTCCGCGATCGCGCCCCGATCGTTGTTTCACCGCAAGAACTACTTCTATCCGGACTCACCTAAGGGCTACCAGATCTCCCAGTACGACGTGCCCATCTGCAGCGGTGGCCGGCTGGGGGAGGTGCGCATTCATCGCGTCCACCTGGAGGAGGACGCCGCCAAATTGGTGCACGTGGGAGAGAGCGGGCGCATCCACGGCTCGGATCGCAGCGTGGTGGACTTCAACCGTTGCGGGACGCCGCTGGTGGAGATCGTCAGCGAGCCCGATCTGCGCTCTCCCGAGCAGGCCCACGAATGGCTGACACTGCTGCGGACCACCCTGCGTCAGCTCGGAGTCTCCGACGTCAACATGGACGAGGGCTCGCTCCGCTGTGACGCCAACGTCTCGATCCGGCCGGTCGGCAGTACCGGGCTGGGAACGAAGACCGAGCTGAAGAACATGAACTCGTTTCGTTTCCTGGAGCGAGGCGTGCGGACGGAGATCGCCCGCCAGACCGAGCTGCTTCGCATGGGTGAGCCTGTCGTGCAGGAAACGTTGCACTTCGACCCGACCTCGGGACGGCTGACCCCGTTGCGCTCCAAGGAGGAGGCGCACGACTACCGGTATTTCCCGGAGCCCGATCTCGTGCCGCTGCTCGTCACCGGGGAGATGCTCCAGGCCGCGCAGGGACAGGTGCCCGAGCTGCCCGCCCAGCGCGCCGATCGCTTCGAGCACGGCCTCGGACTCAAGCCGGGCATCGCCCGCGACCTGGCGTTCCGGCGCGAGCTGGCCGAATACTTCGAGCAGGCGCTGTCCTGCTCCGACGTGGGCGCGACGGCCGCGGTCGAGCTGGCCAACTGGATTCCGCAACTGATGGAGCGGATCGGTTCTGACGCCGATCCCGCAGA
This sequence comes from Solirubrobacteraceae bacterium, assembly GCA_036268255.1. Taxonomy (GTDB): domain Bacteria; phylum Actinomycetota; class Thermoleophilia; order Solirubrobacterales; family Solirubrobacteraceae; genus Palsa-465. Next base: position 11,170 of record DATAUL010000579.1, on the reverse strand, counting down.
CTCGAGTGTAACGCCGCGGGCGCTCGCCTCCCTGGCGGCGATGGTCGTCGCCAAGCGCGTCAGCCGCGACGCCGCGCGCGATGTGCTGACGATGCTCGTCGCTGAAGGAGGAGAGCCGCAGGCGATCGTCGATCGCGAGGGATTGGGTGCGCTGGACGGCGACGACGGCGACGGGCTCGCTGCGATCGTCGACTCGGCACTGGCCGCCGATCCCAACGCCGCTGCGAAGGTGGCCGCCGGGAACATGAAGGCGATCGGACCTCTGGTCGGCTACGTGATGCGCGAGACCAAGGGCCGGGCAGACGGCGGTGAGGTGACGCGGCTGATCCGCCAGCGGGTCGCCCAAGGCTGACCCGCCCCCAGGGCTGACGGCTGCGCCCGACGCTCTCCACGGGAAACCATGAGGCTCCCGTGGAGGCGTTGACAGTGACGGGAGCGCTACTCCTGGACGTTGCGCGAGATGCGCCGCACGACCAGTCCGACTCCGAGGAGGGTGCCGCCGCCTGCTGCGAGCAACACCACATCGAGGCCGGTGAACGGGAGACTGTTGGTTGACGCCGAGACCGTCGTCGGAGTGGTCCGTGACTGGGCGTTGTTTGATACCTGGCAGTCCTGTCCGCCGTAGGAAGAGTTAGACGAGTTACACGAGTTCGCCAAGGCGGAACCCGGCAAAGCCAGCGCAAGCCCGACGATAAACACAGCAGCGATACGTTTCATCTCAGCCCGCAGACCCTTTCTAGCGTGTACAAGAACCCGTTCCTTAGGCTCAAACCCCTACGTCACAGCACGTTGACTCGCAATGGTACACGAGCAAACGCGGCGACGCAAACGCACCCGAATTTGGCCTAGTCCACCACAAGCAGCTTAAACGCCTGGTCGGACGTCAAGGGATATCGTGAGTTGACGCGGGCGATGGCCTGGCGAATCGCCGGCTGGCGGGAGTTTATGGAGAACGCCACCTGATAATCGTGACGAGCAGCCGCTCGATCGCCGTTCGCCGACGCAGCCAGACCGGCGCCCAGCCACGCGAACCAACCTCCAGGCTCGCGGTCGATGGATTGCCGGAATCGCTGTGCGGCGACCGTGTTCTCGCCGCTGGTGAGCGCTACGGCGCCGGCGAGGCGGCCGGGGATCGAGCTCAGCGGATTGAGGTCGGCCGCACGACTGAAGTCGCGCAGGGCGGCGGCCGGGTTGGCGGCCTGCTCGTCGTCGGCGATGGAAACCTCCCGCACCGAGAGGTACGGGAAGGCGAGGACCACGATCGCCGCTGCGAACAGCGCCGCGGTCGCGGCGATCCCCGCCCACCGGATCGCGGCGCGCCGAGGTGCTGCCGTCACCGTCCGGGGTTGGGGCTGGGGCCGTCCGAGGGCCACCGCGATCCCGAGGAACCCGAGGGCAGGGCCGGACAGCGCCGGCAGCTCCCAGAACCAGTCCAGCGAGCCCTGGACGAGCCACACGATCAGGGGCAGGAGGCCGATACCGGCAGCGAGTCGCGCCAGCGGGGGTGCGCGGCGGCGCGTGCGCGCGGCGGCCACGAGCGCGGTCACGAGAAACGTCACGAACACCACGAAGCCGACGATGCCGGTGTGCGTCAGGAGGCGCAGCTCGATGGAGTGCGTCCAGCTCGGCTCCTCGTAGCTTCGCCGGTGCTGGGTGTAGTAATCGCCGAAGTTGTCCTGACCCAGACCCCCGACTGGGTGGGCGACGAACGCATCGAGCGACACGCGCCAGAAGTCGTACCGAGCGCTCCCGACGTCACCGAAATGCGACCCGGTGCTCTTCGTCTGGGGGTGGCTGAAGCCTTGCCATTGGGTCGAGATGAAGTGAAATGGGCGCCCGTGCGAAACGACCAGAGCGCCGGCGCACCCCGCCGCGACCGCCAGCACGCACGCGACAGCGCCGATCGCTCGTCGGGTGCGGGTCCTCAGCGGCGGCCGGCGCGACAGCCGGTCAGCCCAGGCGAGGAGCGTCCCCAGCATGAACGCCGCCCCGAACACCAGCAGGGCCACGTGGCCGGCATGGGCGGCGACGTCGTTGAGGCGCGCTGTGTAGACCACGTCGTAGATGTGGAGCATCTGGCGCGCGGCGAGGGCCGCCGCGGCAGCCGGGATCAGCGCTGCCGCCATAACGCGCAGGCGCTCGGGCACGACGACCAGCGCCAGGACGAGCACGAGCGGCAGGGTGAACAGCCATCCGCGGCTCTGGCCGGCGATCGCCAGCTGCAGCGCGGCGCCCGCAAACGCGACGAGCAGTCCTCGCAGCGGACCCGGGAGCCGGCGCAGGGTGGCCAGCACGACGCACACCAGGGCGTCCATCGTGAACAACGCGGCGGTGGCGTTGTAGTAGCCCGTTGGGCTGTTCATCCTCCCGGCCGCGAGCAGGGACGAGACGTGGTCGGCCGATGCCAGCCGGAACAGGAGCACCACCGCGATCGTCCCCACGCCGACCGCGAAACAGAGCATGGCCGCGAGCGCCCCCTGTGCGGTCCAGGGCAACCCGGCCATCAGGGCGAACACCCCCAGGTACAACAGTGCCCGATTGGAGCCCTCCAGTGCCAGGCCGGGATCCTGTGCCCAGGCGAGCGACGCGTAGGACCACAGGACATACAGCGCGAACGTCCCCACCGCGATCCACACCAGCCGCGAGTACCGTTGGGCCGCAGGCGTGGCCAGCACCGCGGACACGCCCAGCATGCCGACGACGACCAGCGCCCCCCAGTACCAGGTGTCGGCGTCATAGCCGCCGTCGTGCGCTGCCCAGACAAGCATCAGGCCGACCACGATCAGCCCCGGGAGGCCGGCTCGCAGGTGGGGCGCAAGGCGCTCGCTCAGGCCGAGGCGGGGTGCGGGCTGCGCCGAGTCCGCCGCCGGGCCCACCAGTTGCGCCGTGGCCTGGCCAACATTGGCATGATCGGCCGCGGTCATGACGGTCAATCTGGCACACCCATCGCGGTTGCGGGTCCTGCACGTCGCTCGCGACGCGGGTTACGGCGGACTGGGAGGCGCGGAGATCCTCGTGGTCGAATTCGTTCGCCGGCTGAGTCCCGAGCGCTTCGACCGCTATCTCTGCACCACCCGAATGCCGGAGCCCGAGCGCCTGGCGCTCAGCATCGAGGAGGCCGATGAGCTCGAACAGGTCGGCGTTCATGTCCTCAACCTCGGCCGTCGTTCGTCGGCATCGATCCTGCCGTGGCGCCGGCTGTGGCAGCTGCTCGTCCGCGAGCGGATCGACATCGTCCACGCCCATATGCTGCGCGCGAACGTGCCCGCGGCGCTGCTCGCCCGGCTGGCTGGGGTTCCCGTGGTCATCTCCCACGAGCACGGCTCGTCTCTCTACGACCACTCCGTTCGACGCGCGCTCAACGTCCACATCGTTGGTCGGCTGAGCGACGTCGTGCTGGCGGTGTCCGAGTGGGACCGCGCGAACCTGATCGAAGGGGGGATGCCCGCAGATCGTGTCCGCGTACTGCCCAACGGGATCCTTCCGCTGCCGTCCGGCGCCGATGTTCGTGCCGCGCTGGCTCCCGACGGCGTGCCGCTCATCGGTGCCCTGGGGCGGCTGGATCCGGTGAAGGGCTACGACGACCTGATCGGCGCCGTACGGATCCTGAAGGATCGGGGAACGGCGGTGCGCTGCGTCATCGCCGGCGTCGGTCCCGACGAGACCAGGCTCAAGGGAATGATCGACGAGCTAGGCCTGGAGGACGACGTGCAGCTGCTCGGCCTCCGCGACGACGTCGCGTCGCTGCTGCGCGCGTTCGACGTGGCCGTGATGTCGTCGCACTCCGAGGGATCGCCGCTGGCGATCATCGAGTACATGGCTGCCGGCCTCCCGATCGTGGCCACGTCAGCCGGAGGCATCTCCGAGCTCATCAGTGACGGAGAGCACGGCCTACTGGTGGAGCCGCAGGATCCGGCCGCGCTGGCCGCTGCTCTGGAGCGGATCCTCTCCGACCCCGCTCTGGGCGCCCGGTTGGGAGCATCCGCGCAAGCCCGTCAGGTTGACGAGCATGACCTCGACCGGACGATCGGCCGGCTGGAGAACCTGTATGTGGCGCTCTACGAGCGCGCTCAGCGCAACGGGCGCACGCGCAGGCGAGGCCGAGGCCGTCACCTGGTCGGATTCAGCTAGTCCGACGTCTCGGCCGGGCTAGACGACGCTCAGGTCGGGGAATGGCTCCGTCACCTCCGCTGGCGGCGTCTCGTACCAGGACTCGCTGACTCCCAGTCGCTTCAGTTCGGTGATGAGATGCATCGGAGCCAGTTTGGCCACCGGCACGAAGTACCTCAGCTGACGGCTTGCCGATCGCCGGCGCTCGCTCAGAAGCCTTCGGTGGCTTGGCGTCGGCATCGCGTCCGGCGGGATCGTCTCGTAGACGTCCAGGAGGTTGCGCGTCATGACGCTCAGGTCGTGTGACATCTGGCCCGGGTGCTTGCGATACAGGGCCTGCTGCCCGGGGACCCACGCCATGCGGTACCCGGCGAGCAGGATTCGCAGCCAGAGCTCGTAGTCCTCGCACGACGTGCGCCTCTCGTCGAAGCCCCCGACGTGATCGAGCACCGCGCGCGGGACGACCGTCGAGACGTAGACGAAGTTACTCCGCATCAGGGCGGCGAGAAACTCACCCGGATCCTCCGGCGGCGGCGTCGGCGGGTTGGTCCGCGCCATCGCCGATCGCTCTCGGACCCGCCCCGTGCGATCGTCGAACACGTAGGCGTCGGTATAGGCGAACCCGGGGTTCGGTGTCCGCTCGAGGGCCTCGCGCGCGCGGCCCAGGAACGCTGGGAGCAGCAGGTCGTCGCTGTCGAGGAAGGCCACGTAGGTGCCGCGAGCCGCCGCCATACCCGCGTTGCGTGCGGCGGGCAAGCCACGGTTGGACTGCGAGATCACACGCACGCGCGGGTCGGTCAGGCGGTTGACCAGATCCACGGTCCCATCGGTACAACCGTCATCGACGACCACCACCTCCAACTGGCGTTCGGTCTGCCCCAGAGCCGACCTCACGGCCGATTCGATCGTCCGAGCGGCGTTGAACGCCGGTATCACCACGGAAAACATCGGTGCAAATCCAGCGGTTGTCGTCACGCCGTCCCTCTATGATTCGGCGCTGTGAACGATTCCACTGAGCGGGGCGACGGCCGTCGCGTGGGCGCGGTTCTGTGGGCGGGCAGGTACATCATCGCTGCGACGGTCGTGGTCATGATCGTGCTCGCCTTGCTCTACACGTCGCACGAGTCCAAGGTGTACCAGGCGACGGCGATCATCCAGGTCAACGTCGCCACGAACCAGCCGGCGAGCAGCGATACGACCAACACCAACCAGGCGTTGGCGCAGAACTACGCCACGCTGCTGGTGTCTCCCGGCCTGCTGAGCTCAATTCGCTCAAAGGTGGACCGCGGTCGGATGTCCGCGTCCCAGCTGCAATCGCATCTCAGCGCGTCGGCGCTGCCGACCTCTTCGCTGGTTCAGCTGCAGGCAACCGGCGGGTCTCCGCGCGCCGCACAGGACCTCGCGCTCCAGGTCTCCAACGGCTTCCTTGCCCAGTTGCAGAGCAGCGCCGCGGCGCGGACCCGCCAGTTGCAGGCTCAAGATGAGCAGACGATCAAGTCACTGACCGGCGAGATCGCCAAGTTGCAGGCGGAGCCGAGCACCCTGGCCATCACGCAGCAGATCGCGTCCCTGAAGGCATCTCTGCAGGCGCTGATCACGCAGAACGAGGCTCTTGTCGCCAGCGGCCTCGCCCAGGGGACCAGCGCCACGTTGGCGTCGACGCCGGTGGCCCAGTCCGATCCGATCAGCCCCCGGAAGTCCATCAACCTGCTCGGAGGCGCGATCCTCGGCCTGGTCGTGGGCATCGCGCTGGCATGGCTGCGGATGCTGCTCCGGCCGGCGTTGCAGACGGCCGAAGCCGCGGCGTCGGAGGTCAGGTGGAAGGTCCTCGCGTCGATCCCGCTCAAGCGAAAGCTCCAGTCCGAAGACCCGGCGGTCGTCGAGGCGTACAGGATCCTGTCGACCAGATTGCATCTGGTGATGCGCGAGCGCGGCCAGCAGGTCATCGCCGTCACCAGTTACGGGCCACAGGTCGGAAAGACGTCCACGATCAAGGGGCTGGGAGAGGCGCTGGCGGAGCGAGGCCATCGCGTGCTGATGATCGATGGCGACATGCGCGCAGCCTCGTTGACCTCCGTGCTCGGATTCTCGAATCGGCCAGGGTTCGGCGACGTCCTGCAGGGCGACCTCAATCCCGCACCGCTGATCCAGTCGATCGAGGGCTCTCTGTACCTGTTGCCGACACGCCCGTCGAGGGTCAATGCCGCGCGACTTCTATCCGGGCAGCGGACGGAGGGTGTGGTCAGCGCACTGCGCGCACAGTTCGACTACATCCTGATCGACACGCCTCCGATCGCCGGGCTGGCGGACGGCCTCATTCTGAGCTCGCTGGCGGATGTGATCGTCTTCATCGTCCGCACCGGCGTCACCACGCCGACCGACCTCAGGGCCTCGCTCAAGAGCCTCGATCAGGTCAACACGCCAGTTGAGGGAATGGTCGTGTTCGAGGAGGTCTCGGCCGACCTGTACTACCCGACGAGCACCATCAACGGTGACGTCGAAATGGGAAGTCCCACTCCGGCGCAGGCGGACTGGCCGGCGCTCGTCATCCGCTCTGACCGTCCGTCTGAAGAGCCAGAGGAGTCCTCGACTCCTGAGGCGCCGGCTCCGCGGAGCTAGGGCCCAGGTCCCAAACCGCGGGTAACAACCGACGGTCGTGGACCCTCAGGCGTGTTCCCGCGAGCCGTTCTCGAACAGCGGAAGCGTGCGCTCGATCACGGCATGCCATGACAGCCGGGACTCAGCGAGGACCCGGCCCGCCGCGCCGTAGCGATCGGCCGCACCGTCCTCCAGGAGCGTGAGCATCGCTGCCGCCATCGCCGACGGGCCACCGTTGACGACGATGCCTGCGCCGTTGGCCTCGAGGAGCTCGCGGAGGCCCGATATCTCAAAGGCGACGACGGCCCGGCCCATCGCCAGGTACTCGGTCAGCTTGATCGGACTGGCGCTCGTCTTGCCGACCTTGTCACCGCTGTAGACCAGCAGCGTCGCGGTTGCGGCCGCAAGGTAGTCGCGGACCGTCTCGCGGTTGGAGAGCATGCCGGTGACACGGACCGAGTCCCTGATGCCCAGCCTGGCAGCGTTGGCTTCGACGCTATCTCGCTGAGGGCCATCCCCGACAAGCACCAGGCACGTGTCCGCCTGCTTTCGATGGACCTCGGCGAACGCCTCGAGCATCCCGTCGAAGTCCGACCACGGGTGCAGCCCGCCGCAGAAGACGAAGTAGCGAAGACGAGGATCGAGCCCAATCCGCGATATCGCCTCTTCGCGCACGATCGGTGTGAAGAACTCGAGGTCGACGCCGTTTGGAATGACGGTGACCCGCTCCGCCGGCACGCGGGCGAGACGTATCAGCAGACGCTTGATCTCCGGAGTCACCGCCAGCTGTCCGGCTGACAGCCGGCCGACGGCGAACGCCACCGACCGCTTCACGAGGCTGAGCAGCGGATTACCGCCGGTCCCACCATCTCCGTAGGGGATACCGTCGACCTGGACGACCACCCGGTAGGCGAGCATCCGTGCGGCAAGGATGGCCGGAAGGCAGCTCCAGCTGTCTCGCACGTAGAAGCGATCCGCAGTATGGCGCCGGCGCCACAGCAGTCCGATCGTGCGCTGGTTGATCAAGACCAGGCGACGGAGTCGCTCTTCCTCGGCCGCGTCGGCGGGCGCGTACTGAACGCCGTCCATCTCCGGTGCGGGTCCACGCGCGACGAGATCGACGCTCAGCCCCGCCTTGGCGAACCCGCGCGCGACCTCGACCGTGTGCGTGCGTGTCGCATCGGGGAACCCGAAGTCGACGTCACAGAGCATGACGAGTCCAGCATCCCGGTCGGTCACAATTCGTATCTCACGGCTGTCTACGGCGGCGACGGCGTCCACTTCGTCATCCGTCCGGCGCGAGCGTACGCGAATCCCGCCGGCGGCTCAGCCGTGCGCTCATTCCGATCGCCACGCCACCCCAGAGCCATACGCTCCCGTTGCCCTGGATCGGATCGGAGAAATTGGCGTTGACCAAAGCGGTGAGAAACAGCGATATCACGAGAGCGATCGTGGTTCTGTCTGTGCCGACTGCCAGACGATGGCAGCGACCAAGCGCGCGAATGAAGCTGCCAAGCACCATCAACACGAGCACGAAGCCCACGATGCCGAGCTCCGTAGCCATCTCGAGCAGCAGGTTGTGAGGATAGGCCAAGCCGGTGTTCAGCGACGCGAAGCCCCCGGTTCCCAGGCCGAGCCAGAAATGGTGCGAGAACGATCCGAGGGCCACCGCCCAGAGGTCGGAGCGACCGTTGCTCGACAGGCCGCTCGCGCTTCCGATGATCGTCGAGAGCGCCCGCGCGAGCGCGCTGCTCGGCACAACGAGCGGGACGACGACGATCGCCACCAGGAACATCGCCGCGACCAGCGTCAGTCGCGAACGGGCGCGTGGGTTAGTCGCCGTCAGGCCCAGGAGCGCCAGCAGCCCGAACGCGAATGCCACGACCGGCCCGCGGGACCCGGCGGCCGCGAGCGCCACGGCGAGGATCGGGATCGCGATCACAGCGAGGGTGCGTGGCAAACGCTTGGTCGCGGTCAGCACTGCGTAGATCGCCAGCAGCAGTCCGTCAGCGCTGGCTCGGCCCATGTCGATCGGATATTCGGCGGCTCCGAGTGAGTAGCGCCCTCCGACGACGGTCTGCGCCGTCCCCGCCACCAGGTCGTACATGAAGAACAGGGCTCCGGTGGCGTCAACGACCAGCAGCGCGATCAGGAACAGGTGCAGGTGACGGACGTCGGTGGCGACGAACACGGCACCGACGAAGATGATCAGGACGTCTGCGGCGTAGAGCTGGACCTTGACGCTCCCGTAGGACGAATCCGGCGACACCCCGAGCCGGATCAGCATCAGCCCAAGCAGGGCCAGCGACGCCAGACCGGCAACGCTGAGCACGACGCTCCACGGCGCCAGTGACAGCCGTCCACGGACCAGGGCGAAGACCACCGCCAAGGTGATCCACGCCGAGAACAGGAGCGTGAAGCCGCCCGAGGGCAGTGGGTCCGAGCCCGCGAGGAAATCGACGAGCGGCGGTAGCCCGCAAAGTCCGAGCGGGACCGCCGGTGAGCGCCAGGCGACCAGGCCGACGATCAGGATCGCCACGATCCCGAAGCAGAACAGCGGGTTTGAGATCAGCGGCAGCATCGCCAGCAGCAGGATCAGCCCGCCGGCGTAGAGGAACTGGTCCCCGTGGCGCTCGATCAAGGACGCCGATGAGGGTCCGACCGGCCGTGGATCGACGTAACGGCGTGTGAAGGCTCGACGCACGGCCGGATGCATCCTAGAAGCGCGCACGGCGGGTGGCGCCATCGTCCGACCATTGCCGTTCACGGACGGGCGGCCCCGCGAGCCGGAGAACCGGCGGGCAGCCCGGCGGGCGAACGCCCAATACAGGCGGAAGTCCGCGCGCTTGGGCACGACCAATTCGCGGATCGGGATCGAGCTCACGCGATGCAGCGCGATCAGGGAGGCGATCCCGAACGTCGTGTACGCACAGACGGACGCGATCGCGCCGCCCATCACGCCGAGCGGTGGAATGAGCGCGAAATCCAGGACCACTGTGACGCCGGCGGCCAGGGCGGCCAGCTTCGACGACAGGCCCGGGCGGCCGCGACCTCCCAGGTCGCTCTGGATCACGAGTCCCATGCCCAAAAACCAGACGCCGGGGAGGAGAACGAGCATCGGCAGCACCGCGGGGTGGAACTTGGGCCCGTACGCGAAGTAGATGATCGCCGTGCCGACGACCGCGTTGGCGAGCACGGCTGCGCCGGCGAGGATCCCGTGATGGCGCAGCGAGTTGGCGGTGACGCGGTCCTGACGCTCGTCACCCTCAAAATGCGAGACGAGCGGCAGGAGGCTCGACTGGAAGGCCGTGGCGATCGTGATCACGAACTCGGCCACGGTCTGCGCGGCCACGTAGTAGCCGACCTCCGACAGCGGCCGGAAGAACTGCATGATGATCACGTCGAGGCGATAGTTGACCATCTGGAAGATGACCCCGACCTGGACCCGCGAGCCGTACTTGAGCATGCGCGCCATCAGCGGGCGGTCGACCCTCGGCCGGGCGCGACCGAGGATCGGCCGGACGCACCCGAGGACCGTGATCACCGACGCCAGCGCGGTGGCGATCAGGCCTCCGGAAACGCCGAGGTGCGCCACGGCGAGCAGCAGCACGATCGCGATCGTGTAGCCGATCCCGGCGACGAACTTCAGGCCGTTGTAGAAGCCGAATCGCAGCATCCCCAGCAGCTGGTTGCTCGTCGTCCAGTCAAGGAACGTGATCGGGACCAACGCCGCGGCCAGGACCCACGTCGTCCCGCCGTGACCTTCTCCCAGCGCGTCGGCGATCGGAGACTTGAGGAGTGCCACGAGAGGCAGCAGCACGATGCTCAGCACCCCCGCCTGGAGGAAGACGTTGCCGATGATCGCCGGCGAATCCGCGTCCTTGCGACTGGCGAAATACGTGACGGCCAAGGGCTGGCCGATCGCCGTCACGGCCAGAGCAACCGTGCTGGTCGAGAGCATGAGCGCCAGCAGACCGCGGTCGGCCGGTCCGAGCAGGCGGGCCAGGAGCACCGAGCTGCTGAACCCCGTTACCAGCGAGAGAACCCGGCCGCCCACGTTGAGCGTCAGCGATCGGCCGAGTAGGTTCTCGTCGGAACCCGCCAACGCGTGCCGCGCGCGGGTTACACGGGACACGAGGCGGGGCGTGGGCATGGGACGGTCGGGTTCTCTCGGCGGTCGGAGTGGACCAGCAGCCCCGACTGTCGTGCGCCCGGCGATCGGTTTATCCGCCGGGGTCGAGATGGCCCACTGCCGAGACTACCGGCGTCCGGGGCGGCGACCGTCCGCGCCGCCCCGGGTGGGTGTGGTCTACATGCTGAGGTTGTCAGCGACGGTGTAGGTGCCGGTGGTGACGGCGCGGAGGTTGGTGAGCACGGGGGAGCTGTCGATCGCGTTGGACTGGATCACGAAGCTCTCGTGCAGGGGGAAGTCGCCGTCAGATGAGACGTAGATGCCCACCGT
>DATAUL010000578.1:0-1788 GCA_036268255.1 Solirubrobacteraceae bacterium | reverse complement strand
TGGCGCCGGCCACCGGCTTGGGGTTGTAATAGGCGGCGTACCCGCAATGCGGGCAGGTGATCCGCCGGGGAAACTGCACTTCGGCCGGTTGACCGCACCGGGGACAGAAGTGAGCGTCGGCCAGCGCGGGGTTCAGGGACGCATCCACGCCCGGATTTTATGCGCGCGACGCGCGCGGCCCGCGTCCCGGAACCGCCCCTGGCCGCCGATCGGCGGCCAGGACAAGCGACTCCGGCAGACCGGATTGCCCGACGGCGTCAGTAGTAGTGACGCCGACCGCCGACCGCGCGCCCCATCGTGCCCAGTACGGCGAGAACGGCGCCGATGACGAGCACGAGGATCCCGAGGGTCCACAGAATCGCGACCTTCGCGATGAACCCGATGATCAGGAGCACTATTCCGAGAACGATCATGAGACTCTCCTCTGCGTGGTGTGAGAACTCCGAGCCGTCGACGCCACGCTGCCGTCCGACGCGCCCGGACCCTTCTACCCCGCCTGTGACCGGATCAGACTTTGATCCGCCCGGTGTCAGATATCGGCCGCGCCGGTCCCGGCCGCCGCGTCAGGCGAACGCGCCGGAGTCGACCGCCGCGCGCAACGCCGCCACGTGACGGGTCTGCAGACCGCAGCATCCGCCGAGCATCCCCGCCCCGAGGGCCACCCACGCCCACGCCAGCTCGAGTAGCGCAGGCGGATCGACGTCCACGAACTCCCAGTGAGGGCGCCGCCAGCGGCCGTGGTGCGGGTAGACGCCCACCGCGCCGGACCACAGCGGCGCCAGCATCTCCAGCCCGGCCGCGACGTCGTCGACGTCGGTGTGCATCACGGTGACGGCGTCCAGTTGGGCGGTCATGCAGGCCTCGGCGACGGCACGGGCGCCGTCGATGTCGGGCAGCGAGTCGTACTCGCCATCGTCGCGGCCGGCGACCTGCATGCTCAGTCCCAGCCACACCGGCAGGTCGCTCGCCAGAGCCGCCTCGAGTGCCGGGACGGCGAGCCGAACGTCGGTGACCATCTCCAGCGCGATCACGTCGACGCCGCCCTCGGTGAGCAGCTCCACCTGCCGTGCGTATCCGTCACGCAGCCCGGCGGCGCCCGTCGCCTGGGGAGCGCCCCACGGCGTCGTGCCGATGCTGCCGGCGATGGCCACCGGCCGCTCCGCCACGGCCTGCACGGCATGCCGGGCGGCGCGGACCGCGTTGTCGATGCCTTCGGTGAAGGACTCGCTCGCGCCGGCGCGTTGCATCGGGCCGAGGCCGCTCATGAACGTGTTCGTGATGACGACGTCGGCTCCGGCGCGGATGTGGTCCTCATGGACGGCGCGCACGAGCTCGGGCTGTGTGAGGTTCGCCAGACCACACCAGGCGTCGTTGTCCATCGGTGCCCCGCGAGACTCCAGCTCGGTGCCCATCGCCCCGTCGAGGACGAGGATCGCGCCCTCCTCGCGGGCGGCGCGCAGCTGATCGAACGCCGACACGACTGCGACAGGTTGCCACGTCGCGCCCCCCGGCCGCAAGCGGTGCGTTTGAGCTAGGGTCGCCGGCGTGACCGATTGGTTCGACGAGCTGGCCGAGCTGCTGCGCGTCCCCTCGGTGAGCGCGGATCCCGCCCATGCCGGGGACGTGCGTACAGCCGGCGAGTGGGTGTGCGAGTTCCTTCGTGCGGCGGGCGGCGAGGCCGAGCTGATCGACTGGCACGGGCAGCCGCTGGCCGTGGGGGGGCTGCGCGCCTCCCGCGACGCCGACCGTGCTCCAACGGTCCTGTGCTACGGGCACTTCGACGTCCAG
>DATAUL010000577.1:0-19364 GCA_036268255.1 Solirubrobacteraceae bacterium | reverse complement strand
GTCCTGCCGGCCGGCAGCGGCCGCGATCCCCACGGCCTCGCCCGTGAAGGGGAAGGCCTGCTCGTACGTCCGGCCCCCTTCGGCGTCCGTCCAGCGGCCGCCGATCAGAAGCTGCTGGGTTGCCAGCTCAGTCGTCGCCATGTCGTGCTCCCTTGTCGATTTCGCGTCGTGGTTCGCCAGCCGACCGCTCGTGCACTGAGCGAACCATAGACCGTGTGAATTCGTGGCTCGGCGAACTTGGAGACCCGGACTTCGACGGCCCCTCGTTCGGCAACTCGGTGGCGACGAGGTGCAGGTGCCCCCTATAGGTAGCGGATCGGGTGAGCCGGGTCGAGCTGAGCCGATCGCCGCTTCTCATCGCCGAGCGTCACGACAGCGTGGGCGCGGCAGATCACCGACGCATCGTGGGTGGCGCAGACAACGGTGTGGCCGTCCTGGCCGGCGGTGGCCGCGAGCAGGTCGGCCACGGCCGCGGCGGTCTCCTCGTCCAGCCGCGAGGTCGGTTCATCGACGATCAGCAGCCCGTTGGCGCACGCGAGCGCGCGCGCGAGCGCGACCCGCTGCGCCTCGCCGGCTGACAGCCGTTCCACGCGTTGGTCGGATCGCTCGGCCAGTCCGACGCGAAGGAGAGACGCCTGAGCGGCGTGCGCGGCGTGGTCGCGATCGGCGCCGCGGGCCGTCAGCGCCAGCGCGACGTTCTCGGCAGCGCTGAGAAAGCCGACCGGCGCCGGTTCCTGGGGCAGGTAGCCGACCCGGGCGCGCCGCATGGCGGCTCGCCGCTCGGCGCCGCCCGCGAGGAGCTCCCGGTCCAGCCGGATCTCCCCGGCGTCGGGCACGGCGATGCCGGCCAGCAGCTCGAGCAGCGTCGTCTTGCCGGCACCCGAGCGGCCGACGACGGCCGTCATCCGGCCGGGGGCGAAGCGGAGGGTGAGCGCGTGAAGCACGGTCCGGCCGCCGCGCACACGTGTCACCGACTCAGCGGCCAGCGCGACCGGGCGAGCGGGCGGCCGCGACGCCGGGATGGCGGGCGCCGCCGCCGCGCGCTCACGGTTCCGGCCCGCCCCGGTGAGCAGCAGGCCGGTTCCGGTGGGCTCGGCGTGCAGGCGCTTCCCGATCCCGGCGCCGCGCAGGCGCTCCTCACCCAACCGCACCCAGCCCCCGGGTGCGACGACGAGCGAGTTGCCGTCCTCGACAGCGCGGCCGTCGCGGATCCGCACCGTCCGGCCGGCGCGCCGGGCCAGCTCGGGGTCGTGCGAAACGGTGATCACGGTGGCGCCGTCGCGATCGGCCAGCCGCTCGATCAGCTGGGCGGTCGTCTCGGCGGCGGCGTCGTCGAGTTCGGCCGTCGGCTCGTCGGCCAGCAGCAGCCGGGGCCGGTGGGCCACGGCGGCGCAGACCGCGACCCGCTGGCGCTCGCCCCCCGAGAGCCGGCCCGGCAGCGCATCCGCCCGGTCCTCAAGTCCGGCGGTGGCGAGGAGCTCGCGGGCGCGCCGGTCTCGGTCGACACGTCCGATCCCCCGCAGCGCGAGCCCGAGGGCCACCGTCCGGGCGATCGGCAGGTCGGGCGACAGAGCGGCCTCGGCGTGCTGATGCAGGAACCCCAGCGACGCGTTGCGCACCCGGGCCGACGCGCGCGCCGACAGCCGCCCGACGTCGACTCCGAAGACGCGCGCGACTCCGGCGGAGGGTCGCTGCAGCCCGGCGATCACCCGCAGCATCGTCGTCTTGCCCGCGCCGCTGGGGCCGAGCACGCACACCCGCTCGCCCCCGGTCACCGACAGCGACAGGCCCTGCAGCGCGGCGGCGTCGCCCTGACCCGTACGGTGTACGCAGAACACGTCGCGTAGCTCGACCGCCGGCGTGCCGAGGCCGGTCATCGTCCGTCCGTGCTCAGCCATGCTGCCACCGCGCCGACGAGCGCGAATGCGACGATCGCGGCGAGCGCCAGCAGTCCCAGCTCGCCCCATGGTGCAATCGCCACGAGCGGCGGATCGGGGACCGCCACCGTTCCGGCGGCGTGGACGGCGCCGACGACCAGACGTGTGAGCACGGCGGCGAGCGCCAGCCCGGCGACGGTGCCGAGCGTCCCGGCGACGAGCACGCGCGACCGCCGCTCGCGGCACAGCTGGCGCGGACTCAACCCAAGGATGATCAGGTCGCGCTCGGCGCGGACGTCGCGCATCGCTCCCAGCAGTGCAGCAAGCAGGCCGATGATCGCGAGCGCGGCGCTCGTCGCGGCAGCCACCAGCAACGTGCCGAGCACCCCGCGGGAGATCGGGTCGCCGGCGAGCGCGCCCTGCACGTCGGCGCGGAAGCTGACGCTCAGGCCGTTCAGCGGTGGACGGTGCAGCGCGGCCCGGAGCCGTTCCGGGTGGGCGGTCGAGATCCACAGCTCGTCGGGCCGGCCCTGGCCGGGAAGCGACGCATCGAGCGCGCCATCGAGCGTTGCCTCGTCGGCGATCACGAACCCCGGCCCGCCGGCCGCGATCGTCGGAAAGCGCCGCAGCGTCCCGACGACGCGCGCGGTGACCGGCTCGCCGTCGACGGTCACGGGGAGCTCGGCGCCGGGTCCCACTTCGGCGGCCGTCGTGCGGTCGGTCAGCACCGGCACCGGGCGCGCGTCGCTCGGCTGGCGGGGCCGCAGGACGCCCGGTTGTCCGCTGTCGTCGTAGGACAGCGTGATTCCGGCGGCCCCGGTCGCGACCAGTCTGGCCGCGCCGACGGCGCGCCAGGCGTGCCAGCCGGCGACCAGTGAGCGTCCACCGGCGAAGACCCGGCCCAGCCGCACCGTCGTCGTCGACTGCGTGGCGGCCGCGGGGTTCTCGGCGTTCTGGTGACCGTTGACGGCCTCGACCCCGGTGGGTTCGCCGACCTCGAAGGCCTCGAGCTCGTATGGGCCGCCTCGTGCCGGTAGGCGCGCGCGTGCGACGCGCGGGAACGGGCTCGCCGTCCCCAGCGCGACCTGCGTGATGGTGCCGTCGGCGCCGCGGAGGTCGGCGCTCAGTCGCACCTCGCCGCCGGGTGCCTGCATGCGGACCGTCAGCCGGCCCCCGCCGGGCGGCAGCCGCGGGCCCGGCGCCCGCGTCGGGCCGGGCGGCGCCAGACGCCGTGCGAGCGTCGCCAGCGGAGCCGAGCCGTCGCCGGCGCGCCAGTCGCCGATCCCCGTCAGGCCGGAGGCGGGGACGCCGAGGACCGGCAACGTGATCGTATTGCCACTCAGCGGCAGCGCCGCGTCGGTTCGCCGGACCGCCAGCACGCGCGACCGGGTTCCGGCGAGCGCTCGCCAGCGGCTCGGCGTGGCCACGTCCAGCGGGCGGGTGAAACTCGCCGATGGGCCGACCCGGGCATCGAGTCCGACTTGCTGGGCGGCTTGGTCCGCGGCGCCGCGCCCCAGCGTGGCGCGGTAGGCGACGGCGAATCCGGCCAGCCCGGTGCTGACCGCGACGAACGCCACCGCCAGTGCCGGCGCCACCGGGGAGCGGGCCAGGCCGACCAGCGCCAGCCGGATGATCGGCGGCCCGCCACGGGTCACCCGCTCGCCACCGCGCAGGAGAACGCCGGCGGCGCGGTACACGAGGCCAGCGCCGGCCAGGCACGCCAGCGGCGCGGCGAGCAGCGCCAGTGTGTCGCCGCCGCCGCCTCCGACGGCCAGCGCCAGGGCGAGCGCCGCCGCCGCCGCCAGGGCGAGCCCGTCCGCGACGCGACTGCCGGTCGCCAGCAGCACCGTGCCGATTAGGGCGACGGCGACGACCCAGCCGCCGGCCAGCACCGCCGCCCCGGGAGCCGTCAGCAGGCTGTGCGAGAGCACGGCGCCGGCGGGCAGGCCCGCCTGGGCGGCCAGCAGCGCCGCCGCACCCGCCCCGACGCCCGCCCCGGCCACCACCGCGACGCCCGCCAGCCACGCCGCCTCGGCGAGCGAGAACGCGACGAGCTGTGCGGTTCGCGCGCCCGCGGCCCGTAGCCGGTCGCGCTCGGCCTGCTGATCAAGACGCAGCCCGTAGGCGGCCAGAACGAGGAACATCGCCAGCACGGCCAGCGCGCCGCCACCGGCGACGAGCAGCCTCCGGGGCGCGGCGGCCGCCTCGTCGCGAGCGCTCTGCAACGCATCGGTGGGAGCGCTCAGGCTGAGCCCCTGCGTCGGTGACAGACCGGCCTGCGCGCGGGTGAGCCGGCGCTCGAAGCCGGCCAGCTCCCAGCTGTGCAGGCCCGTCAGGCGCGGCACCGACACCCATGAGCCGGTGCGATACACGCTGCTCAGCGCACGGAGCGCGGACAATCCGGCGACGTCGCCCGAGAGCAGCAGCGGCTGGCCGTGCGCTGTGGGCAGGAATCCCAGTGGGGCGGCGGAGCGCAGTCGCCCGCCGCCGGCGATGGCGATCCGCACGCCCGGCGCCCGCAACGTGCGCGGTCCGACCGTGCCGCCGGCGAGCAGCACCGGGCAGGCCCGGGTGCGGCACCGGCCCGGCGGGCGCCCCGCCCACGCACCGATCGGCTCGATCGCCGCCAGGCGCACGACCAGGCCGCTCAGGCGCACCGGATTGAGCAGGAGGGTTCGCGTCGGCGCCGGCAGGCCCAGCCCCGCCAGCAACGCCCGGGCGTGGCGGTCGACGGCGTCCGAGGGGGGTCCTTGCTGGATGAGGGTCACGGCGCGCTGGAGCGGATCGAGCCGCGCGAGGCTCTCGCGGGCCGCGCGGTCGCCGGCGATCGTCGCCTCGGCGGCCACTCCGCAGGCGAAGGCCACCGCCAGCGTCAGGCCGAGGATCGGCCATAGCCAGCGGGCCGGGCGGCGCCGGGCGCGAGCGGCGACGAGGGATAGCGGTCCCGCCCAGCCCGGTGCCGCTAGCCCGCGCAGCTCACGCCTCCGCTGCGCGCCGGCGGTGGTAGTGGCCGCGCGCCTTCGCCCGCCCCCCGCACACCGACATCGAGCACCACCGCCCCGAGCGGTTGCGCGAGCCGTCGTAGAACGCCCAGCCGCAATCGTCGCCCGGACACACCTTCAGCCGGGACCAGCTTCCGTCGGCGACCGCGAGGGTGGCAATCGCCAGCAGCACGCCGAGCGCGCCGGAGACACCGGCGGCCGGCGCGGCGACGAAGTGCAGCTCGCCGTCAGGAGCCGCTCGCACCTCGACCGCCGTCCCGCGCGCGGCCACGTCGAGCGCGCGAGGTCGTCCGACGCCGTCCTGCGCCAGGGCTCGCAGGCCCTCGCGCACGACGAGTGCGCGGCGGAGGTCGTGGTCGTCGGCCTCGGTGATCTCGCCCGCCCCGGCGAGCACTCCGGCGCGCCGCAGCCATGCCACGAGCGCCGCGGGCGAGTGCAGCAGCTCGGCCCCGTGGTGGTTCTCCAGGTCGTAGTGGCTGTTGAGAAACCCCTGCACGACGGCCAACCGTCCGGGCGCGGACGGGCGACCACCCGGCTGCGGGCGGCGACCGACCGCGTTCGCGTCGCTCTCACCGGTCATTGGCGTTCACCGGTTAGCGTAGGGCTTCGAACGGCGGCCGTCCACATCCGGAGCGGCGCCGTCGCTCGCCGGTGGCCCGCAGGCAGGTGCCTATACTTGGCCGACCCGACGAGAGGCGTCCGCGTTGCACGAGATGGTCATCTACGGCGTGAGCTTCGACATGGTCGGCAAGCAGCCGATCGTGTTGCTGAAGACCGTAGAGAGCAACAAGTTCCTGCCGATCTGGATCGGTCATCCGGAGGCTGCGGCGATCCTGATGAAGCTCCAGGGCGCATCGACGCCGCGCCCGATGACCCACGACCTCCTCTCCGACATGCTCGGCGAGCTCGAAGTTGAGTGCACGCGCGTCTCGGTCACCGAGCTGCGCGAGAACACCTTCTACGCCTCGATCACCCTCCGCACCGGCGGCCGTGACCTGGAGATCGACTCGCGTCCCTCGGACGCCCTCGCCCTTGCCGTCCGTTCCGGTGCCCCGATCTTCGCGGCCGACGAGGTCATCACCGAGTCCGCAATCGAGTTCGAGCACGAGGTCGAGGACACCGAGGAGGTCGTCGAGAAGTTCAAGGACTTCCTGGACCGGGTGACTCCGGAGGACTTCGCATCTGACGAGTAGCGCCCGCCGGCTCCGCCGGCACATCATCGGGGGGGTGGTGCTGCTCTGCATGCTGTGGGCGGCCCCGTCGGCGCTGGCGACGAGCAGCGTGGTCACCAACACCGACGACTCCGGCGCCGGATCGTTGCGCCAGGCGGTCACCGCTGCCAACAGTGATGGCGCAGCGGACAACATCACGTTCGCGCCCGGTGTCACCGGCCAGATCAACCTGACCAGCGGTGGGCTCGCCATCACCGACGACCTCACGATCACCGGTCCCGGCGCCACCGCCCTGGTGGTGAACGGCAACAACGCGGCCACGATCCTCCAGATCTCCGGCTCGACGACCGTCGCCGTCTCCGGCCTTGGCTTCGCCTCCGGACTGTCCACGTCCAGCGGCCTGGCGGGCGCGATCCAGAACGGCGGCACGCTCTCGGTCTCGCAGAGCGACTTCGGCGTCAACCACGCGGTCGGCGGGGGCGGAGGTGCGATCCAGAACACCGGCACGCTGACGGTGCGCGACAGCACGTTTGCGGCCAACGCCGCCGGCGGGACCGGCAGCGGCCCGGGAGACGGCATCGGCAGCGGTGGGGCGATCGATAACGCAAATGGGGCGTCCCTCACCGTCAGCGGGAGCACGTTCGGCTCCAATACGGCGGGCGGTGACGGCGCCGCCGCCATTGACAGCGGCGACGGGTCAGGCGGGGCGATCGCCAGCGCGGGTCCGGCGACGATCACCAACAGCACATTCACCGCCAACCGGGCTGGTGGTACCGCCGGCACGGGCGGATTCAGCGGCCAGGGCACCGGCGGGGCGATCGACGCCAGAGGCTCGACCGCCACGTTGATCAACGACACGATCGACGCCAACTCCGTCGGCTCGGCGCCGACGAGCTCCGGCGCGGGGATCAACGGGACGGGCGCGGTGATCGCCCAGAGCACGATCGTGTCGGGCAACACCGGCGCCGCGAACTGCCAGACGAGTTCGACGATCACTTCGGACCACAGCCTCGAAGGGCCCGTGGGACAGACGAGCTGCGGCTTTGACCTTGCCTCGGCCGATCCGCTCCTGGAACCGCTGGCCGACAACGGCGGCCCGACCCAGACCCAGGCGCTGGGTACCGCCAGCCCGGCGATAGGCGCCGTCCCGCTTGCCAGCTGCCGCACGACCACCGATCAGCGGGGCCTGCCGCGGCCCGACATCGGCGATTCCCGATGCGACGTCGGCGCCTACGAGGTGCAGCAGCCCGATCTGACCGCCACGGCGACCGATGACGTCAACGGGGCAGTGCCCTTCGCTCGCTCCTGGACCTGGAAGCTGCACATCGCCAACGCCGGCCGCTCGCCGGCGAGCTTCGCGAGCGGCCAGACGATCCTGCTCGATGATCTCCCGGCGAGCGGCCTCGCCTATGGCACGCCGGCCGTGGCGACGGCGGGGGGCGTCAGCGGGACGGTGGGCTGCCAGGTCGCATCGGCCGAGCTCTCCTGCGCGCCGAGCGGCGGCGCGGCGAGCCTCCCCGCGGGCAGTGCCGTCGACGTCAGCGTGGCGGCGACGCCAAGCGCTGCCGGGACATACACCGAGCCGCGCGCCCGCGGAACCTGCGCCGTCGATCCGTTTTCCGTCATTGGGGAAGCGAACGAGGCGAACAACGCGTGCAGCGATGTGGTCACCGTCGCACCGGCGCCTGTGCCCGCTCCGCCATCGGCGCGGATCAGCGCGCCCCGGTCGGGCGGGACCTACACCCAGGATCAGGCCGTGCGCACGAGCTTCTCGTGCGCCGAGGGCGCCAACGGCCCGGGCCTGGCGTCATGCATCGACTCCAACCACGGCGCGGCACCCGCGGGCCGCCTAGACACCTCGACGCGCGGTGCGCACGTGTACGCCGTGACAGCGACGAGCCGCGATGGGAACAGGTTCACCGCGGACCTCACCTATCGCGTCGTAAAGCGGCTGACGGTGAGCATCGCGACGTCGCGCACGACCGTGGCCGGCCACCGCGCCCCCGTCCACGTCACCTGTAACGGCGGAGCCGCCGGTGCGTCGTGTCGCGGCCGGCTCTCGCTGACCCTCAAGATCGGCAAGGGCAAACGCGCAAAGGTGATGACGGTGGGCTCGAGCTCCTACTCGCTCAGATCGGGCGCCAGAGGCAAGACCCTGAGCGTGCAGCTGACGGCCGGCGGGTTGACGAGGCTCCGGCACGCTGCCGGCCGGCACCTGAAGGTCGTCGCGGTTGTCACCCTCAAGAGCAAGCCGACGATCCATCGCACGCTCGTCCTGCGCCTGCCCGCCAACCGGCGGGGCTAGCCGCGGCTATCCGGCGCGCTTGGCGCGCTGCCCGCGGGGCAGCGGATGCACGGTGGCGAGCTCTTCGGTCACCGGTCCAACGGGCTGTGAGCGCGGCGCCGACGGCGTCGCGCCGGTGAGGGTGCCGTACATCGCGACCTGCTCGCGGACGACCTCGCCGATCCGGCGCACGCCCTCGCGGATCAGGTCCTCGTTGACGCCGGAGAAGTTCAGTCGCATCGACGATCCGCCGCGGCCGTCGACATAGGCGGCCCGTCCGGGGACGAACGCCACGTGCTCCTGCAGCGCCCGGGCCAGGAGGTCGGTGGTGTCGATGTAGTCGGGCATCGTGGCCCAGACGAACAGTCCGCCCTGCGGGTGGGTCCACTCCGCCTCGCGTGGGAAGTGCTCGGCCAGGGCGTCGAACATCACGTCGCGGCGCCGCCGGTAGATCTCCAGCAGCGAGCGGATGTAGTTCTCCCAGGGGCCGGCGTCGAAGTATGCGGTCACGAAGTACTGCGAAATCGACGACGACGAGAGATCAGATCCCTGCTTGCCGATGTTCATCTTGTGCAGGATCGGCGAGGGTGCCGCTGCCCATCCCAGCCGCAGGCCGGGGGACAGGATCTTGGAGAAGGTGGAGGCGTAGATGACGAACTCGTCGTCGAGCGAGTGCAGCGTCGGCAGCGGCTCGCCCTCGTAGCGCAGCAGGCCGTAGGGGTTGTCCTCGAGGATCAGCAGCTCGCGTTCGGAGGCGATCCGGACGAGCTCGCGGCGGCGCTCCAGCGACATGGTCACGCCCGCCGGATTGTGGAAGTTGGGCACCGTGTAGATGAACTTCGGGCGCCGGCCCTCGCGCTCCAGCGAGTCGAGCAGCTCCTCGAGCTCATCGACGCGCATCCCGTCGCGGTCCATCGTCACCTGCACGACGTCGGCCTGATAGGCACAGAACGTGGGAATCGCTCCGGGGTATGTGGGCGCCTCGGCGACGATCACGTCTCCCGGGTCGACAAGCGTCTTGCAAACCAGGTCGATCACCTGCTGGCCGCCGGCCGTCACCAGCACCTCGTCGGTGTCGATCTCCATGCCCTCGGCCGCCATCACCTGGGCGATGCAGTCCTTGAGGCGGGCAAAGCCCTCGGTCGGTCCGTACTGGAGCGCGCGCGCGCACGATTCGACGGCGACGGTGCGCATCAGCGCGGCGTAGGAGTCGGGCGGGAACGTGGAGGTGTCGGGCAGCCCGCCCGCGAGTGAGATCACGTCGTCGCGCTCGGTCAGCGCCATCAGGTCACGCATCGCCGAGGAGCGCATCACCTTGGTGCGCTGCGCGAAGAGGGCCGCGTAGCGCTCGATGTCCCGCGTGGTGGAGCGCCGACGGCGCGGGGCAGTGGGTGGGGCCCCAGTCTGAGCGCCAGTCTCGGTGTTGCTCCTCCCTGACGCGTCGAGCCGACCGGTCTCGTCTATCGTCACGCCGACTGACGGTACAGCACGGTGCACCTCGTCTTCGACATCTTGCAGGGGATCGGCGTGGCTGCGGCAGTGGGCATCCGCCCGTTCCTGCCCGCGCTGGCCGTTGGCGCGCTCGCGGCCGGAGACGTCCAGATCGACTTCGCCCATTCCGACTTCTCTTTCCTGCAACACGCGCCTTTCCTGCTCGTCATGGTGGTCGGATCGATCCTGCTCTCGATGCTCGAACGCCGCACGTCCGGGCAGCAGCTGGAGCGCGGTCCGGTCGCGCTGGCGATCTCTGCGGCGGCCGTGGCGATCGGCGCGCTGCTGTTCGCCGGCGCCCTGGCGCGAGGCCACTACGCCTGGTGGCCGGGAATCATCGGCGGCGTCATCTGCGCGGGCGTGGGGATGCTCGCCACCCGGCCGCTGCTCGCCCGCGTGCGAACGCGCCTGGACCGCGAAGCGGCGGGGGCGCTGCCCGTCTTCACCGAGGCGGTCGCCTTGGCGGGCGCCGTGCTCTCGGTGCTGGCCCCGCCCGTCGGGATCGTGCTGCTGGCCTTCCTGCTGTGGCTGCTGTTCGCCGGGCGCGGGCGCGGCGAGCAGAAGTACGCCGGCCTGCGAATCCTGCGGTAGGCAGACCTCGGTGAGCGAGCCCAAGAAGCTCGTACTGGCCGTCATCGACGCGATGAAGCCGGCGATGCTCGAGCGCGCGATCGCCTCTGGGCGTGCCCCTGCGCTCGCTCAGATTCAGAAACGCGGCACCTACGTCGGCGACTGCGTGGCCGCCTTCCCTTCGGTCACGCCCGTCTGCGCGGCGACGATCACCACGGGGGTCGGTCCGGACGAGCACCTGATCCCCAGCATGAACTGGTATCACCGCGAGGAGGGCCGTTACATCGAGTACGGCTCCAGCTTCTCCGCCTCGCGCCAGTTCGGTGTGCTGCGCTCGCTGACCGACACCGTCTACCGGATGAACGCCGAGCATCTGTCTCACGAAGTGGAAACCGTGTTCGAGACGCTCGACGACGCCGACGTGCGCACCGCCGGCACCACCTACCTCATTTACAGAGGCCGTCACGAGCACGAGGTCGCCCAGGAGTCTGCCCTCGCCCGGATCGTCACCTCCACGCTCTTCCGCCGCACGATCCTGGGTCCGAAGGAGCTGTTCTACGCCGACCTGTATGCCTCGCGCAAGACCGGTTGCCGCGGACAGCTGGGGCTCCCCGGCGCCCGCGACCAGCACACCGGCTGCGTGGGCTCCTACCTGATCGAGCACGACCTGTTCGACTTCATGCTCTACTCGCTGCCCGACAACGACGCCTACTCGCATCGCAACGGGCCGCATGCCCAGGTGACCTCGCTGGCCGCCGCCGACCGCCAGCTGGAGCGCCTGATGCACGCCGCCGGCGGACCCGAGCAGTTCTTCGACGACTACGCGGTGATCGTCTGCTCTGACCACTCGCAGGCGCCGGTGGAGGAGCGCATCCGGCTCGATGAGGCGTTCGCCGACTTCGACGTGGCCCGCCCCGGTCCACCCCGCTCGGAGGGCGCAGAGATCGCGATCAGCCCGGCGCAGCGCTCGGCCATGCTGTACGCGCTGGACCCCGATCTTTTGCACGAGACCGTGCGGCGCTGCGTCGAGGTCGTGGCCGACCTGGAGGGCATCGATCTGACGATGTGGCTCACCGCCGACACCGGCCAGGCGGCGATCCGGGGGCGTCGCGGGGAGCTGCGCTTCACCGTCGGCGGGGACCTGCGGGACCCGCGGGGAGAGCGCTGGAGCGTCGAGGGCGATCTGGCGGTGCTGCGCGCCGAGATCCAGGACGGGCGCTTTCTGTCGACCGAGTACCCGGATGCCCTGGCGCGCGTGTGGTCGGCGCTGCACTGCCCTAACGCGGGCGAAGTCCTGCTATCGGCGGCGCCGGGGTACGAGTTCGTCGACTGGGGTGGCTCTGACCACGTCGGCGGGGGATCGCACGGCTCCCTGCACCGCTCCGATTCTCTTGGGGCGCTCCTTTGGTGTGGTACGGGACCGGACTCCCGGGTAGTACGAGATCAGTGGTCGCTGCGCGACATCGCCCCGCTCGTGCGCGAGCACTTTGGCCTAGCATCCCCCGCCCTGAGGCCGGATTAGCAGCTCGTTAGACGGCGCCGGCTCTTACAGGCAGTCGACAAACCGTGGATACAGTGTGACCGCATGTCCGAAGAGCTGAGCTCGGCTGTCGTCGAGCTGCCGTTTCACCATCGCGTTCGCGTTGGTGTTCGCAAACCGGCAAACTGGCTGCAGCTGATCCGCTTCGCCAGCGTCGGGGCGAGCGGCTACGCCGTCAACCTGATCGCGTTTGCCGCCTGCGTTCACGTGCTGGGGATCGACTACAAGATCGCCTCACCGATCGCCTACTTCATCGCCACATGCAACAACTTCTTCTGGAATCGCCGCTGGACATTCGGCCACAAGAAGGAGACCCATCCCGCTCTGCAGGCGGCGAGGTTCTTCGCCGTGTCGGCGGTGTCGTTCGGCGTCAACTACGGCGTCCTCGTCGGCCTGGTCCGAGGGACCGGCATGGAGAAGGTGCTCGCCCAGGCGATCGCCAACGCGGTCGGTACCCCGGTCAACTTCCTCGGGCAGAAACTCTGGAGCTTCCGGGCCTAGCCGACCGCTCTCCGAGGGGTTCCTGGGGACGCCGGGCAACCGCCCTGGGCGTCCTGCTCGTCGCATCGCTGATGTTCGCGGCGCCGGCCGCCGCCGCCACCACGAACACCCACGCCGCCGCCACCACCAACCCCCCCGGCACGGCGGTCACGAACAACCCCGGCGCGGCCACCACTCGCACGATCACGCGGCCGGGTCGCACGGTCACGATCACCCGTCCTGGGAGGACCGTCACGGAATCATCGTCGGCCACGCCGGTGCTGATCAGCGACAAGAACAAGCCGCCGGCCGGCTACCGGCTGACGGCGAACCAGGTGCTCCGCATCGCCTCGCGTGACCCGCGCACCCGCGCCGAGCTGCGGCGCCACCCCAAGGCCGTCGCCTACGAGTACACCAAGGGGCCGGGCCAGTGGCAGGTCAGCTGGTTCTCGCACACCAAGCCCCAGACGGAACTGCTGCAGGTGTACATCACCGATTCCGACGGCAAGGTGTCCCAGGCGTGGACGGGCTTTCAGGTCGCGTGGTCGATGGCGCGCGGGTATCCCGGAGCGTTCGGGCGGCGGATCAACGCCTGGTTCATCTGGGTGCCGCTGTGCCTGCTGTTCATCGCCCCCTTCGTCCCGTGGCGACGCCGCCCGACGCTGCTGCACCTCGACCTGCTGGTCCTGCTCGGCTTCTCGGTCTCGCTGGCCTTCTTCAACCACGGCGAGATCGGGCTCTCGGTGCCTCTCATCTACCCGTTCATGATCTACCTGCTGGTGCGTCTGACGCTGCTGGCCTTCGGCAAGGGCGTCCCACGCGAGCCGCTGCGCACGGTCATCCCCGTGCCGTGGCTGGGGGTGGGCATCATCTTCCTGGTCGCGTTCCGAATCGCTCTGAACGTTCTGAACTCCAACGTGATCGACGTCGGATACTCCGGGGTGATCGGCGCCGACAAGCTGATCCACGGCGTCGCGCTGTACGGCCACTGGCCCAAGGACAACATGTACGGCGACACCTACGGTCCGGTGAGCTACTTCGTGTATGTCCCGTTCCGCGCGATCTTCGGGTGGAGCGGGACCTGGGACAACCTTCCGGCCGCGCATGCCGCGGCGATCTTCTTCGATACGCTGACGGCCGTCGGGCTGTTCTTCCTGGGCCGCCGGGTGCGCGACATCCATCTGGGGACGCTCCTGGTCTACGGCTGGATGGCGTATCCGTTCACGCTCTACGCGATGAACTCAAACACGAACGACAGCCTCGTGGCCGCGCTCGTCGTGCTGGCGCTCCTGGCCATCGGCTCGGCTCCCGGGCGGGGGGTGATGGCCGCCCTGGCCGGGTTCACGAAATTTGCGCCGTTCGTGCTGGCGCCGCTCTTCTTGCGCGGCGTGGGAGAGCGACCACGCCCGCGTTCGATCGTCGCGTATGCCGTCGCCTTCGCGGCCACGGTCGTCGTCTGCATGCTGCCGGTGCTGCTCAAGCACGATCTGCACTTCTTCTGGCGCGACTCGATCCAGTACCAGGCCCAGCGCTCGTCGCCGTTCTCGATCTGGGGCCTGTGGGGCGGCCTGGGCATCGAGCAGCACCTCGTGCAGGGTGCGGTCGTGGCCTGCGGCATCGGGGTGTATTTCCTTCCGGCGCGGCGCACCCTGGTGCAGGTGGCGGCGCTGGCCGGCGCGCTGCTGATCGCCCTGCAGATGACGATCACCTACTGGCTGTACCCGTACCTCGTCTGGTTCTTTCCGATGGTGCTCCTGGCTCTCTTCGCCAGTCATCCCGACGACCGCGAGGCGGTCCGGGAAGGCTGGGAGCGCCTGCAGGCCACTGAGGGCGAGCCGATCCCGATGCGGATCGGCACCGCGCCGAGCTAGAGGACCCTGAAGATGCGAACGGCGTATCTAACGCGACTCCTGGTCTGAGTTTCTGACGTCGCCCCGAATCAGCTCCCGGGCGCGGCCGGCTCGAGCACCTGCTCGATGGCCGTCGCCCGGCGCGGCTCCTCGCCGGTGGTGACCAGCACTGCGTTGAGCCACGGATCCTCGGTCGAGGTCTCGAACCGGATCGGCATCTTGGTCGCCATCGCCTCGATCGCCTGCTCACGCTTGACCCCGATCACCCCACCCCGCGGACCGGTCATACCGACGTCGGTGATGTAGGCGGTGCCTCCGGGGAGGACCCGCGCGTCCGCGGTTGGCACGTGCGTGTGGGTGCCGACGACCGCGGTCACGCGTCCGTCCAGGTACCAGCCCATCCCCACCTTCTCGCTGGTCGCCTCGGCGTGCATGTCGACGAGCACGTGATCGGTCTGCTCCTTGAGCGCGTGCAAAGCGGCGTCGGCCTCGGCGAACACCGGGCGGCCGGCGTCCATGAACAGGTTGCCGCTCAACGAGACCACGCCGAGGCGTACGCCGTCGCGAGTGACCACGCACCAGCCGTGGCCCGGCTGGCTGCGCAGAAAGTTGGCCGGACGCAGGATCTCGCGGCGCTCGTCCAGGTAGGCGTAGATCTCGCGCTGGCGGTAGGTGTGGTTGCCGAGTGTGATCACATCGACGCCGGCGGCGAACAGCTGGTCGGCCAGCTTGGGGGTGATCCCGATTCCCCCGGCGATGTTCTCTCCGTTGGCGATCACGAACGTCGGCGAGTGCCGCTCGCGCAGGGACGGCAGCAGGCCCAGCAGGGTGCGCTTGCCCAGTCCGCCGACCACGTCTCCGACAAACAGGACCTTGATGGGCCTCATACTCCCAGGCTATGCGCTTCTGGGATCGCTTGCGCACGGCGAGGATGCGCGCACCCCGGCGGAAGCCCGGGGCCGACGCGGTGAGGGCCGGGGGGCCCGCCGACGGATCGACGGCATCCGGGCCGCACCCGGGGACAGCCGCCGACTCAAGGACGCGAACCGTTCCCCCCGTCGTTGTTCCCCGCTGGGTGCAGCTGGTGCTGCTGCCTCTCGCGCTCCTCGCCCTCTGGGCCCTGGCCCGCGCGGCGGGCACGGTCGTGCTCGTGCTGATCGTCGCCTCGCTGGTCGCGCTCGGCCTGGCGCCCGGCGTGCGCCGGCTGGAACGCGTGATGCCTCGCGGTCTGGCGATCCTGACGGTCTACATCGGCGGCTTCGCCGTCCTGGTGGCGATCGGCTTCCTGCTCGCCAGCCCGGTGACCACCCAGATCAGCCACTTCCAGCACACCCTTCCCCAGATCACGCGTGACGCCAACCGGGATCTGGCCAACATCCAGGACTTCCTCAACAAGCACGGCATCAGCGTTCACATCACCAAGCAGGGCCAGAGCGCCCTGGACACGCTGCAGAAGAGCATCCTCAAGCGCTCCGGCGACATCGTCTCCTTCTCCCGGGGGCTGTTGGCCAGCCTGGTGACGATCGGCTTCGATCTGGTGCTGATCCTGGTGCTGTCGATCTACATGCTGATCTACGGCCATAAGATCGGAGCTCTCGTCCGGCGCGTGATGCCGCCCGGCGACGGCACCCCTCAGGACGACTACCCGCTGCTCGTCCAGCACGCCGTCTCGGGCTACGTCCGCGGGCAGCTGCTGTTCAGCCTGATCATGGGGGCTTCGGCGGCACTCGTGCTGACGATCTTCGGGCTGGTCGGCCTGTTCCCCGACGGGGAGCGTTATGGGGTGTTCTTCGGCGCGTTCTACGGTCTGATGGAGTTCATCCCGTATATCGGGCCGATCATCGGTCCGCTTCCGGCGATCGCGGTGGCGTTGTTCCAGGACCCGATCAGCGCCGTGTGGCTGATCCTCGCGTTCGTCGCCCTGCAGCAGCTCGAGGGCCACGTCGTCGCCCCCCAGGTGTTCCGCATCTCGCTGCGGATCAACCCGATTCTCATCATCGTCTCGCTGCTGATCGGGGACCAGCTGTACGGGATCGCCGGCGCCCTGGTGTCCCTGCCGGTGATCGCGGTCATCCGCCAGACGGCGCTGTACCTGCGCCGCCATCTCGTGTTGGAACCCTGGGGGGTGACCGGCGCGGGCGGCGGAGGGATCGGGTTGTTCGGCGATCCCCCCCCGGACACCGGGCCGGACCGCTGTGAGGATTGCGGGGCGCCGGCGGCGGGCGGGGACGCGTTCTGTCACAGCTGCGGCGCGTCGCTGGAGCCCCGGGTGCGCAGCTCTCAGTAGCCTGACCGCGGTGTCCAGCGCCGCGACCACGCTTGCCGTCCGGTCGCTGACCAAGCGCTTCGGCGACCGGGTGGCGCTGGGGGACGTGAGCTTCGAGTTGGCGCCCGGCGAGCTCGTCGGGATCGTCGGTCCCAACGGCGCCGGCAAGACGACGCTGCTCTCAATCCTCGCCGGCGTGCTGGCGCCGGACGAGGGCACGCTCCTTGGATTGGAGCGCAACGCCGGCTGGGTCCCGCAGCAGACGTCGCTCTACCGCAAGCTGTCCGCCGCCGAGAACCTGCGGCTCTTCGCGCGTCTGGAGAAACTCCCCGACCCCGAGGCGGCGGTGGCGCGCATGCTCGAGCAGACCGGTCTGGCGGACCGCTCCGGAGAGGAGGTGGGGCGCCTCTCCGGCGGCAATCAGCAGCGCGTCAACATCGCCATCGGACTGCTGGCCGAGCCGGCGGTACTGCTGCTCGACGAGCCCTCGGCCTCGCTCGATCCTCGCCAGCGCGAGCGGCTGTGGGAGTTCATCTCCGCCCTCGCCGACCGCGGGACCACCGTCGTGTTCTCCACTCACAACGTCTCGGAGGTGGAGCGCTACGCGAGCCGCGTCCTGCTGCTGGCCGACGGCGAGCTGCTGTTCACCGGAACGACGGGCGAGCTCGACCAGACGGTTGGCGGAGATCCGCGTGACTTCGAGGCGGCCTTGGTGTCGTTCCTTCATCAGCGCGGACACTGATGCGTTGGCTCCTGGTCAAGGACCTGCAGATCCTGCGCCGCTCGCCGCTGCTCGTCGGTCTGCTGATCGTCTATCCGATCGCGATCGCGCTGATGATCGGCTTTGCGCTCTCCAGCCCCCCCGGCAAGCCGAAGGTGGCCTTCTTCAACGAGGTCCCGCAGGATCAGGGCAAGATCCATATCGGCAACCAGTCGCTCAACGTGGCCAGCTACGCGAGCGATCTGCTGCGATCGATCGAGCCGATCAAGGTCCACTCCGAGGCCGAGGCGGTCGCCAAGGTGCGAGACGGCGCCGCGCTGGCGGCGGTGATCATCCCCGCGGCCCTACCCCGGCAGATCCAGAGCCTCATCACCCAGGGGGTCGGACGTCCGACGGTCAGGCTGTACCTCAACACCAAGGATCCGATCGACCAGCAGTTCGTCCAGCAGGCGATCTCCACCCGCATCAACCAGGTGCAGGCCGACGTCTCCAGGCGGGTGCTGCAGGTGGCGGTCAACGACCTACGCGAGGTGCTCAACGGCGGCAGCATCCAGATTCTCGGCCAGAACGTGCACCTGCTGGGACTGCGCAATGCGCGGACGATCGTCCAGGGGACCGTGGCCTCGCTCCCCGCCCGGTCGGATCTGCGGGTGGCGCTCGGCCAGGTCGCCGGCTTCGCCAATCTGGCGATCCAGGGGCTGGGGTTCGCCAGTCCGGTGCTGGGCTCGATCGGATCGCCGCTGACGGTCGATGAGACCCAGCTGGCGGGCGCGACCACGCCCACCGACGCCTACGCCGCCTCGATCGCGGTGATCGTCTCGCTGATGTTCGTGACGATGCTGCTGGCCGCCGGGATGCTGGCCCTCGAGCGCTCGGAGAACGCCTATGCGCGGCTCGTCCGCGGCCTGGTGACGCCCGGCCGGCTGCTGACCGAGAAGGTCGTCCTCGCCGGCGGCTGTGCCAGCGCCGTCACGCTCGTGATGGCCGCCCTCGTGTCGCTGTTCGTGCACCTGGACTGGTCGCGCTTCGAGCTGTGGGTGGCGGCGCTGGCGCTGGGTGGCCTGGCCTTCGGCGCGCTGGGGGTGGCGATCGGGGCGGCCGCGCGCGAGGTGAGCGCCGCGTCCCTGCTCGCCTTCCTCGTCTCGCTGCCGATCGCCTTCGTGGCGCTCGTACCCTCCAACGCCGTCTCGGGCACCCTGAAGACGGTGCTCGACGTGGTCGCCTTCGTGTTTCCCTTCAAGGCGGCGCTTGAGGCGGTGACCAACGCGTTCACGGGCTCGTCGCCTCCGATCGGGCTGCCGCTGGTTCACCTGGCCGTCCTGGCGCTCGTGTTCGGCGCGCTCGCCCGGCTTGCCCTGCGGCGGTTCGCCGCCCGGTGATGGCTGCCGAGATCCTCCCCGACGGCGCCGGCTGGCAGATCCTGTAGCCCGACGGGACGGCGATCGTCGAGGCGCGGTACACGCTGCGCGCCCAGCGGGCGGCTCGCACCCGCGCTTGGACCGGGGGGCGGGGCATCTAACCGCCCATATATTCCGCTTAAATGCCCAGCCCCCACACGAGGTGAGCCTCGCCCAAGCACACGACCAAGACGAAGAAGAACTAGCGCTGGCCGGTGGCGCGCATGAAGCCGAACGCGCACAGGGCGGCGATGATCAGCAGCACGATCGGCCAGCCGGCGCTGACGACGCCGACAATCGACAGCACGATCCCGATCACCCCGAGCGCTCCGGTACCGGCGCCCGCGACCGCCAGCCGGTAGGCCCGCTGCTCACGGGCCCGGCGTGGCGTGTAGCCACGACGTCGATCGAGATTGCTCATGCTGAGGTAGAGCGTACTAGGGTCTGAGACGGATGGCGGACCCGGACGTGCATTACATCCTGATCTACACATATGTGGCTGATATGGCGACGCTCCGGGAGCCCTATCGGTCGGCCCATCTGCGGAGGATCATCGCCCAGCGCGACACCGGCCACATCGCCTTCGCGGGCGGCTTCGATCCACCCACCGGCGGCGCGGTCGTCTTCCGCGGCGTCGAGCGGGATCACGTGGAGGCGTTCGTCGCCTCTGACCCCTACTACATCAACGGGCTGATCACCGAGTACCGGATCGAG
>DATAUL010000576.1:0-17076 GCA_036268255.1 Solirubrobacteraceae bacterium | reverse complement strand
CGCCCTCTAGGTGCTCGCGGAAGCGGTTCTCCATCACGCGCACCCGCGGCGACTGTGCACCCTTCCAACGCTCGCGCGCCACCTCGTACAGCTCTCGACAATTATCGGTGACGAGCACCACCTCCTCGACGCCGACGCTCTGGTCGCGCGCCGACTCGACGGACTTCTCGATCAGCGACCAGCGCTGCATCGTGTACGCGGGGATCACCACAGAGACGGACAGGCTCATGACGTCACTTCCGAGGTCGTAGGCATGCGCTCGCCACGATCGCTCGCGAACCGGCGCAGCGAGGCGTGAAGATCGGGAAATGCGGCGGACGGTGGCACGCTCGGTGCGGGGTGCACCAGTCCGAGCACTGAGTCCGCGCGCAGCGGAACGGGGAGCTGTACGGCCTCGGCCAGACGCAGTGTCCAGAAGACAAGCTGCCACGGCACGGGAAAGAAGCGGGGCTGTCGGCTGAGCTGACGCGCGAAGCCCTGGAGGAGCTCGCGGAAGCCAACGCTGGCTGGCTGAGCGATGCCGATCACCTCGGAAGTCCAGGTGTCTGCGTCGAGGATGCGCACGAGCGCATCGGCGAGGTCGTCCTCGTGAACGGGGAACTGGCGGGCCGAGGCGCCGCCGATGACTGGGACGAGCGGAAGGCGGGTCAGCTTGTGCAGCGCCCCCGCCATGCCTGCCGGAGCTTCGCCGTAGACGAGACCCGGGCGCACGGCGATGCCTCCGAGCTCGAGCGTGACGCGCTCGAGCTCGAGCTTTGCACGCCCGTAGTGCTGCGCGGTGCCCGCGTACGCCGACATCGACGACAGTGAGAGCAGTCGCGGCACGCCCGCTCTGTGCGCGGCACGCAGCAGCACCTTGCTGCCGTGCACATTGGCGCTCCACACGCCGCGCGGCTTGCGCGGGCGGAAGTCCCAGGCGCAGTGCACGAGCGCGTCGGCGCCCTCGAATACGCGCAGATCGGGTACCTCGCCAAGCGCCCACCGCTCGGCGCGCTCACCGGCCCGCCATCTGCGGACCAAGGAGGTGGTCGTCCAGCCGTCAGCTTCGAGGCGCGCGCGCAGCAGCGAACCGAGGTAGCCGTGGGCACCCGTGATGACCGCGTGCTTCATCAGGTTGACAGCCTCAGAGCGTCGCTCGCGATGCGATGCGCGTTCGCCATGACGGTCAACGTGAACGTGGTTGCAGCAACCGAGGGGAACACTGATCCGTCGGCAAGGTGGATCCGCGTCCACGGCGCCACGCGGCCCAGGGAATCGCTCGCGAAGCGGCCCTGCGGTCGCTCGGTGTGCGGAAACAGCGCGCCCCAGTGATAGCTCTTTGCCGCGGCCGCCATCCGGAGCATCGGGAGCACCGGCCACAGGTCGAGGAGGGGCGCCGCCGCGGTCAGTCGCCGCAAGGTGTCTCGCAGCATCGGGTTCCGAGCAAACGAACGCGGTTCACTCGGGAGTTCGAGACGCGGAAGCTCGCCATCTGGCGCTGGGCGTGCAGTCACCTTAAAGTTCGGCGATGCCCACGACGGCAGGTAACCGAGCGCGACTGACAGGCGGCGCAGCAGGTACGTATTCGCCGCGCTTCCCCAGCGCGCCTTCAGCGGCGATGGCAGCGCATCTTCGAACGAAGGATTATAGGTGTAAAAGTGCAATTGGGTGACGTCATACCCCGTACCATCAAGGTCAAGCACCATGTTGAACTGATTGAGCGTGAAGTCGGAAGCCAGACGCGGGTCCGGGGAGCCCCTGCGCGAGAAGAACGGAAGCATGAACTGAACCGACTCGGCGACAGCGACTGGCGTGTCGTAGAGGCCAAGCGACCCCATCACCAGCCGCGACGTCCCGATTGCACCACATCCGAGGACGACGCGGTCGGCCCGGAACTCGTGCAGCCGCCCCGTCGCGAGGTCCTTCGCGACGACCGTGGCGCCGTCGGCGTCTTCGCCCACACGAACGGCGAGCAAGCCGCTGCGGTAGTCGATGGCACCACGCTTGCGCAGGGCGTCCATGGTGTGCGACGCGGAGTAGACGAGCGAATACGGGCAGCCGGTCATACACAGGCCAGCGAGCACGCACGACCGGGAGTCCAGCGCGAGCCGGGCGCGGCCGAGGAGAACCCCTCGGCGGTGCAGCTGGCCGCGGTGTCGTTCGTAGCGCCGAAGCACCGACGCCGTGCGATCGGACACGTGCGGGAGCGGCTGGCTGTCCGACAGGATCGGGAACAGCATGGACAGGTCGTCGTCCTCGGCCGCGTACGGAATCTGACCTAGCACCGCCGCATAGTGACGATGCATCTCCTCGACCTTGATCGGCCAGTCGCGAAACGTCGCGGTGGTGAACGGCATGATCTGCGCTCCCCAAACGTTGCTGAATCCGCCGTAGGCACCCGAGACGACGGCGTCATTCATCCCTGAGCCGACCGAGATGCCGGCACGCTGCCCGAAGTCGCGGAACGGGAAGTCTGAGCCAAAGGATCGCTTCTCCGGTAGGCCCTTGACCCGCGAGTCCACCGGCAGCTGCCCGATCGTTAGCTTGTCCTCCTCGGCCCAGGTGGAGGGCTCGCCGGTGGCCATGCGCGCGCGCACAGCGCCGTGAGCCTCCTCGAGCTGACCGCCAACGTCGATGACCCTCACCTGGACGTCGGGGTGCTCCGCAGCCGCCAGCGCGGCGCCGACGGCCGCGGGTCCGGCGCCCACAATGAGCAATGTTTGTGTCACTCAGGTACCCACTTCGAGGTCGCCCGCGTATGTCGCGGTTTCTCCCAACCAGCGAACAATGGTTGAATTATGGCCCTGCGTCGTTCAAGTGCGATTAACAGCAGGGCGTCAGTCATCGGCTGACCCTGCAGAAGTGGCGCCTTCCGTAATGAGGATGGGTCGTCGAGAACCTCTCGTGTGGCCGTCTTTGCAGGTCGCTCCGCGAATAGTGTGCGAAGCGCGCACGCCAGCCGTGGCGGATGGTCCTCGGATTGCTCTCGCCGTTAATCCGCTCGTGCCGCGTGCTCGGGATCTCGCAGACTCTCAACCCGGCGCGAGCAACGCGCGCGTGGAGCCACGTCTCCATCTCGAAACCGTCGCCGTCGATGGTCATGTGAGGTAGACAATAGGCCCAGAACGCGTTGTTGCCCTAACACGGGTCCCGTGTACTGAGTCTTATGGGCGACATTTGCCATGCGAGTCAAGACGCATTTGCCGGCGTCGCGCCACGCGGAAGTGTCGCAACTGCCGCACCATCCAGCGTGAGCAAGGCCTTCACGAAGCCCGCACCGTCGAGCAGCGGTGCTAGGAAACGGGTATCACCAGCGGATCTGTGGGGTCGTGCATCGAGCATCGCGATGATGTCGCCGCGGGCTGCCGAGAAGCCGCAGGCAAGCACGCTTCCGCGCCGCGGACTTCTCGGAGAACACCGAGCGGATGGCCAACGCGTCGGTGCGACGTCGACGGTGTCGTCGACTGAGTGCCCGTCAACGATCATCTCTTCCACCCGTTCGGAAACGTTCGGGAGAACGGGCGGCCGGCTTGCCGTTCGTTGAGGATGTCTATAACAACGCTATCCTGCGACCTGCGAGCTCATGAAGGTCGAGCGCCGACCGGTCGTGTCGATCAGTGGACGTTGCTTGCAGGGTACTGGAAAGCCTTATCACCGCGTCTCGGTGCGGGAAGGGCGTCGAGCTTGGTGCGTCGACTACGGGGTTGGTCTCTTTACATCCGGACGCGGAATGACAACGGTGACGCGGTGTCCGGCCGACACGCCGGTTCCGGACCGAGTGTCAGGCATTCAGAACTTCACGCCCCTTCAGGCCATCAGCTGGCGGGTCGTCCCCGGTGATCTCCAGCCCGGAAGGTCAAGTGATCGGCGACATGTCCGACGGAGTTAGATAGTGCGTAAGTCGGGCGGCTTCGCACCGGTTAGTCCCACTAGTTCTTCGCAAGAAACGACGCGTCGACCGCCACGTGAGGTCCTTCGCACGCACGAGCGCTCGGTCGGCTGGCGAGGGTGTCCGCTGTTGCAGCAGCAGCTGCAATTCCGCAACGCTCGTCGTGTCGGACACGATCAGCCGGGGGACCGCAAACCGATCGAGCGACTCGTCCGCGACCAAGTGCCCCACGGCGCAGGCCGACCGGAAGCCCGCGGCGCGTACTGCATTCCTGGTCGCTCGCCGGTGGTAGCCGAAGGGGTACGCGAAGGAGTCCACGCGTGTCCCGAGCAAGTCCTCGAGAACCTCCCGTGACCGGCGCATCTCGGCTGTGACGGCATCGGCTCGCAGCAGGTCGAGTTGCGGATGCGTGTGGCTGTGTGCCCCACACTCGACGCCGTGGGCGTGGACGTCACGCAGCTGCTCTGATGTGAGCATCTGCCGCCGATCAGCCGGGTGTTTGCGCAGCCAACCAACCGTGCCTCCGATGTCCGCGGTCGGCACGTAGAGCGTCGAGGCGACCCCATAGCGAACGAGCATGGGCAGCGCGTGTTGGTGGAAGTCGGCCAGACCGTCGTCGAAGGTCACGGCGACGGACCGTTCGTGCAGCGCCCCCGCCGCCAGCGCCTCGAGCAGGCGGGGCACCGTATACGTGCGGTAGCCGTTGCCGACAAGGTGGGCAAGGTGCGCCTCGAAGGTCTTAGGACTCAGCGTGTACGGGGCCAGCATCCCCTCCCGCACGGTCGAGACGCTGTGGTACATCAGGATGGGAATGCGGCCCATTCGGCGTCAGCGCGAGGCTGTGCGTGTCAGAGCACGCTGGCGCCGGACGCTCATCGGATAAGCGATCAGGCCCCGCATCATCCCGAGCAGGTGCGCCTTGAGGGCGTCCTCGGGGAAGTCGGTCATCTTCTCGCGCCGCAGGCTGCGCGGGTCAAAGTAGTCGCGAATTGCCGCCGGCATCAGCTTGACGAGGCTGAGCGTAGCGAGCGGATAGCGCCAGAGGGCGCGCACGTAGTATGAGCTCAGCCCGACACCGTAGCCGTACAGCTGCTCGCGCAGCGCGTCATAGTCGGAGCGATGACGATGCCACACGAACGCCGCGGGGCGATGCACGAGGGTATAGCCCGCGAGCATCACGTCGGAGAAGGCCGCCGTATCCTCGGCGCCCCGGGCGGGGGTGCCGGCGCCGAGCGCGGGGTCGAAGCCGCCGATACGCAAGAGCGCACTGCGCGTGAACGACATGTTGCCGCCCGCGCCGAACGGCGGCAGCGGGTACAGAGGGTGCTGGCTGCGCTTGGCCGATGCGTCGAAGACAAGCTGCTTGAGCACGGTCCGGCCCTTGCTGTGTCCGCCGTACTGCTCGAACCACTCCTGCGCCTTGGTCTCGATCTCCGCCGGCAAAATCATCCCGGTGACGCAGCCGACGTCCTTGGCGGCCCTGAAGCCCCGGACGAGCTCGGCCAGCCAGTGTGGGTCCGGGATCTCGTCATCATCGATGAACGCGAGCACGTCGCCGTCGGCGGCCTCGATGCCGCGGTTGCGCGCCCAAGAGAGCCCCGGCCGCGGCTCCTGGACGTAGCGCGTTGGCATGACTCCCTTGAATGACTCGGCCACGACCTGAGTCTCGTTTGTGGTGGGCGCGTTGTCTACAACGAGTACCTCGAAGTCGGGATAGCGCTGCAGGCTAAGCGCCTGAAGCGTGCGGCGAAGACCGGCGGGGCGGTCGCGCGTGCAGAGGACGATCGCGACCCGCGGCGCCTCCGTGAGCACGGCGACGCGGCGGCGCGAATAGCCGGTGCTCCGCGAGACGTCGAGACCCACATCAGCCGATGCAACAAAAGCGACGCCGTCGATCGACGGTACGCGCTCGGCGATGTGTTCCCCGAGCTCGGTCCATATGCGGTCGGCAAGCTCCCGCGGGCTAGCCACCCGCGCAGGCTCGACTCGGATGATCCCGATTGGCTCACTGTCGAGTCGCACCAGCACCAGCCATGCACCATCGCCGGCGAGTGCATCGGCAGTCGGCAGCGGCTCGCACAGCTCCACCTCTGTCACGCGGGTCGGACGAAACCCGGGATGGCCGTCGGCGGCGCGCGGATCTGCAGCGAGGTGTTCCTGGGAACGGACGGTCACGGGATGTGGTGACAGGATGTCATGCTGAGGGGTCGGGTGGTGTGCGCGGTCGGTCAGCCGCTGCGTACGTTCCGTTACGACCGTGATGATCGGGCGCCGTCAAGAGATCGGGGCGTGCGATCTTCCGCCAGCGCCGCCTCGGCCCCAGATTCCAGGGCCCATACTTCTGGAGACGAGCATGTGCCGCGCGTTGTACATCGTGCGCGCGCTCTGTCGTGAGGCTCGCGTGAATGATCTTCAGCTAGGGTCCGTGCATCCGGGCTCGCAACGGCGGCCACCGCTTCGGCGAGCTGAACGCAGTTGGCCCCGGGCCAGAAGGACCGTCGACTGCTACAACGCCAACCATGTTGATGCACGCCCTCTTAGCGATCTCGCCGACGCGGGAGTATCTAGCGGCCAGCACTTTTCGGTGGTCGGTGCGATGCCCGAAATGGAGCCGCGCGCACCTTCGTTCCGCCCCGAGCCGCGAGACGTCGCCGATGTTGGCGTTCTCATAGCCGTGGGACCGCTGAGTGCGATCACAAATCCTAGGCGGCCAGGGACCGTGGTCGGCATCGCCGGTCAGAAGCAGGACCTCGCCGGCGGGCGCAAGATCCCGTTCGACGATGTGACGGTGGCGCGCGAGATCCTCCGCGGTGCCGGCGTTGCAGCGTCCGGGTAGGCCCCGAGCGAAAGCGCTCAGATTGTCCGAGCGCTGACAGCGACCTTACCGAGGCGGCGAACGCAGGTAGAGTTTCGCCGCAGATACCGGAGGTTTACACTGCAATGATTAACTCTGATATCTTGTGCATTGATCGTCGGTAAGGCGAGTTGGGCGCATAAAGCAGCCGCGCTCTGAGGACAGAGCGTCAGGGGCTCGTAGGGCCACTTCGTCCGGAAGACGAGTAGCGCAGGCAAATCGTAGGTGTTGTGGGCTGTCTGAATCGGTGGCTGTGGGCCGTGGCTTGAGCCATGGGGCAAAAATGGACAAATGGCCGATCCCGGTCAAATCTCGTTTGGGGGAGAGCACATATGAATCGGAACGCAGCGTTGCCGAGGGCTCGGCATACGAAGCGGCTCAGGGCTCTCGGTGACCCGTCCGACCCGCGCACCGGGGCGCGGGTCAGCGTAGTCATACCTACGCTGAATGAGGCAGCGAATCTGCCGCACGTAATGTCGCGCATACCGGATTGGGTACATGAGGTACTCATCGTTGACGGTCACTCCAGCGACGATACGGTCGCCGTGGCGCGGGCGCTCTGGCCGTCGGTGCGGATCATCTTGCAGGACGGGCGTGGCAAAGGAAACGCATTGGCCTGCGGCTTCGGAGCAGCCGTGGGCGACATCATCGTGATGCTGGACGCTGACGGTTCCACCGATCCGGCGGAGATCCCGCAATTCGTCCAGCCCCTGCTTGACGGGGCTGACTTCGCGAAGGGATCGCGATGCATTGACGGAGCCGGAAGCGCGGACCTTTCTCCGCTTCGTGGTGCGGGAAACCGGATTCTCACCGGTCTCTTCAACATGTTCTACCGCACTCGGTATTCCGATCTGTGCTACGGCTACAACGCATTCTGGTCGCCGTGCTTGCAGGATATGCGCGTCGACTGCGACGGGTTCGAAGTGGAAACCTTGATCCACGTTCGGATCGCTCGCGCGGGACGCAGTGTCTGCGAAGTGCCGAGCATGGAACATGAGCGACTGAATGGCGAAAGCAACCTCCGCGCCTTCCGAGACGGCTGGCGGGTGCTCCGGACCATGGTGGCAGGACGCTTTACCCGGGCGCCCCATACGGAGGCGGCCGAGTGGGCCCCTCCGATTTTTGACGAGCTAGCCGCTCAGTTCAGCGAGTCGCCGCCTGCCTCGATCCTGGCTGAAGCCTAACGTTCTCGCGCTGGGACGGCAAGGGTGCCGCGGCAGGCTCTCGGGAGACTCGGCTCGTAGGCAGCAGCGTCATGTTGGCAACCGTCTCTGGGGTAAAGCGAAAAATTGCGCCTCGCGGCAGCCCGGGCGCGCTGATGACCTCCACGACCACCGCGACTCCATCGTCTTCGACAATCCGATATGTCCCGGTACAGCCAAGAGCTTGGCGACTAACGAGATCCCCGGGAAGAAAGGAGCGAGAGCGAAACCGAGAGCGTTGCATTAATTCACCATCGGCCACATCATGGCAGAAGGTGAGGCGTCTAGCCGGATGTTTGACCGGCCTCGCGGTTCTTCTGCACTGTTCAGCCGCCCGGTTCGGCCTTGCTTCGATGTCAGAGCATTCGGCACCGTCAGAACGTAAGAGGCAGCCGGCTCCTAGGCGAGAGCACTGATCCGCTGAGCCGTGGTGCGGGGTGTAGACGGATTGGGCAGGTGGGTTGACAGCGGCCATGGGCATTCTTCCTCACCGCGTCGCGGGGGCGACAGTGCCGCCACCGCGTCGCGGGGCGAGCGTGCAGCGCGCGACGGGCGGGTACTGTTTGCAGGGGGCTGATCCGCTACGGACGTGAGGCTGACGGATGCAGCTTGGTTGCAGGTGGCCGGTGGGTGGACTCAGCGCCAGGCGACCAACAGTTGAGTCGCGCCAGCCGGAGGGCACCGGGACTGCAACCAGCGGGCGTCCATGTGTGCGGCCCGATCCGGCAAGAAGCAAACGAACAACTTCCAGAAGATGACTGATCTCAGCAATAATCGAGAGCCTCGGGCAGGAGCGACGGGCATTGGTCACGTTGCATAACAGGGCCTGGGGCTCCGCGCTGGGGGCATCGGCGGCGAAGGCAGGGCTCCAAGGCTCGCCGCCAGATGCGCGATCGAGTACCGGTCAGGGTCGTGGCGGGATACCGGATGCCGCTTACCGCTCGGTGCTCCCGACCAACACCACGACGCCAGGAGGAACAGCCCACGACCGTGTGACGGCCCCGCCCGCACGGCCCGGCCTGTTGCTTGCGATGCTCGTATCAGCGTCCGGCGTGCTGGTTGTCTCGCTGTCGTACGCGGCTGGCCGCGAGGGCCACTCGTGGGCGACAGTGGCGTACTGGGGCGGCCACCTACTCACGTTCATTCCGCTTGCTGCCTACGTCCTGGCGCGCAGGACGCGGAGCAAGTGGGTGGCGGTCGTTGGACTCGCGCTTTCCCAGTCGCTGACGAAGTGGATGTACAGCCCGCTGGTGTTCAAGTTCCCGGACGAGCTTCAGCATCGACGCACGGCCATTGACATCCTGCATTACCACGCGCTCTTCCATGCGAACCCGTCGCTGCCGGTAAGCCCGCGCTTTCCCGGCCTGGAGGAGATCACGACGTCCCTGATGTCGATTACCGGCCTCAATCTGTATACGGCCGGCCAGATCGTGGCTGGGCTTTCCCACGTCGCGCTTGCGACGGGGACCTTCGTGCTCTTGCGCAGGGTGACCCGCTATGCACCAGTTCAGGCCCCCCCATCCTCCAGATCCGTTTCGGGCTTTCCCAAACTCAGGCTCTGTCCAGATGAGCGGGTGGCGGCCGTGTCCGCCCTGATCTTCGCGATCAGCCCACAGAATGCGTTCTTCAACGGGCTGTGGATCTACGAGGCGCCCGCGCTTGTGTTCATGGTCGTGGCGCTCATCGCCGCCACGCGCCGGAAATCGGTCGCGGGGCTGATCACGGCGGTCATCTGCCTGGCCGCCGTGACCGTCACCCACCACGTCACGGCGGCCATCACGGCGCTCACGCTGCTCGCCCTCGGGGCGGGCATGGTGTTGCAAGCCGGACTGCCGCGCCGCGGCGTCGTCGCTGCCGAGCGCGCAGACGGATGGCGACTGCTCGCCCTGGGCGCCGTCGGCGCCGGGCTGGCTGCCGCCTGGCTGATCTTCGTCGCGCCGATGACCTACCAGTATCTCGCGGGACCGGTGGGCGACGTGCTCTCCGGTTTCCTGCGCGCCGGGTCAGTCGGCGGCAAAGCGCAGGTGGGGGGCGCCGCCGTGAGTCCGTTCACGACCGCGGCGACGGTCATCGGGACCGGCACGATGGCGGTCCTGGTGATC
Source organism: Solirubrobacteraceae bacterium (assembly GCA_036268255.1). GTDB lineage: Bacteria > Actinomycetota > Thermoleophilia > Solirubrobacterales > Solirubrobacteraceae > Palsa-465. Next base: position 7,050 of record DATAUL010000576.1, on the reverse strand, counting down.
ACCGGGGCGCTGCTGGCCTGGCGCGGCCGCCAGAATGCCCTGACGCGGACTTTCGCAGTGCTCGGCCTCGGGTTCTTCGGACTCCTCGGGATCCGGTTCCTCGCCTCCGACGGTGCCGAGCTGGCTGGGCGCTTGCTGACCTACGAGTACCTGTTCGCGTGCGTGGCCGCATCCCTGGCGCTCACCCAGCTGTGGACACGCAGGCGGGGGCTGACTACGACGGTCGGGCTCATCGCGGTCGTCCTGGTGTGCGTCGGCAACACGACGAGCGGTTGGCCGGCGCCCTGGGAGCTCGTGCCGGGCAAGTTCAAGGTCGACGCGTTCGAGAGTGGTGTCGACCCCGCGGGCGTTCAGGCGGCGCGTTGGATCGCAGCCAACCTCCCGCGCAACGCGAAGGTAGCCTGCGACTTCACAGCGTGCTCACTCGTCGGCGGCTACGGTTCGCAGTTCGCGTTCGCCGACGTGCCGGGCATCTTCTACTCGCGCTCCTTCAACCTGCGTACCCGCGAACTCCTCTCTGAGCGCGGCATCGACTACGTGCTCGTCGACAAGCGCATCGCCTCACAACGCCCCGTCGGCCACGATTACTTCGACCACGAGACGTCGGTGCAGGAGGCGATGACGCCGCTGCCGCCGTGGGCGCTTGACAAGTTCGACCGCGATCCGCGGGTCCACCGCGTCTACGATGGCGGTCCGTTGGTCGTCTATGACGTGAGGGGACTCCGCGGTGGTTGAGCGGGGCAGGGATCTCGCGGCCGTCGTTGGCTACGCGGTGCTGGCCACGGCGGCGGTTTGGGCGCTCCAGCCCGGAGGCGTGGGCGGCCTACTGCTCGCGCCGCTGGTGGTGGTCTGCCCGGGCTATGCGCTCGTGCGCGCAATCGAGGGCCGGCGACGCGTCGACGCGCCGGAGCTCGCCACGACGACGCTCGCGTTGAGCTTCGCCACAGCGGCTCTCGGCGGGCTCCTGCTCAACGCCTTCCACGTGCCCCTGACGGCGCGTCAGTGGTCGACCTTGATGCTCGTCGTGACAGCTGCGGCCGCGGCAGTGGCCGCCGGCCGCCGTGCCGGAGCCGATGAGCCAATGCGCCGGCGCTCGATGCGGGTGCGCCCGACGCCTCTGCTCGCCGCAGCGGGCGTCTGCGCGATTCTGGCGGCGGCGGCTGTCGTTGCGATCCGCAGCCAGAGGGCGCTCGACCGCCGCGCCGTCACCACGACGCTGGCCGTTGCCCCGTCACACGACGGGTCGGAGGTCCGGATCGCGGTCGTCAATGCCGACTCGGCGCCCGGTCGGTATCGCGTCCGCATCGAGACCGGCGTCAGCACCACCGGCTTCTCGCTCGCGCTGACCAGCGGCCAGCGCTGGTCAGGCACCCGGCACATTCCTCGCTCCGCCGTCGGTCCTGTGAGGATCCAGCTGTTCAGCGCAACTCGGCCAGAAGCCCCGGTTCGAACCGTGACACTGGGATGAGCGAGCCGCGCGTGTCGGTCGTCATCCCCACGGTGGGTCGCAAGTCGCTGGTCGAGGCGGTCGACTCAGCGCTGCACCAGACCGTCCCGCCCGAGGAGGTAATCGTCGCGGTCGACCTCGCGGACGTGCCGGATACGATCGAGTTCACCGACACGCGCGTGCGCCTGTTGGCCACCGGCGGCGGCCGCGGCGGAAACGGTGCGCGCCAGCTCGGTGTGGACGCAGCGCAGGGCGACGTGATCGCCTTCCTGGACGACGACGACTACTGGTATCCACACAAGCTCGAGACCCAACTATCACGGTTACTCGCGGCGCGTGTCCGGGGACAGCATGCGGTCATCGGCGCGGAGCTCGACGTTGTCGACCAGTCGGGTCACAAGCGCGCGATGCTCCCTCGGCACCCGATCCGTGAAGGACAGTCGATCGCCGACTATCTGTTCAAGCGACGCGAGGTCGCGTGGGGCGAGGCTTTGATGAACTCGTCGATGTTGCTCGTCGATCGCGCACTGCTCGCGCGTGTCCCGCTCGACCCGTCACTGCGGATGCATCAGGATTGGGACTGGCTCGTGCGCGTCTCGCAAGAGCCGGATGTGTACTTCGCCACGGCGCCTGGGCCCTTGCTTGCCTACCGCCAGCAGGCCCGGGGCGAGTCGATCTCGCGCGGCCCGGATTGGCGCCACAGCATGGCCTGGGCGGACGCGCATCGCGAACTGCTGTCAAAGCGCGAATATGGTGACCTGCTGATGGGCGTGACGATCTCGCTCGCGGTGGCGGCCGGCGACCGGCGGGGCGCCTTTGGCGTCATCCGCCGCGCGCTCCGCCAGGGTCGTCCGGGCCTTGCCGCAGTTGTCGCTGGGCTCGGCGTCCTCGCGTCGCCGCATTGGCTGATCGACCGCGTCTCGCTCATGCTGAGCCGCCTCCCACACCGCCGAGGGTACGCGTCACAGACATGACAGGGCCGGAAGAGGCACTAGAGAAGACACCCGTAGTGGGGGAGGGGGCGTTGGCCGTGATCGCCGGTCACGGCGCGCGTCGCGGTATCTACCGCGGCAGCGTGATCACCAACGCCATCTCCTTGTTCGGCTCGACGGTGGTCACGTCGTTGTTCGGGTTCGCGTTCTGGGTCGTGGCCGCGCACACGTTCAGTCGCGCGGCCGTGGGAGCTGGCGGAGCGGCGATCTCGGCGATGCAGCTCGTCGCGATGGCAGGCATGCTCGGGCTCGGCACGCTGCTCGTCGGCGAGCTCTCCCGCAACGTGGAGCATCCGGCACGATTGATCACGACGGCGCTAGTCGCGTCGACGGCCGCCGGAGTCGTCGGAGGGCTGGCGCTCGCCGTCGGCGTCCGAGTGCTGTCATCCTCGGCAATGATCCCGCAGGGGATCGCGGGGCTCGCGCTGTTCGCGGCTACAGCCGGCATTTCCGGATCCCTGCTCGTTCTCGACGACGCGACCATAGGGCTGTCACATGCCAGCTGGCAGTTCTGGAGGAACCTCGTGTTCTCCGTCCTCAAGCTCGCCGCCCTGCCGCTCGTGTCTATCGCGCTCGGGCTCGACGACTCTGCCGGGCTGCTCCTGACGTGGCTCTTGGGAGGCGTGCTCTCGATCATCGTGATCGTCTTGCTCGCACGAGGGGCAAAGGTAAGGCTCGTCGCGTGGCCTCGGCGAGCACTATTCAGCAGCTACCGAGGGACGGCGCTCACTCATCACTGGCTGAACCTCTCATCCGGCGCGCCACGGCTTGTACTCCCGGTCCTCGTCGCCGGGTTCCTCACGCCCACCGCGAATGCCAGCTTCTTTAGCGCGCTGCTGCTCGTCGGCTTCGCCTACGTGGTTTCCACCCATTTGGGCACCGCGCTATTCGGCGTCGCCAGCGGCGACCACAATGCGCTCGAACGCGAGCTGCGGCGCACGATCAAGATCTGCGCGGCAGTCGCCGCCGCCAGTCTCGTTGTGTTCGGCGCGGGAGGGAACTTGCTGCTGAAGATGTTCGGCAGCGGCTACACGGAGGCATCGGTACCGCTCGCGATCCTCGCGGTGGCGACGTTCCCCAACGGGGTGCGGTCCCAGTACATCGCTGCATGCCGCGTCAACGGCGACCTCCGCCGTTGCGCCGTCCTCAGCTGCCTGGGCAGCGGGATCGAGATCCTGCTGCCGCTCACGGCACTCCTGGCCGGAGCCGGGCTGGTGCTCGTTGCCTGCGTCTGGGTCGCGGCGATGTTCCTCGAGGCCGTTGTACTGTGGCCTGCGGTGGCGTTCGTAGCGCGCCTGCCTGGCACCTTTCCCCAGCTTATGAGTTGGACTGCGCCGCGCACGTTTGCCGGAGGTCGCTGGCGCGAGTCATCGATGGAGCGGGCCGGGTTCCCACCGCGGGAAGCGGGGTAGCATCACCCTTGATGAGTGGGGTACAGGTTCCGGCTGTCCACTACGACTGGGCGGCCTACAACAAGAAGGCACGATGGGCTAGCTACTGGCACCAGATCACCGAGGTCCTGGCCATTGGTGCGCGCAGCTGCCTTGAGATCGGCACTGGCTCCGGCGTCGTGAAGCGGACGTTGACGGGGCTGGGCGTCGATGTGACTTCGGTCGACATCGACGGAGAGTTGAGACCCGACGTGGTCGGCGACGTGCGCGCCCTGCCGTGCGAGACGGGTTCGTTTGATGTGGTCCTAGCCTCGCAGGTGCTCGAGCACATCCCCTGGGTGGATGTCCCGGGCGCGCTGTCCGAGCTGCGCCGTGTCAGCCGCTCCCACGCCCTCGTGTCACTCCCGCAGGCGGGCATCGACGTCGGGGTCGCCTGGAGCATCCACGTGGTGAAATTCTTCAACGACCGCGGCGGGTCGCTGCACATCGGAACGCCGTGGCGGCACCGCTTCGATGGTCAGCACTACTGGGAGGTCGGCGCACGCGGCACCAGTCGTCGAGTAGTGCGCGAACTCCTCGCTCGGCCCTTCAGCGTCGAGCGCGAGTACACCGTCGCCGAGATGCCGTATCACCGCTTCTACGTACTGGCGAAGCACTGAGTGCGCGCCCTAAGCAACCTCGCCTCTTACATAGCCGGACACAACCACGCCTGACGCCGGCGCGGTGCCGCAGTGGACAACTGATGAGTGCACCACCACCGCGCTAAAGGCCATTCATTCGCAAGTCGATAACACCAACGATGCGTGGGTTCCGTCTCTCTGTCTTCGTTCTGGTGGTGTTGATCGTTTCGAGCATGGCCGGCATCGCTGTGGCCCAGCCGTCCCGCGGCTCGCCCGACCGCTTGCTGGAGGGGGTTCGAGCGCAGGCTAGCCAGCCCCTCGCGCCCGCTCTTACCCCGGGCGGGAAGGTACCGGTGCCCTTGTCGGGCGCGTACCTCGGGCTGCTCTCGCAGATTGACGGTCTCACCGACACCCAGAGCGTCCAGCAGCGTGAGTCGCGGTTCTCGCGGACTTTCGCCATCGACAGCCGCTACTTCGATTGGGCGGACGACTTCCCGGCGTCCAGCCAGAGTTGGGACGTTGCAGGCGGTCGGATTCCGATGATCACGTGGTGGTGGCCGCCGCACTACTCAGACATCAACGACGGCTCTCAAGACAGCTACATTCGCGCACGAGCACGGGCCGTCAAGGCGTTCGGCTGGCCAATTTTCCTGCGCCCCGCAGCGGAGATGAACGGCGACTGGTTCGACTGGGGCGGGGCCAACAACAACCGGGATACCACCGGGTTCATCCTCGCGTGGCGTCGCATCCACGACATCTTCGACGCCGAGGGCGTGCGCAACGTCTCCTGGGTCTGGGCGCCCAACTCGGAGTCGTCACCTGGCGGCTGGGATGCTTCCTCGTGGAACAACTGGCGCAACTACTACCCCGGCGACGCCTACGTCGACTGGGTCGGAATCGACGGCTACAACTGGGGTTCGCTGCCGGGGGGCGATGGGTGGCTGCCTTTCGGCACGATCATGAATCCGGTCTACAGCGACTACGCGTCACAAAAGCCGATCATGATCGACGAGACGGGCTCCACCGAGTCGGGCGGCAACAAGGCGCAATGGATCAGCGACATGGGCACATGGGTCAAGGCGCACGCAGCCATCAAGGCCCTCGTCTACTTCGACCGCACGTACACGTCGAGTGGCCATGATTGGGGGATCGACACCTCGACGGCCTCGATGACCGCGTTCGCCAAACTGGCCGCGGATCCGTACTTCGGAGTCCTCGCCGCGTTGCCCAACACCGCCCCGCCGGACACCGCTCCGCCGGACACCGCGACCACTTCCGTGCCCCCCAGCACGGCCACAACCACGAGCCATCCGCCGGGGAGTGGCGATTCAAACCGGGCCTCCAGACCCATCAAGGTGGACACCAGGGTCGGCGCCACGATCTTCGCCGCGAAGGTCCAGCGTCAGGGCAAGGTGGTCAGGCTGATCATCAGTCTCACGGCCAAGCAGCGGGTAGTCGCCAGAGCCACTGGCTGGGTGAAGCTCGGGCGCGTCAAGCTGAAGTTGAGGCCGCAAACGCAGCGTGTCGGTCCAGGCAAGCGCGCTACGCTCACCCTGAAACTAATCGAGCGCCGCGACGGCACGAAGGTGTTGCGAGCGCTCAAACACGAGAATGTAAACGCGACCGTCGGGGTAACGTTCACAGACGCACTTGGAAACAAGGCCAGAGGGCATGTCGTCGTCACGCTCAGGTAGCGCGCAGCGCTCCGCGTCAGCCACTGCGTAGAGCGTCGAGCCGGCCGTGCAGGTGGCCGAACCCGGCCAACGCCGTGCCGATCAGCATCGCCCCGATCGAGCGCAGCGCTCCCGCGCGGCCCTGTGCCGCTTGGCCGAGGGTGAGCACGAGCTGCTGACGCAGCATCCTGAAGACGAAGTCGCGCTCCGCTGCGAGGTTCGCCGCCGTGCCCATCTCGCGGAACGCCAGCACCTTCTCCTTATTGACGAAGTACGTCCGTCGGCAGAAGTACCGCCACGTGGCCCGGTCGTCCGGAACGTAGTGATGGATCAGCGCATTGGGGACATGCAGCACAGAGCGCTCGCCGTAGCGCTCGAGCAGGCGCATGCATATGTCGATGTCGTCGAAGTCGACAGACTGGAACCCACCCACGGCGACTAGCGCCGAGCGCCGCGCCGACATGTTGCCCCCGAAGATCCGTTTCGCCGGAGCCACGTGGTCGGGGAGCCCTGCGTACCCGCATCCGAACACCCAGTAGAAGCTCTCCGGGTACCACTCCGGCGCCTCGGACTCAAACGCCGGCTGAGGTGGCCCGGTGGCAGCCACGATCGACGGGTCCTCGTAGAGTGTCATCATCAACTCCAACCAGGTCCGCTCGGCCCAGGCGTCGTCGTCGAGGAAGGCGACGATCTCGCTGTCGATGGTCTCGACCGCCGAGTTGCGGGCCGTGCCGGCGCCGAAGCGGCGCACCGCCCCGTGTGCTCTGGTGTGGGCTTCCATGCCCTCGCCCTCTAGGTGCTCGCGGAAGCGGTTCTCCATCACGCGCACCCGCGGCGACTGTGCACCCTTCCAACGCTCGCGCGCCACCTCGTACAGCTCTCGACAATTATCGGTGACGAGCACCACCTCCTCGACGCCGACGCTCT
>DATAUL010000575.1:0-8691 GCA_036268255.1 Solirubrobacteraceae bacterium | reverse complement strand
CGTGGGATGCCTCAGGAGGAGATGTTTGCGGCGGTCACCGAGGAGGTTGGGCAGCTGCTGGCCGTCGAGTTCGCGATCATGGGCCGCTACGAGGGCGATGGTACGGTCACCTGCGTCGCCTCCTTGGGCGCTTCGGCAGCCGGATTTCCCGTTGGCAGCCGCTCGAAGCTTGCGGGGAAGAACCTGGTGACGATCGTCCTTCAGACCGGCCGCCCGGCGCGGGTCGACCACTTTGCACATGCCTCCGGCCCGATCGGTGTCGTCGGCCGCCAGAGCGGCTTTCACTCCGCGGTTGGGACGCCGATCGTCGTCGAGGGTCGTCTGTGGGGAGTGATGACCGTCGGTACGACCCTGCTGGAGCCACCGCTGCCCGCGGGCACCGAGGCGCGCCTTGAGCAGTTCACGGAGCTCTTGGCGACGGCCGTCGCAAACGCCGAGAGCCGCGCTCGGCTCGCCCGGCTGGCTGACGAGCAGGCGGCGTTGCGCCGTGTGGCGACGCTGGTGGCGGCTGGTGCGCCGCCAAAGGAGGTGTTCGCCGCCGTGGTCGAGGAGGTTGGGCAGTTGCTTCCCGTTGATTTGGCCAACCTGTGCCGTTACGAGCCCGACCGTACCCAGACATTCGTCGCGACCTGGGGCCAACCGGGCAAGCGCTTCCCCCAGGGCAGCCGGTGGCCCCTAGGGGGGAAGAACCTCGGGACGATCGTATTCGAGACCGGCCGCCCCCAACGGATCGACGACTATTCTGATGCCGATGGCCCGGTGAGCCTCGTCGCCCGCGAGACGGGCCTTCGCTCGGGGGTCGGCACGCCGATCATCGTCGAAAGTCGCGTGTGGGGCTTCATCGCCGTCGGCTCTGGCCGCGAGCAACCGCTGCCGCCGGACACCGAGGATCGCCTGGCATCGTTCACGGACCTGGTGGCGACGGCGATCGCGAATGCCGAGAGCCGCGCCGAACTCGCCCGGCTGGCCGAGCAGCAGGCCGCCTTGCGCCGGGTCGCGACGCTGGTGGCGCGCGGGACGCCGCCCGAGGAGGTGTTCGCGGCGGTTGTCGACGAAGTCGGGCAGCTTCTTCCCGTCGATGTCGCGTGCATGGGCCGCTACGACTCAGACGATTCGGTGAGCTTCGTCGCCGCATGGGGCGACGGGCCCTTTCCCGTCGGAAGCCGTCAGGGGCTTGGGGGCAAGAATCTCGGCACGGTCGTGTATGAGACCGGCCGTCCCGCCCGCATCGACGGCTATGCCGATAGCACCTCCGGCCGGCTCGGCGTCGGCGTGCGCAACGCGGGGATCCGCTCGTCGGTCGCGACGCCAATCATGGTCGAAGGCCACCTCTGGGGGGTGGTCGTGGCCGGCTCCTTTCTGGCGCGGCCGCTGCCGCCGGACAGCGAGGCGCGCCTGGCCGATTTCACGGAGCTGGTGGCGACGGCGATCGCGAATGCGGAGAGTCGTGGGGCTCTGGCGGCGTCGCGCGCGCGGATCGTGAGTGCCGCTGACGAGAGCCGACGGCGGATCGAGCGTGATTTGCATGATGGGGCCCAGCAGCGTCTGGTGCAGGCGGTGATTGTGCTCAAGCTGGCGCTGCGGGCGTTCTCGGATGGTGACGGCAGTGTCCGTGAGTTGGTGGGTGAGGCGCTGCGGCATGCTGAGGCGGCGAACGCTGAGTTGCGCGAGTTGGCGCACGGTATTCTGCCGGCGGCGCTCACTCGAGGTGGTCTGCGCGCGGGGGTGGAGGCGCTGGTGTCCCGGGTGTCGTTGCCGGTAAGTGTCGACGTGCTCGTCGGGCGTCTGCCGGCCGGTGTGGAGGCGACGGCTTATTTTGTGGTCAGCGAGGCGCTCACCAATGTCGTCAAGCACGCTGGTGCGGGTGGTGCGGGGGTCATGGCGCGAGTTGAGGATCAGCAGTTGCGAGTCGAGGTGCGCGATGACGGGGTCGGTGGAGCGCGCGGTGATCTCGGTACGGGGTTGGGCGGTCTGGAGGATCGCGTTACGGCGCTGGATGGACGACTCGTGCTCGAGAGTCCGCCGGGTGGCGGGACGCGCGTGTGTGCGCTGCTGCCGGTCTCAGACCCGGTTTAGCGTGGCTGAGCAGGCCCTGCGCGACGCTCAGACGACGGCTGAACCGTCAGGAGTTGTGGCCCGCTTGGTTGACACCCCTGGCGTCACGGGGAGATCAGCCTGACACGCTCGATGTGATCGGCGTAGCTACGCGCAGCGCGCTCTTCGCGGTCAAGCGCAGCGACGTAGCCCGCATGGGCGAGCCAGTGCTCGTGGCGGTCGGCGTCGACCCAGCGTTGATACGCCAGCCATACCGTTTCACACTCCTCGCGCCAGGCCACGTAGCGCTCGAGCAGCGCATCGACCGCCCGGCGAGCGAGTGCCGTGTCGATGGGAGTGAGCATGCTCATTTCAGCGGCCCCATTACGGGATTGCGGTTGGACGTCCGTTCCCAGGCGAGCTCCAACAGCCGAGCATTCATCGCCTCGATCTGCGCTTCGAAGTCGACAATGATTTGGTGAAGTTGCCTCGGCGTTGCGCCGAGCTCGCGTTGACGCTCGGTGGCGCGCTGTCGCAGCGAACCCACCGCGAAGGTCATCCGTCTCGCACGGCGCTCGAGGCGGTCGCGCTCCAGCGCGGCGCCCAAGCTGCGAGTCGGTGCGTGTTGTGTGGCATTCATGGCTGTGGGTGACTTGGTCGGCCGGCGATCGGAGTGAAGATCAGGATCTCATCGCTTCAGGTGCGCGGACATACGCATCGCCCGGAGACCTCGGGCCGGTATTCCGGACACACCACGTAGGGAAATCCCTACTCGGCGCGTCAGACGGCCGCGACGCCTCCCGCCACCTTTGGCCAGTTGACCGCGTGCCACCTTCGTCCAGGTCGCCGACGAGTGAATATCAGCTCGCGGCGGACCCGAGCGCCGCGCTCGCCGCGACGATGATCACACCCGCGAGCGCGACGTTGAGCAGCGACGTGGCGAAGCTCGTCTTGAAGAAGCGCATGCGCAGGAAGGCGAGCGTCCCAAGTTCCAGCATCACCACGAGGATCGCGACGACGATCGCGGTTGTGTAGGAGGGGATCAGGAACGGGAGCGTGTGCAGAAAGCCGCCGAGGAAAGTTCCGGCGCCCGTGATCGCCCCGCGCACTCGTGGATTGCCGCGTCCGGTGTCCTCGCCTGTGTCCGACAGGCCCTCGGAGAAACTCATACTCACGCCCGCGCCGATCGCCGTGGCGAGCCCGGCGTAGAACGCATACCTCGGAGTGTGGGTGGCCAACGCGACGGAGAAGATCGGCGCGAGCGATGACAGGGATCCGTCGATCAGCCCGCTCAGGGCGGGCTGCGCGCGCTGTAACAGGAACGTGCGCTCAGCCGGCTCACTCTGATGCTCCGGATTCCCAAGGGCCCTGCCCGCAACTTGGGCACCTTGGTGAAGTGATTGTGGCATGGCTGTCTCACTTCGCTTTCGTTGCGTCGATCGCCGTCCGGATGGCGTTGCCCATGCCGGCCCCAGCGCGGACAGAAGCGTTTGACCGGGTGAGCGAAACACGGGCGCGCAGGCTCGAAGGGCTCAGTCGGCCGCCGCCAGCGGCGCCGGCGTCCATCGCCTGGCGCTCGCGCCGCTGGCTCGCGGCGAGCACGCTCGCGGGGATCAGCGCGATCAGCGTCGCGGCGAGCGCCCACCAGAATGTGTCGCCAAAAGCGCTTGCGAGGGGGCCGGCGACGTGGGCACGGACGGCGGGCGAGAGCGTCTGGATCAGCCCGCCGCTGCTGGCCGCGCCCGGCCCGAGGGCGGCGCGGGCGTGTTCTGCGAGAACGACAGCGAGCAGCGCGGTGCCGATTGATCCTCCGAGCCGCTGGAGCGTGTTCAGCACGCTCGTTGCTCCGGGTACCTGGTCGCTGCGCACCACGGCGTACGCCGACGCCATTGTTGGCATCATCGAGCAGCCGAGGCCGATGCCGCGAATGAGCAGCACGAGCGCGAGCCATCCGTACGAGCTCGTCGGCCTCACGCCGACGAGCGGAAAGGTGGCGAGGGTCATTACCGCGATTCCGAACAGGGCCACTCGCCCTCCGCCGATGCGGTCGGTCAGGCGGCCGGAGACTGGCATCACAAGTGCGGCTCCGAGCCCCTGGGGCGCCATCAGCAAGCCGGCGCTGAGCGCGCTCTCACCCCGGTCGACCTGGTAGTAGAGCGGGAGAAGGAGCATCGCCCCGAACAGCGCCGCGCCGAGCAGGAAGACGGAGGCGGCGGCGGCGCTGAACCCGGTTGAGCGGAACAGATTCAAGTCGAGCAACGGACGCCGGGCATGCAGCGCGTGGCGGACAAACAGCGCGACCAGCACAATGCCGGCGGCGATCGGTCCCCAGGCGATCGCGGAGCTCAGGCCACCGCTGGTCTCGGTCTCCGCGAGCCCGAACACGACCCCGGCGAGCCCGGGTGAGAGCAGCACAACACCGAGCCAGTCGAGCGGGCCGGCGTCGGTGCGTCCCTGGCGGGAATTGAGCAGCCGCGCGGCGAGGATCAGCGACAGCGCGGCGATCGGCACGTTGACGTAGAAGATCCACTGCCAGGGAGCGTTGGTCACGATCAGACCGCCGAGCACCGGGCCGAGCACCGGCCCGAGGAGCATCGGCACGCCGATGACCGACATCACGCGGCCCATGTGGCGAGGCCCGGCGGTCTGCGCCAGCACGCTCATGCCGACCGGCATGATCAGCCCGCCGCCGAACCCCTGGAGGAGGCGGAAGAAGATCAACGACCCAGCCGACCACGCGATCCCGCACAGCGCCGAGCCGACGGCGAACACCGCAACAGAGACCATCCACACGGGCTTGGAGCCGAAGCGCTCCGACAACCATCCGGCGAGTGGGATCACCATCGCCAACGACAGCAGGTAACCGGTCGACACCCACTGAATCGTGCTCAACGGCGAGTGAAGATCGCGCGAGAGCGTATCAAGGGCGACGTTGACGATCGTCGTGTCGAGGACCGACATGATGACGCCGAGAACCACCACGCCCGCGACGAGCTTGACCTCTCGACTCAGCCCCGCGTCGGGACTGGCTTTAGCCTGCTTCTCGGATGTACGGCGCGGCGGTGCCTCCGCTGCGGAGTCCGGTGGTGTCGCGTCCATCGGGCTCAGCCAGCTGCGGCTCGGCTGGCTTGACTGCTGAGTGTGGCGGTGACGTTGGCGGTGGCAGCTCCGCGCTTCACCGTCAGCGTGACCTTATCTCCGGGCTTGAGCGCCGCGAGGTCGGCCACCAGCTGGCTCGGTCCGATAACCGCGGTCCCATTCAGGGCGGTGATGAGCTCTCCGGCCTTCAGGCCGGCGGCGGCCGCCGGGCTCCCCGAAGCGACGCTCGTGACCTGCGCTCCCCGTCGGTTGATCGAGGCCTGTTGGAGCCCGACGCCGAGGTAGGGGTGAAGAACGGTCCTGCCTGCTTCGAGCTGCGAGAGCTCTGCCTTGACCGGGTCGATCGGTACGGCGAACCCGACGCCACTGCCCTGGTCGACGCCTGAGCTGCCGGTCGCGATCTGATCGGCGATCCCGACGACCTGTCCCTGAGCGTCCAGCAGGGGGCCGCCGGAGTTACCCGGGTTGACGGCCGCGTCCGTCTGCAGCGCGTTTGCGATCAGGGATCCGTTCGGCGCCTGGATCGTGCGGTCACGCCCGGACACCACGCCGGTGCTCAGGCTGCGGTTGTAGCCGAACGGGTCCCCGATGACCGCCAGCGGATCCCCGACGACAAGCGAGGCGGTGCTCCCCAACACCAACGGGTGAAGCGCCAGTCCTGCCGGATTGACACGCAGCACGGACGCGTCGTCGAAGCTGTCGGTTCCGAGCGTGGTTGCGGCGCGCACCGTACCGTTTAGGAACTTGACGGTGATCTTCGAGGCGCCGGCGACGACATGGGAGGCGGTCAAGATGTCGCCGTGGGTGTTGATCACCATGCCGGTGCCGGTGTCGATCGACTGGCCCGTCGGGGTGTACGGAAGCCCGTTCGAGCCCGAGCTCACGCCGGTGGCCTCGATCGCGACCACTCCGGCAGCGGCGCCTCGGTAGAGCGCACTGGGATTGAGCGCGTCGGCTGCCGTCAAATCGGCCGGTGTGTGCGCGGACTGCGCCACGACGGCCGTCGTCGAACCCCCGGCAATCCCGGCCGCGTAGAGCAGCGCCGTCACCGCGGCCGACGCGATCACGGCCGCGGCCAGCACGGCCGCGGCCAACCGCGCAATCAGAGGATTACGCGGTGGCGAAGACTTACGGTACGTTTGCTCAGCTGTTGGTGTTGACACGGGGACCCACCTGGTTGACGAGTTAAGGTGCACATCAGACTCTCACCCGCCGTCGCGTGCGTACAGACGGGCCCGCCGGAGTGGGCGACCCCGATTGCCGGAGCCCCCGGGTAGGGGAAGCCCTACGTGGACTGGCGGCTCGAGGCGTTGCGTAGGAAGGTCAGTACTGCGAGGACTCGGCGGTGTTCGGTCTGGGCGGGGTCGAGTTCGAGCTTGTGAAAGATGCTCGTGACGTGTTTCTCGATCGCGGCCTGGCTGACCAGCAGCGCCTGAGCGATCCCGTGGTTGGACTTCCCTTCGGCCATAACGGCCAGGACGTCGCGCTCACGCTGGGTGCAGCGGTCAAGCGGACTGTCGCGGTGACGGCGGCCGAGCATCCGCCCAACGACCTCCGGGTCAAGCGCGCTGCCGCCCCCGGCGACGCGGGTGACGGCATCGATGAAGCTCTCGACATCGCCCACGCGCTCTTTGAGGAGATAGCCGACTCCCTCGGCGTGCGCGCCGATCAGGTCGATCGCGTAGTGCTCCTCGTAGTACTGCGAAAGCACCAGTACTCCGGTCTCGGGCCGCTGGCGGCGTATCTCGATCGCGGCTCGCAGGCCGTCGTCTGCATTTCCGGGTGGCATGTTGACATCGGCGATCACGACCGAGGGGCGATGCGCAAGGCCCTTGCGCAGCAGATCCGTGGCGTCGCCGGCCTGAGCGACGACGTCGACCCCGGCCTCGGTGAGCAGCCGCACGATCCCCTCGCGAAGCAGGACGTCGTCCTCGCCGATCACCACCCGCAGCGGCCCTGACGTCAGGCAATCCCGCCGCGCGGTCTGTGTTTCCTGGCTAGCCACCGCCGAGCAGTTCCGCCAGCGGCGCGTTGGGAAGGTCAGCCTTGTTCACGAACGCACGGGCACCAGCGAGCCGGGCTTCGCCGGTGGTGGTGATGTCCCCGTCAATCGACGTCAGAACGATCCGCGGGCGCCACGGCAGCGCCGCGAGCTCTCGGGCCAGCGTGACTCCGTCCCCGTCGGGCAGTTCGATGTCGATTAACACGGCCGAGGGCTTTAACCGCAGAGCGACCTCGAGCGCCGCCGCCACGCACTCGGCCTCGCCGATGACAGTCAGCCCGCTGGCGGCCAGCAGCCGTCCAGCCAGCTTGCGGAACTCCGGATCGTCATCGACCACCAGAACTGATCGCGTCATAGGACACCAATCATCGCCGTCTCGCGCCCGGCGCGAGGTAGGGAAAGCCGGAAACGGTTGGCTGGGTAGGGCCTCCCCTACCAAGCCCCTCTGGAACCCGGAAGCGACGTCTCTGGCGGATCCGTATGTACGCGCCCTCAGGCCGTTGCGAAGCTGCCTGTCCCAACCAGGGAAGGAGAGCGATGACCGACATGACTCCCAGCTGGATCGGCCCGCCTCACGGACCTGGTCTCACCCGGACGCTGGCCGGTTCGGGCATCACGCACCAGTTGCTGGCCGCGGCGATTCCGGCGCTCGTGGCCGGCCTGGGCCTGCTGACGATCGCGGTATGGCTGCCGTCCCCCAGCTTCGGCGTCTTTTTGGCCGAGGACATCGTCATCGGCGCCGGCGCAGGCCTGATGTTCAAGGGCGCGATCGCCACCGACGCGCGATCCCCTCACGCTCGCAACCACACCCCACCTCCTGAGAGGAGCACCCATGAACCAAACCACACCGACCACAGCCCGCCTCGATCAGACGGTCCCCGCGATCAACCGTGTCGGGTTGCTCGGCGTCGGCCTGATGGGCTCCGCCATGGCCCGCCGGCTTCTCGACTGCGGCGTCGCGGTCACCGCGTGGGACCGCGACGCTGACCAAGTGCGGAATCTCGAAAGCCTTGGGGCGGCGCCGGCCACGGGGCCGCGGGACGTGGTCGGCGACGCCACGGTGGTCATCACCATGCTCCCCAATGCCGACGTCGTCCTGGATGTCGTGACCCCGTTGCTCGAGGACTGGCCTGAGGGAACCATCTGGCTGCAGATGAGCAGCGTCGGGGCGGCCGAGGCCGACCAGCTGACGCGCGTCGCGGACGCGCACGCTATCAGGCTTGTCGACGCGCCCGTCTCGGGCAGCACCCAGCCCGCCGAGCAGGGGAAGCTGACGATCTTGGCCTCTGGACCTGACTCGGCGCGGAACGCGGTCCAGCCGATCTTTGACGCGCTCGCCTCACGCGTGCTCTGGGTCGGGCAGACCGGAATGGGGTCCCGACTCAAGCTCGCCGCCAACCACTGGATGATCACCCTGGTCACCGCCCTCGCTGAGTCAATGCAGCTCTGCCAGGCCATGGGACTCGATCAGCGGCACTTCATCGCGCTTCTTGACGGCGGGCCGCTGGGCTCCACCTACGCCCTCCAGAAGCTCGACGAGATGCAACGCCACGAGT
>DATAUL010000574.1:0-11742 GCA_036268255.1 Solirubrobacteraceae bacterium | reverse complement strand
ACATCTCCCCACCTTCTGCGTGATCACCCACGACATCATGAGCGCCCGCCGTGTGGCGGACTACATCAACGTCCTGTGGAAGGGGCGCATCGTCGAGGCCGGTCCCGCCGAGGACATGCTCAACTCCGACAACCCGTTCATTCGGCAGTTCCTCTCCGGGGAGTCTCAGGGCCCCCTGACGATGGACTGAGACCGGCCCACCCGGCAGGTCTTCCCATGATCGGCGCGAGCTTCCCGGCCCGCCGATAGCCTCGGGCGAGCATGGCGGCGATCTTTGAGCGGATCTCGGGCGCGGCTGCGCGGCGGCCGGTGCTCGTGGTGGCGATCGTCCTGGCGTTGGCGATCGCCGGCGCCATCCTGTCGCTCGGCCTGAAGCCGTCGGCCGGCACCGACACGTTCGTCAACCGCTCGTCGCCGGCCTTCCGGGCGACGGCCGACGACCAGCGCCACTTCGGCGACGACGCGGTCATCATCCTCGTGCGCGAGAAGCTGACCAACCTCGTCGAGACCAAGGACCTGGCGACGATCACCCAGCTGGAGGCCTGCCTGGGCGGCCAGTACGTGCAGGCCAACTCGACGCTACGAGCGTTCACGGCGGTCAACCACGCGCCCTACGGCGGCTGGTCAAGCCCGTGCGGCCACCTGATGAAGTCGCACGCCGCCCAGGTCGTCTACGGCCCGGGCACATTCCTCAACCAGGCGGTGGCGGCCGTCAACACCGGCATCAGCTCGATGCTCTCAGGAGCCAAGTCCGCCAGCACGTCGGCCGCCCAGCAGGCCTACGCGCTGGCGATTGGCAAGGGGATGGGCAAGAAGAAGGCGCTCGCGGAGGCCAACGCCGCCGGCCAGCTCGAGTACCAGCAGCAGCTGACACAGATGGAGCAGCTGGCGGTCACCTCGGGGCTCAACAGCACCCCGTCGATCGACGATCCGCAGTTCATCCCCCAGATCGTGTTCGACCAGACCCGGGGGGTCAACCAGCCCAAGGCCCGCTTCGCCTATCTGTTCCCGACCGCCGACTCGGCGCTGATCCAGGTGCGCCTGCGCTCGACGCTGTCCGACGCCCAGCAGGCGCGGGCGATCAGCTGGATTCGCCAGGCGATCGCGATGCCGATGTTCCGCTCTGCCTACGACGGCGACTACACCGTGACCGGCGTGCCGGTGGTCGTCAACGATCTGGCCGGGCAGATCACCGGCGCGATCGCCGGGCTGCTGATCGCCGTGCTGCTCGTGATGGCGGCCACCCTGCTGATCGTCTTCCGTAATCGCCTGCGCCTGCTGCCGCTGGCCGTCGCCCTGGCGGCGGCCGGGATCACCTTCGGTCTGCTCGCCGTGCTGGGGGTGACGCTGACGATGGCCTCGATCGCCGTGCTGCCGATCCTCATCGGCCTGGCTGTCGACTATGGGATCCAGTTCCAGGCCCGCGCGCAGGAGGCCCGCCTGGTGGCCGACCGCGAGGGGCGCGCCGCACCGACCGCCGCCGAGGCGGTCGGG
This sequence comes from Solirubrobacteraceae bacterium, assembly GCA_036268255.1. Lineage (GTDB taxonomy): Bacteria > Actinomycetota > Thermoleophilia > Solirubrobacterales > Solirubrobacteraceae > Palsa-465. The sequence goes on along the minus strand of DATAUL010000574.1, from coordinate 10,248 downwards.
CAGGCCGCCGGCCGCGCGGCGCCGACGATCGCCACCGCGGCGCTGGCCACCGCCACCGGCTTCCTCGTGCTGCTGCTCTCGCCGGTCCCGATGGTCCGCGGCTTCGGGCTCGTGCTCGTGGCCGGGATCGCGGTTGCGCTCGCCTGCGCGCTCACGGTCGTCTCGGCCGCGCTCGTCCTCGGCGAACGCGGCCTGGGTGGGGGCCGCCTGGCTGCGTCGCTGCGGGGCGCAGGCGAGCTGTTCGCCGCGCCCGCGCGCGCCGTCGTACCTGCGCTGCGCGGTGCCCGCGAGATCGTGACCGACGCGGTCAGGCCGCTCGGCCGGCGCGGGTCTCGTGTGCTGCCGAACCGCTCGCTGCCGGGGCGGATCGTCACAGCGGTCATGCGCCGTCCCGGCCGGGTGCTCGCGCTGGCCGGCGTGCTGGCGGTCGCCGGGTGGATCGCCGACACGCAGACGGCCGTGCAGTCCGACGTCACCAAGCTCGTGCCGCCCAGCATGCCGGCGCTGCGCAACCTGACCACGCTCGAGAAGGTCACAGGCGTGTCCGGGGAGATCGACGTGGCCGTGCGTGGCGCCAATGTGGCCAGCCCGGCGACGCTGAAGTGGATGATCAGCTACGAGAACGGGCTGCTGGGTCACTACGGCTACGTCGAGACGCGCGGCTGCACGCACGCCACCCTGTGCCCGGCACTCTCGCTGCCTGACCTGTTCTCCACCGGAACCGGCGCCGCCGGCAGCAGCGGCCGATCCGGCGCCGGCGCCAACCTCGGCCAGGCCCAGATCGACACGCTGCTGCGCTCGGTCCCGAAGTACTTCTCCCAGGCGGTGCTGACCGGCGACCACCGCGAAGCCACGCTGGCGTTCGGCATCCGCCTGATGCCGCTCGCCCGCCAGCAGCAGGTGATCGACTACATGCGCTCGCGCCTTCATCCCCCACCCGGGGTGAGCGCCGCCCTGACCGGCCTGCCGGTACTGGCCGCCCAGGCCAACCAGGCGCTGTCGTCGACGGGCCATCGCTTCCTCACCCTGATCGCCGGTCTTCTGGCTGTCGGGCTGGTGCTGCTGGTCGTGCTGCGGCGTCCGCGGCGGGCCGTCGTCCCGATGATCCCGATCGCCCTGGCGACCGGCTGGTCGGCGTTGATCCTCTACCTGATCGGCATTCCCCTGAATCCGATGTCGGCCACTCTGGGGACGCTCGTGATCGCGATCTCGACCGAGTTCAGCGTCTTGCTGTCCGAGCGCTTCCGCCAGGAGCGGGCAGCCGGGCACGAGTTGCGGACCGCGCTGGCGCGCACGTACCGCTCGACGGGAGCGGCTGTGCTGGCCTCGGGCATCACGGCGATCGCCGGCTTCGGCGTCCTCGTCTTCTCCAATATCACGATGTTGCGCGACTTCGGATTCGTGACGCTTGTCGACCTGACGGTCTCACTCGGCGGGGTGCTGCTCGTGCTGCCCGCCGTCCTCGCGCTGTCCGAGCGCGAGGCGCGCGAACGGGCTCGCTCGCCGTGGCGGTACCTGGGTGACGCGGTCGGCCGGCGCCGCCGCGGTCCCCGGACGGCGTGAGCGACCGCCCCGAGGGGCGCGAGCCCGAGCAGCCCCCGCCCCGCGCGGCCCGGCCCGCGGGCGCTCCGCTCACCCGCCTCGACCCCGATGCGCCACCGCGGCGGTCTTCAGCGCCCGAGGCGTCGAGTCCGGCCGCGCCCGCCCCCTCTGGCCCCACCTCACCGGTCGGGGGCGAACCGGTCATCGACACGCGCCGCTATGGCTGGATGATCGGGATCTTCGGGCTCGTTCTGGTGATCGCGGTCTCGATCTACCAGTTCGCCACCCACGGGGTCGGCACGACCGGCGTGCCACCAGGGCAGCGGCTGCACTACTTCGCGGCGCCGCTGGCGCCCACCACGCTCGTCGGCGATCCGAACCTCAATCCGCCGTGCACGCTTGCCCGCCACGACCCGCGAGCCCTGAACGTGTGCCTGCTGGCCCGCCGAGCGCCGCTGGTGCTGTCCTTCTTCGTCGCCGGCTCGCACGACTGCGAGCGTCAGGTCGACGCGCTGCAGGCGCTCTCGCGCCGGTTCTCGCCGGCCGCCGTGCAATTCGCCGCCGTCGGCGTCCACGCCAGCCGGGCGGCCACGATCAAGCTCGTGCGCTCGCACCACTGGACGATCCCCGTCGCGTATGACCGCGACGGCGGGGTGGGGCAGCTGTACGGGGTCGCGATCTGCCCGATGGCCGAGCTGGCCTATCGTGGCGGGATCGTGCGAGACCGCCTGATCGGCGATCAGTGGCAGACCACCAGCGCCCTGTATCCGCGCGTCCGCGCGCTGGTGGCCGCGAGCCGCCACCGCCCCTCGTGACCGGGGAGGCGACCGGGCGGCCACTGCCGTCGGACCCCGGCTTCGTGTCGTCCGACGTGGCCGCCGAATTCCCGGGCCTGCGACTCGACTGGATGACGGTCGCCGCGCCGCCCGGACGTCTGCGCTCCAGTCCGCCGGCCGTCGTCGAGCGGCTGGGGTATCTGGCCAACCGCTACCGCGGAGCCAGCGTGGTGGCGATGCGGACAAAGCCGATCCCCCATGCCTATCGCGCGTTCTATCGCCAGATCGGCCTGGATCCCGACGTCGAACGGATCCCGGCGGAGCGCGTGGCGGTGGAGCGGCTGCTGCATGGTGGGTTTGCGTCGGTCGATCTGATCACCGACGCGTGCCTGGTGGCTCTGCTTGAGACCGGTGTTCCGATCTGGGCCCTGGACGCCGGCGCCGTCGATGAGAAGGGCCTGGGCATCCGTACGACGACCCGTGGCGACGCCGGTTGGCAGCCGGGCTCGGAGTACCTGGAGCCGGGCGCCCTGGCCGTGGTCGACGGCAGCACCGTGCACGGCCTGCTGTTCGCCGATCCGGGCTCCGCGGGGGCGGTGCGACCGCGGACCACCCGGGTGGCCTTGTTTTCCGTGGCCGTCGCCGGGGTGCCCGCCATCCATGTCGACGAGTCACTCTGGATTTGTGCAGATCTGATCAGACGGGGTGATTCCGGTGAGTGATAAGGTAAAATTAAGGATGGGGAACGGGCCTTCTCAGCTCCTCTATCTCCCGCCGCAGGAGCACGACGGCAGGCGGGCCACGCTGGTTGACGGTGCGGCCGACGAGCGCGCCGCCCGGCGTAACCTGCGCGAGCAGATCGTCCGCCTCGAGCGACAGCTGGCCGACGCGTTCGTAACGGCGTTTCCGATGGGGGGCCTGCCGCAGCGGTCGACGGCGGTTTGCGCCGAGCCCCGATTGCTGGACCTGGGAGAGCTGGAGATCGTCCGCGACGAGCTGAGCCAGCGGCTGCACGAGGCACGCACGATGATCTCGCGCTGCGCCGACGAGCAGCAGGAGAAGCGTCTGCTGCTCGAGCGCATGCTGCTTGAGCCGGGTCGGTACCGCTTCGCCCGTATCTCCTGCGAGGACCTGGGGGAGCCCGGGTGCGGCGCCTGGCAGGTCCGGCCGAGGCTGGGCCTCGTCGGGATGCTGATGGGGTGGTGGCAGGTCAAGCTCTCCTCCGGCTGTCCGTTAGCCGGGGGTCGCCGGCCGTTCAGCGGGCCAGCGCGATCCTGATCTGCCAACTGCACCGAGGTCAACGATGGGCACGTTGCTGAGGACCGGCGCGGGGGCGATCCTCGTCATCGCGATCATGTTCATCGGCTCCATCGTCCTGTGGGTCGGTACGCCGCTGGCATGGCTGTGGGTCGCCTCGCAGATCCAGGGCGCCACGCAGTCGCTGGGCACCGCGCTGGGGGTGGCCTTCGTGGGGGTGCTGGCGACGGTCACCGCGCTGGGCTCGGTCCTGGCCCGGCTGAGCGACGTGTATCGCGCCAACTGCGTGGCCCGCGGTCTCAGCGACCCGGGACACGTGGTGCTCGAGGGGGTACTGGTCGTGAGCGCCGGCGTGACCCTCGTCGCCTTCGGCATCTGGTTCCTGTTCCTCGCCGGAGCCAGTCCGGTCCCGATCGGAATTCAGCTCTGAAAGAGCCCTCGTCGGACCCGCCGTGAGGTCGGGACGTGCCCCGCTGGAAGCCGCGAGGCACGTCCCGGCTCAGCCCTCGCTCAGGCCACGAGCTCCATGTCACGGGAGGTCGAAGGGTGCTGCAGCGAGCTTGCCAGCAACTGGCGCTGACGGTCGGTGAGCTTCCCGACCGGCTTGGTCTCGACAATCGCATTGCGAGATAGGAACTTCCGGCACCTGGTGCTGCCCCAGCGTCTTTGGCTCATCAACAGCTCGCTGACCTGCCAGCTGTCGGCGGCCTCCGGGCACTGGAGGATGACTTCCGCGGCTGAGACCTCGCCCAAGGCGATCCGTCGCTTGATCACTGCGCGCGCGAGCCGGATTTCGTTGGCTCGCTCGAGCGCGCGCAGTCGCTGCGGCTCGGAGGTCTTCAAGTCCGTCATGTAGCGCTCTCACTCCTTCGTCGGTCCGCGTGGAGCGGACGTTTGGCATCGGGATACCGCCCGCCGCTGCCCGCAAGCAGCTGGGCGGTTTGGGCCTGCGTGTGAATGGAGGCCCGTAAGCCACCCTGCGTGTGACATTCGGGTGGTCGGCCTGAAATCCCCGCCCTACTGGGCCTTTCAAGTTGCTGGTCCAGCCACCACGCTGCGACCGTTAGAACCTAGAACAACGGCTCGGTCACAGCAACGTCACACGGCGGTGACATGCGCTTAGAGCGCCTTTTTTGTGCATCGCCGGCGCTTGTGCGCAATCGGACAAGCGAAAGGCGTTCGTCATCCGCCCGATCGTTCGTCTGCCGTCCGCGTCCCCCGGGTTCCGTCTGTGACGCGCCCGGTCGGCGGGCGCCAGGTCACCCCGTCGGCAGCGGGCCGTGCTCTGACTCGAAGGAGCGCTTGACACCCGCGAACGCGTCCAGCGACCGGTCGAGCGTCGCGTGGTCGTGGGTCGCCATCACGCTTGTGCGGAGCAGCGCGCCGGCCGGCGGGACGGCGGGATGGATGGCGACGTTGACGAACACCCCGGCCTCGTACAGCGCCTTCCACAGAAACACTGCCTTCCAGTCGTCGCCGACGACCACCGGTACGACCGTTGTCACGACCTCGCGGCCGTCGGTGAGCCGGGTCGGCTTGACCACCTGAAAGCCGAGCTCGGCAAGGCCGGCGTGCAGGTATGCGGCGTTCTCCAGAGTGCGCGCGAACAGCTCGGGACCCTCGGGCGAGCGGCAGATCCGCACCGCGGCCAGGGCCGCTCCGACCGCCGCCGGTACGCCGGCGGCCGTGAACATGAATGGCCGTGACTGGATTCGCAGGAACTCGATGACATCCGCCGGACCGGCGATCACGCCGCCGCATGAGGCCAGCGACTTGGAGAACGTCGCCATCCGCAGGTCGACCTGGTCCTCGACGCCGAGCAGCTCGCTGGCGCCCGCGCCGCGGGCGCCGAGCACGCCGAGTGCGTGGGCCTCGTCAACCATCAGCCGCGCCCCGTACTCGCCGCACAGATCGGCGATCTCGGGCAGCGGCGCCACGTCGCCCTCCATCGAGAAGACCCCGTCGACGACGACGAGGATCCCGCCGCCGTCGCCGCCCGCCCGGCTCAGGGCGTGCTCGAGGCGGTCGAGCCGGTTGTGGCGAAACGGGCGCAGCTTGGCGCCGGACAGGATGCAGCCGTCGAGGATCGACGCGTGGTCACCCGAATCGGCGATCACCGTATCGTCACGGCCGAGGATCGTGCCCAGCGCGCCCAGGTTGGCCTGGTGGCCGGTGGTGAAGACGAGCGCGGACTCCGTGCCCATCCACTGCGCGAGCTCGTCCTCGAGCTCCAGGTGCAGGTCGATCGTGCCGTTGAGGAAGCGCGAGCCGGTCAGACCGGTGCCGTACTTGGCGACGGCGTCGAGCGCTCCCTGGCGCACCCGCTCGTCGCCCGTCAGGCCCAGGTAGTTGTTGGACCCGAGCATGATGCGCGCCTTGCCCTCCATCTCGACCACCGGTAGGGTCGGGCCCTCGAGGACGCGAAAGTACGGCAGCGCGTCGAGCTCGCGGGCGATCTTCAACTGCTCCAGACGCTCGTGCTCGCGCGCCTTGGCGAAGACGTCGATCTTTGTGGGCATCACGCAACTCTAATCGCAACCCCGGCAGCGACGGCTTTGAACATGACCGCTCGCGGTGTCACCATGTAGGGCCGATGTCATCTCTTTCCAACTCCCAGCATGACCCCGCCGAGGCCGGGTCCGAGGCCGAAGTCGTCCTCGACGAGGAAACGGTCGACGGTGTCGCCGTCCTCTCCGAGGTGCGGGCGATCGAGCCGATTCAGTCGCCCGCCCTGCCCGCCGTCCAGGCCGCCGCCGTCGCTGCCACCGGCTTCGTGGCCGGAGCGGCGACGCTCGTGCTGATGCGCCGGCACGCCACCCGCAAGCTGGCTCGCTCGGGTCTGCGGCGAGGGGTCGACGCGTTGCCGATCGCCGGAACGCGCAGCTTTCTGATCGACATTCACCTGATCGCAAAGCCCGGGGAGTGAGCGACGGGCGGTACGCCGTTGAGGTCCGGACCGAGGTCCGGCCCTCATGGGTCTTTCGCCTGCCGCGCCGGGCGCCGCTTGACGGGCTGGCGCCCGTCCGCCGCGGCGTGCTGCACCGCCTGCTGCACCAGGGAGAGGCGCCGGTGGCGATCCGGGTCGCCCAGACGTCCGAGGACCGCGTGCTGTTCGGTGCCCGCGCGGCCTCGCGCGAACTGGCCGAATGGGGCATCGAGCGGATGCGCATGGCCCTGGGCATCGACACGGATCTGCGCCCCTTCTACGAGCGCTTCCGCTTCGACCCGCTGATCGGCCCGGCCGTCCGTGCCCACCCGGGCCTGCGGGTCGCCGGTCGCCCCGACCCGTTCGAGGCGCTCGTCTGGTCAGTCTGCGAGCAGCTGATCGAGTACGAGCGGGCCGCTGTGATCGAACGTCGCCTCGTCGCCCGGCTGGGCCGGCGCTGCCCGGAGACCGGCCTGCGCGACTCTCCGCCGGCAGCGGTGATCGCCGGCCAGGCGCCGGCGCTCCTGGCATCGCTCGGACTGACCGAGACGCGCGCGCTCGCCCTGAGCCGGGCCGCCCGGGAGGTGACGTCCGGCCGCGTCGATCTTGACCATCCGGATCACGAATCCGGATGGCGCCGGCTGCGCCGGATCCGCGGGATCGGCTCCTGGACGCTGCAGACACTGGCCTTCACCGGCCAGGGACGCCTGGACCAGTTGCCCGCCGGGGATCTCGGCTACCTGAAGTTCGTCGGCCGGCTGCTCGGCGGTGGGGATCCCTACGCCCGGGCCACCGAGGAGGAGGTCGAGCGCTTCTTCGCGCCCTACGCCCCGTGGGCGGGCCTGGCCGGGCTCCATGCGCTGCGCGGCGCCGGCAACGGAGCCGCGCTGAGGCTGGCGGCGTAATTACGCGTAGACGGGGGAGACGACCAGCTTCGTGCCGCAGGGCATGAGCCGGGGCGCGCCCCGCAGCGACACCGGCATCCACCGCGCCGCCGACCGCCCCGGCATCCCCGCCTCGGCGCGCGCGACCGTGTGACAGCGGTGTGCCCCGGCGTACTCGTTGTTGGTGACGAAGCTCAGTCCGAACCGTGCGCGGGCGCCTGGCGCGAGCGTGACCGACCGCGGCGCGCGCAGCGTGTCCGGGAAGAACCCATGACCGCGCTGGATCGTCATGGGGAGCGTGCGACCTGCGGCGTCGAGTAGCCGGGCCGCCGGATAGCCCCCGACGTGACACGGCCGCTTGGACACGTTGCGCACCGAGAAGGTCACCTCCAGGTGGCCGGTCGCTCCCTGGGTCCCCACGTAGGCGGTCGTCAGCGCCGGGCACCGGCCGGCGGCGGCGGTCGCCGGAGACGACGAGGGCGCCGAGGACGACGACGTCGCCGCCACATGCGAGCTGCCGCACGCCCCCAGCGCCAGGGCGGCGAGCAGCGCGGCGTTGGATGAGCGCCACATCGGCTAGATCGTAGGGATCCGGTCGGCCGCGGGCTGCAACGTGAAGCGCACGGTCTCCCACGGCGCGCCAGAAAGTCCATGTTCCAGTGCGTTGTCGCTGTCGTAGCGATCCGCCAGCCGGCGCCCATCGCAGTGGACCGAGATCTGGCCGGCGCGGGAGAACGGCCACGGTTCAAGGGTGCCGTCGGGACTCAGGTGGATGTCGACGCTGTCGTCGCCGGCGGTCGGGACGCCGCGCAGGGTGAAGGGCGCCCAGTCGAGCAGCAGCGCGAGCGACATGCTGTCCCAGGTCCACAGCAGCTGGCTGTTGCGCGCGATCAGCTCGTCGGTGGCGCTTGGCGCGGTGACGGGGTCCTCGCGCAGGTGCCGGCGCAGTTGGGCCTCGAGCGCATGACTGTGCTCCAGGAAGGCACGGACGAGCTGCGTCTCGTCGGCGGGCGCGCTGGCCAGATCCCGGCGCTCGTACAGGCGACGGCCGTGCATCGCCGCCAGCAGCGCCGCATACCGGCTCTGGGTGATCAGCCGGGACGGCCCCGTGCACCACAGACCCAGGTTCCCGGCCAGCGGCATCTCGATGAACGACTGCGGCAACCCCGTCCGCGGGTTGCGGACCGGATGCAGGTCCCACTCGGCCATCCCGACGTCATGCTGCTCGGCCCCCAGCACCACCTCATCGAGCGGGACCACCGCGCCGAAGCGCTCGTTGCCCCACGCGCGGGCCAGCTGTCCACACACCCAGGCGTGGGACGCCTGCCCGACGGCGAGCATGCCGCCGCTGTCACGCCGCAGGACCACGGCGTCAGGGCCCTTGGCCGGCCAGCAGCTGGTCGGTCGAGGCGCCCACGATCGTCGCCGGGTTGGAGATCAGGTGCTGGCGCAGCATCCACTGGCCGTACGCCGTCCATTGAGCGTTTGGCATCCACCCCCACGGACGGTTGGCGAGGGCGGGGAAGAACGACGGCAGCGTCGCCTTGACGCTGGCCAGTTGTAGCTTGGCGTTCAGCGATGGGTTGGCCTTCGTCAGCGCGTCGACGCCCGCCTGTGGGTCGGTGCGCACCGACTGGTAGCCGCGGCCGAGCGCCTGCACGAAGCGCCGCAGCTCGCTGGCCTTGTCGCTGTTGGCCAGCGCTTTCTCGGTGGTGACCAGTACCAGCTCGTCGTAGCTCGGCACGCCGGCGTTCTCGACGTGGATCACGTTCGGGTGCTTGCCCGCCTGCCGCAGCTGGATCGCCTCGTAGTTCCAGTAGGCGCCGAGCGTCGCGTCGACGCGGCCGGAGAGCATCGAGCCGACGAGGTTGTCGCCGACGTTGACCTCCTGAACGGAGTTCGCCGGCACGCCGGCCTGCTTGAGGATCGTCTCCAGATAGGCGTGCTGGTACGGGATCCCGGCGTCTCCGACACGCTTGCCGCGCAGCCGGGCTGGGGACGTGATGTGTTTGTCGCGCAGCGAGACGATCGAGGTTAGGGGCCGCTGGACCAGCGCGCCGATCGCCACCAGCGGCGCGCCCTTGTCGCGCGCCAGCATCAGCTCGGGCTCGTAGGAGATGGCCACGTCGACCTTGCCGGCCTGCAGGAGCTGCAGCGGTGTCGCCGGGTTGGTGGGCACGTGCACGCTGACGTTCAGCCCCGCGGAGCGGAACGCTCCGTCGGCGAGCGCCTGATAGAGACCCACGTGGTCGGCGTTGGGCAGCCAGTCGAGCATCAGGTTGAGCGACTGCGACTTCGCGCTCGTCGGGGTCAGTGTGTCGGTCTTCGCCCCGCACGCGGCAAGCGCCAGCGAGGCGAGCAGCAGGCCGGCGAGCGGCGCCAGTCGTCGTTTCATCCAGTCGTCACTTTCGGTTGATGGGCCCACGGCGTGGCCAGCCGTTCGGCCAGGGTCAGGACCAAAAACAGGGCGATCGCGAACGCCGACAGGATCACCACGGCCGCGTACGCCCGCGCTGTCTGCAGATTCGGGATCGCCTGCGCGAACAGATATCCCAAGCCGGAGCTGGCGCCCGCCTGTTCGGCGAACACCGCGCCGATGACCGCCACGATGACGGCGATCTTGGCACCGGTGAACACTCCGGGCAGCGCCGTCGGCAGCTCGATCGACCAGAACACCCGCCGCCGGGGGGCGTCGAAGGTCCGCATCAGCTTGAGCAGCTCCGGATCCACGGCGGCAAAGCCGGCGAGCGTTGTCACCACGATCGAGAAGAACGACACGAGTGCGATCACCACCAGCTTGGGCAGGATGCCGAACCCCAGCCACAGCACGAGCACGGGGGCCAGGATCGGGATCGGGACCGTC
>DATAUL010000573.1:0-7573 GCA_036268255.1 Solirubrobacteraceae bacterium | reverse complement strand
GCGGCCACGCGCACGGTCACACCGGCGAGCGCGCCGACGATCGCCAGCGATCGGGCGACGTTGTTGCCGTCGCCGACGTAGGCGAGCGTGAGCCCGCGAAGCGACCCGAACGTCTCGCGCAATGTGAGCAGATCGGCAAGTGCCTGTCAGGGATGGTGGCCGGCGGTCAGCATGTTGATCACCGGCACGCTCGCGTGCTCGGCCATCTCGGCGACAATCGCGTCCGGTCCGGTGCGGATCCCGATCGCGGCCACGTGGCGGGAGAGGATGTAGCCGGTATCGCGCACCGACTCACCCCGGCTCAGCTGCAGCTCGTCGGTGCGCAGCACCATCGGGTGCCCGCCCAGCTCGGCGATGCCGGATTCGAACGACGTACGTGTCCGCGTCGAGGCTGCCTGGAAGATCAGCGCCACCGACCTTCGATGCAGGACATCCGAGCTGAGCGGCGCCGTCTTGAGCTCAGCCGCCCGCGCGATCAGCGCTGCCAGCTCGTCGGATGAGAGCTCAGCTCCGGTGAGGAAGTGGCGTGGCAAGCGCAGGAGTGTACGTTGGCTGATCGTGCGGTTGCGAGTGCTGACGTGGAACCTCATGCATGGTCGCGCCGTGCCGGGGGCGGGTCGGGATCTGTGCAAGCAGTTCGGCGACGCGCTGGCCGGATGGGAATGGGACGTCGCCCTCCTGCAGGAGGTGCCGCCATGGTGGCCGGCGATGCTTGCCGGACGGCTCGGCGCCACGTACCGGACGGTGCTCACCTCACGCAACGGGCTGCTGGCGATCCGGCGCGCGATCGCGGTCCGTTGGCCCGACGTGATCAAGTCAAACGGCGGCGGCGCCAACGCGATTCTCGTCCGGCGCGACCGCATCGTCGCCGATCGCGCTCAGCGGCTGACGTCGCGGCCGGAGCGCCGGTGGGTCCACGGCGTGCGGCTGGCATCGGGAGTGTGGGTGGCAAACCTCCATGCCACCGCCCACGACACGAGGGCGGCGGGGCGCGACGGTCGTGCAGCCGCCGCAGCGGCAATCCGGTGGTCAGCCGGCGACCCGCTCGTCTTGGGCGGTGACTTCAACCTGCGCGAGCCGGAGTTCGACGGGCTGACGCGCATCGCCGGCCGCGATGTCGACCATCTCTTCGTAGCCGGGCTGCAGCCGGTCGGCGAGGCCGAGGTCCTGGAGCGGGGCGCGCTGTCCGATCACCCGCCGCTGGTGGCCACCACGACCACGACCGCGACCGCGTGAGCGCCCGCGCCGCTGAAGCTCACCGCCAGCTGCTGCACTCCGCGCTCGCGCGCCAGCTGCGCCGCCGGGCCGCTGAGCACGATCGCCGGTTGGCCGGCCGCGTCGCGGCCGACCGTGACCGAATGCCAGGGCAGCCGTTCGCGACAGGCGAGCGCCTTCATCGTCGCCTCCTTGGCGGCGAAGCACTGCGCCAGGCGACGGGCGCTGGTACCACAATCGCGGCGCTCGGCGTCGGTGAAGACACGCTTCAGGTAGCGCTCGCCGTGCGCCCGTACCGACTCGCGAACCTCCTCGACGTCGGCCAAGTCGATGCCGACGGACCGCGTCATCTAACGAGCGCCTAGACGGCTCGCCGCCGCGGCTGACCCCGCCGCATCATGTCCCACTCGGACGCGATCGCCGTGTCCGGGAACTCCAGCTCGGCGCCGCACCGCATGCACACCGCGTCGGAGAGCTGGACGACCTTGCCGCATTCGGGGCACTGGGCGCGCAGTTCGCGGTTGTCATAGCGGTACAGCACCGCGGTCGCCAGCCCGATGAACGGGATGCAGAACGACACGAGGAACCACATGACGAACGAGCTGCCCTTCATCCGTCCGATCATGCCCCCGGCCAGGCCGAAGAAACCCAGGATCACAAGCAGGCCGAGACCCTGCACTCAGACCTCCTGGAGACGATTCAGAGCAGCGTGTTCAGAGCCCACAGCACGGCCACGACCGCGGCCACAGCCGCCACGATCCAGAACACCGTGACCACGAGTCCAATGACGACGTGGATGGCGAGTGCGGCGATCGCGACCACCACGAGGCCGGCAACCGCGCGCTTGAGAATGGGGGGCTTGCTGCGTGTTCCCTCGATGTCGGTTCGCATAGCTCTCAATCGTAGCGCGGACGCCAACGCGCCCCGCGTTATCGGCGGGGCGCGGGCGGGTGACATCACCGGCAGGGAGCGCCGGGGCGAAAGGTCAGGCGGTCTTGCGAACGGGGAGCGCCACCGGCAGGTGGCGATCGCCATGGCGTCTCGCCAGCCGATAACGGCGTACGGCGACCGCGGGAGTGGCGGCCGTCGAGGCGCGGCGATCGGTCACGAGAAGCAGACGTCGGGTGTCTCTGGACGGGGTCATGGCGAGCATGATGGAGCCTGCGGTCGCCCGTGTGATCATCCGCACGTACAAACATCGGTCGCGGCGCCGGGCCGTGCGTACAGGCCCCACCCCCGCCAGCCATTTACCCGCGACCGATCCGCCGGAAGACCACGCCCGCGTCGCGCCACGGCTGCGGATCAAGGGTGCCCCGGCCGTCGACGAGGACCCTGATCCCGGGCAGCTCTCGCGGCGCCAGCTCGGTGAACTGGCGGTGATCGGCCTGCAGCACGGCCGCGGCGACGGCCTCCCCGTCCCACGGCTCGAAGCCGAGCGCCCGCAGCTCGCCGGCGTCATAGAGCGGATCGGTCGCCACCGGGATCGCGCCGCGAGCCCGCAGCTCAGCGGCGAGCGGGAACGCGCCCGAGAAGGCCGTCTCCTTCACGCCACCGCGGTAGCTGACGCCGAGGATCAGCACCCGCGCGCCCGCCAACCCCCCGTCGAGCGCCTCGGCGAGGATGTCCACGACGTAGGCGGGCATCGCCTCGTTGACGGCGCGCGCCGCCGCGGGCAGGCGCGCGGACGGATCGCCGCTCAGGTAGAAGCGTGGGTAGACCGGGATGCAGTGACCGCCGACGGCAACCCCCGGCTGATGCAGATGCGAGAACGGCTGGGAGTTCGCCGCCTTAATGACGAGACCGAGGTCGATGTCGTGGTGGTCGGCGAACCGGGCGAACTCGTTGACGAGCGCGATGTTGACGTCGCGGTAGGTCGTCTCGGCCAGCTTGGTCAGCTCCGCCGCCTCGGCCGAGCCCAGGCGCCAGACGTCGGCGCCGAGGAACGCGCCGTAGCACTCGGCGGCGCGCAGCTCCCCGGGCTCGCTGAGACCGCCGATCAGCTTGGGGTAGGTCTCGAGGTCGGCGAAGATCCGGCCTGAGTAGACGCGCTCGGGGCTGTGAACGCAGTAGAAGTCCTGCTCGGAGCGCAGGCCGGAGAGCTCCGCCAACGCGGGCGAGATCCGCGACCGGGTCGTGCCGACGGGGATCGTCGTCTCGATGCTGACCACGGTCCCGGACTGCAGACCACGACCGATATCGGCGACCACCGCATCGATGATCCTGAAGTCCGGGTTGGCGTCGGCGTCGACGATCAGCGGCGGGACGGCCACCACCAGGTCCGCGCCGGCGCTGACCGCCTCGGTCGTCTCCGTGGTCGCCCGCAGCCGCCCGGAGGCCACGAGCTCGCCCAGCGCGTCCCGCAGCCCGGCCTCGCCGGGAAACGGCTCGTGACCGGCGTTGACGAGCTCGACAACGCCCGGATCGGCATCGCAGCCCACGACCTCGTGACCGGCCATCGCGATCTTCGCCGCCAACGGCAGCCCGATCTTCCCCAGGGCGACGACGACGGCCCGCATCAGGCGCCCGGGAACGCTGCCAGCCGGACCGTCTCGCCGCTGCTCGCGCTGCGCAGCACGGCCTCGGCACCCTCGACGATCTCGATTCCCTTCTCAAGGGTCACGACCTCGGCATCCTGGTCGGTACGGCCGTCGAGCAGATTCAGGAACGTCTCGTGCTCGATGCGCAGCGGCTCCTCGCGGCGGAGCGCGTACCGGGTCACGTCGCCCTCGCTCACGCCGCGGAACTGCTGGGCCGCCGACCACACGACCCCCATCTCGCCGTTCTCGTAGAAGAACAGGTCGCCGGTGAGCGAGTCGGCCTCGAGCAGGCCCCGCTCTCCGAGCACGCGCGCGCGGCGGACCTTCGCCGGGGAGACCCAGTCGACGACCAGGTTGAACGCCGCGCCGGAAGCCAGCGCGCCGGTGGCCAGCACCAGATCCTCGTGGTCTCGCCCTGTCAAATACTGGGTCTGGGCGGCGACGGTGGCGATCGCCGAATCCGCCAGCCAGCTGACGAGATCGATGTCGTGCGTGGCGAGGTCCTTGACGACGCCGACGTCCTGAATGCGCGAGGGGAAGGGGCCGCTGCGCACCGTCGACACCGTGAACAGCCTCCCGATCTGACCGCCGAGCATCCGGCGACGCATCTCCTGCAGCGCCGGGTTGAAGCGCTCGACGTGCCCGACCGCGCCCGCCACCCCCGCGCGGTCGCACAGTTCGAGGATCTGGCGCGCCGCCCCGCCGGAGGAGGCCAGCGGCTTCTCGATCAACATCGCGACACCGGCCTGCGCCAGCGACTCCGCGACCGGGAGATGCAGCTCGGTCGGGACGGCCACGACCGCGAAATCGACCGGCCCGGCGACCAACAGCTCTGACACGGAGCCAAACACCGAACTCGGATCGTGCACGGCCCGGTAGCGGTCACCCCCCGGATCAACCGCCCCGGCAAACTCGACCCGGTCAGAGCTCTGGAGCAGGCGCGCGTGATGGCGCCCGATCATGCCGAGCCCGATCACGGCACCCCGGCGCACGCGTCCTGTTGAAGGCACGTTCATGACCGGGCGGACGGTAGCCGACGCCTCCGTCGGCCGGGGCTCGCGCGTCCGTATCATCGATGGCGATCCACTTCTGAGGGAGGACCGCAATGTCTGCACTCATTCGCCTCGATCAGACCGGTCACACGGTGCTGGCCCAATGGAGTCCAGAGGATTCCGCCGCCGTCCAGGACGCCCGTGGCGCGCTCCGTGCCGAGCTCGACCGCGGATATTTCGCGGTCGCCAGCGAGTCGGACGGCACAGCCACCCAGGTGCGCGAGCTGCCGCTTGATGCCGAGTTCGTGATCCTGCGCCGCCCGATCGCCGGGGGCTGATGTCCGCCGACGCGTCGCTCGTCGCCGGTCACGACGGACCGGCGCTCACCGGCGAGCTACCGGAGCTGGCCAACGTGTACTGGCGCCGGCGGGTCGACGCCCGGGAATTGCGCCGCGCCGACCGGCTGTGGACGCTGTCGACGGTCGCCCACGAGCTTCCCTTCATGGCGACCGCCGTGGTACTGCCCCTGCTGAACCCGGTGACGATCCCGGTCGCGGCGATGGCACTCGCGCACGCCTGGTTCATCCCCGAGCTGTACGCGGCGCGAGGGGCCGGGGTGATGCGCGCGCCCCGCCGGGCGCGCGGCGCCGCCGCTCCGCCAGCGGGCGCCGAGACACGAGCGCTCGGTCTACTCGGCGATCTCGTCGGCCACGATGCGCGCGAACTGCTGAGCCGGACCGGCTTCGTGCTCGAGCGCGGCTCTCTGGGAGCGTGGCTCATCGGGCCGGCCGGCGCGCTCCTCGTCCGGCCCGGGGGCCGGCGCGTGCAGTGCCACTGCGTGCACGCCACCGGCGACGAGCTGCCACCGGCCGACCGGATCGCCCATCTGCTGCTCGCGTTGCGCGCCGACGAGAGCGGGTTTGCGACCGTCGCCAACATGACCTTCTCGGGCGCCTTCTGGCGGGTGCGCCGGCGGCTGCCGGCGCCGGCGCGCGAGGGTCTTCTCGCCGCCCGCGCGGCCGCCGAGGCCTAGGCCAGACGAGAGCGCCGCGCGCGGACGAGCTCGACGATCCGAGGTGGCGCCTTCGCTACCGAGCCGCTGTCAAACGGCGGCTGGGGGTCGTACTCGATCCCGAGCTGGATCGCCTGGGCGATCTCATCGCCGGCGATCTCCGCCGCCAGCGTCAGCGCCATGTCGATGCCCGAGGAGACACCCGCGGCCGTGATCACCTTGCCCTGGACGACGACCCGCTCGGACACCGGGTCGGCGCCGAACTGCCGCAGCGTCTCCAGCTCCAGCCAGTGCGTTGTCGCCCGCAGCCCATTCAACAGCCCAGCCGCGGCCAGCAGCAGGGAGCCCGTGCACACCGACGTCGTCCACTGCGACGCGGCGCCGGCAGCGCGCACCCACGACAGCATCGCCTCATCGGTCATCAGCTTCCGGGTGCCGAAGCCGCCGGGCACGACGATCACCTCGGGATCACAGACGTCGGACAGTGCGGCGTCGGCGGTCAGCGCGAGCACGCCGTTCTCGGTGCGGTGCGGCCCGGGAGCACGGGCGACGAATACCACCTCGGCGTCAGGCAGCCGAGAGAGGACCTCATAGGGACCGACCGCGTCGAGCGCGGTGATCCCCTCGAAGATCGGGATCGCGATCCTCACTCCGCGACCCCGCCGCGGCGCAGCCCGAACCCGCGCAGCATCAGCAGCGCCTTCTCGCCCAGCGTTCCCCGGGCCGGCAGTATGCCGAGCTGCGTGGCGGCCTCGTACACGTCGTAGAACGCGCGTACGCGCAGCAGCAGGTCGTGCTGGAGCTCGCAGTAGAAGACGCAGTGCACGACCACGAAGCGATTGGTCGCCGGCAGACCCTCGAGCGGCGCCCGGTGCGTGCCCAGCACCTTGCAGGGCGCCGCCAGGAACGTCCCGTCGGTCAGTCGCTCGCCGGTGCGCTCCATCCGGGCGTCGGGAAAGCCCCCCCACAGCCGGGCCGCGTGGGCCGACAGCGCCCCGATTCCCTCCAGGGGCGCGTCGGTCAGCGGGTCCTCATACTGGATACCGGCCGCGCAGACCTCGCCGAATGCCGCCTGATCCTTGCCCGACCACGCCGCCTGCCAGCCGTCGATCAGCTCATCGACGGTCAACGATCAGGCACCCACGTCGAGCGCGGGGATGCCCTCGGCCGGCGTCGAGGCCTGGGCATAGCGCCGGCGGGGAATCCGCCCCGCGCGGCGCGCCAGCCGCCCCGCCTCCACTCCCAGGCGCACCGCGCGGGCCATCGCAACCGGATCGTGGGCGCGGGAGATCGCCGACGCGCAGAGCACCGCGTCACAGCCGAGTTCGAGCGCGAGGGCCGCATCGGAGGCGGTGCCGACGCCGGCGTCGAGGATCACCGGCACACCGGCGCGCTCGAGGATGATCGAGATGTTGTACGGATTGCAGATCCCCATGCCCGAGCCGATCGGCGAGCCCAGCGGCATCACCGCGGCGCAGCCGACGTCCTCGAGGCGGCGCGCGAGAACCGGGTCGTCGGTCGTATAGGGCAGCACCGTGAACCCGTCGTCGACGAGCTCCTCGGCGGCGGCCACGAGCTCGACGGCGTCGGGCAGCAGCGTGCGGTCGTCGCCGATCACCTCGAGCTTGATCCAATCGGTGCAGAACGCCTCCCGCGCGAGCTGGGCGGTGGTCAGAGCATCGCGCGCGGTGAAGCACCCGGCGGTGTTGGGCAGGACCTCGACGCCGGCCTCGTCGAGCACGTCGAGGATCGAGCCGCGCGCCGAAGGATCCAGTCGACGCAGCGCGACCGTGCAGATCTCCGCCCGGGCCTCGCGG
>DATAUL010000572.1:0-15402 GCA_036268255.1 Solirubrobacteraceae bacterium | reverse complement strand
GTTGTTGGGCCCTCGCGGCCGCCCCTCGGTGTTCCAGTCAACTTCGATGTAGCGAAACGGAGACGGCGACTTGAGACCCGGCGCCCGGACGTTCCCAAACCGGAAGCGGTAGATGTGCTGACAGGGCCCCACGGGCAGCGTCGCCGAACGCCCGGAGGCGGTAAACCGGATCTGTGGGATCTCGACCGAGACGGTGGCTGGGATGCCGCCGGGCGTGTTCGTTTGCCGCGTCGGATACCCACCGGCCCGGGCATAGGCGTTCATCAGCCTCGACCCATCACGCAACGACACCCTGCCACAGCCGGATGCCAGCGCCCCCGGATCGGCCGGCGCCCGGGCGATCCGGGCGATGACCACCACCAGCACAACCCCAGCCACCGCCAAGCCGGCGACGGACACGCTTCGCCGGAGCGCTCCCCGCGCGAATCCCATAAAGCCCACCGTACTCCTCCACGGCGACCCGGTGACGCTCACGGACTCTGACCCTCGCTGCGGCCGGTGGGACCATCGCGCCGGTCGGCTTCACCGGGCTCGTCCTCGCAGCGGTGCTCGGACAACTGCTCCTCGAGGCTTTCACACCCCGAGCGGGGGCAGCAACCATCTTGCAGCCACCCGATCCACCACGTGTCGGGGCCCTTCAGGCAGCGACGATGACTCCGGCCGACCGCGCCTCGTGATCGAGCAGGTAACGCTTGGCGGCGAGGCCCCCGGCATAGCCGGTCAATGAGCCCGACGCGCCGACGACCCGGTGGCAGGGCACGATGATCGACAGCGGGTTGCGTGCGTTGGCGCTGCCGATCGCGCGGGAGACTCCCGGCGAGAAGCCCAGGTCGGAAGCGATCTGGCCGTAGGTGATGGTGGTGGCGTAGGGCACGCTCCGCAGTCGCGCCCAGACGCGTTCCTGGAGGGGGCTTCCGGCGGTCACGAGCGACAGGTCAAACACCGTCCGGTCTCCGGCGAAGTACTCGTTGAGCTGAGAGGCGGCGTGGTCGATGACGCCGCCGGCCTGGCGCTGGCCGGGCGGCGTGCCGGGTCCGCGACGATGGCCAGGGAGATACAGGCCGCGCAACCGGTCGACGTCGTCGGCAACGAGCATCAGCGGACCGAGCGGGCTGGGGATGATGTGGTGGCGAAGTGCGTTCACGCGCATGAAACGGCAGATGCCTCAGGGTCGTGAGGCCCCCGACAGTATCTTCGCGAGCCTGGGCACGAACTCTCTGGTGTTGTTCCAGTAGTCGTGCGCCTGAAGGCCACCGCCGGCGCTGTGTTGGATGTTGTCGACCGCCGTGTCGGTGATCGGGAACCGGGCGAATGACCCGTCCTTGAAGTTGCGCGCCAGGAGCAACGCATCCTTAGACGAGGTGGCTGGGTCCCATGGTTGGCCCGGACGCCAGCCTTTGGGAGGGCTCAGTGGGTCGCCCACGGGATCGTGTGGGTCACAGAAGTTGCTCCACGCCATCCGACCCGACGGCAGCATGGACGAAAGCTCACCGACCTGGTTGCCCCACGCGAACATCCGGACGTACTTCCGGATTGGGCTGCCGGCGGTCACGAAGTGCGGCACCCGCGATGCAGGAGAGTCTGCCTCGCCCACCCAGGTTGAGAACGGCAGGCGACACAAGACGTCCCAGCACAGGACGGTGCCCTGGCTGTGGGTGTTGAGCACGATTGCACTGACATCCTTGCGGCGGCCAAGCAGGGCGAGCAGCGCGTGCTGAACGAACCCACGTACCCGCTCGCGTAGTTCGTTGCGTGCGATATAGGTCGCGATGTCGTCCTCGAGCGCCGCGAGGACCCCAAGCGCCCCCGGAGGGGGTGTCGGACCTTCATCAGGGGGGCGGTCCCCCTGGTGCAGAAGGTGGGCGAGGATCCCGTGATGGCGAAGATCCCCGCGGGGAACCAGGTTCGATGTCGCGCCACCTTGATCCTTCTCGTGAAGGGCTGCCCAGGCGTCCGATAGAAGCAGGCGCAGGATCCCCGGCGCGCTCGCATACCGATGATGGGACGCGGCCGCCCTCGCCAGTGCCCCAGCAGTCTCTGCCGGATGTGGCTTCAAGGACTCAGACGGCGAGTAGACCAGCGCCACGTGCGCGATCTTGCCTGGTTTCGCAAGCGCCGCATCCGGGTCCAGTCGCGCCAGGCCATCGGCCGGTGACCCGTTCCACTCGCTGCTGACGTACACCGGTCCGCTCGAGCGACGCGGATCGTCGCCCAGATCATCGCGGAGCACCTCGTGCAGATGATCGTGCAGCTGATCCGCATACCCGGCGACGCCGCCACCGTCCTTCGCCGCGCGTTGAAAACCGATGCCATGGACCGTCACGAGACAAACCGAGCCAGCCATCTCACCACCCCTCGCTCTCGATCGCGTTTCCCCAGGGCCCACCCGGACCCAGTCACGCGATTCTCTCCGCATCCCAGCCGCGGAGCAACCCGACATTGTCAGGCCGTCGGGACGACCGTCACCGGCTTCAGCTCGCGCAAGCTCGGTCTCACGTGCGACCACCTCATAGCGGCCGAGGTGGTTACGGCTGACGGTCAGCTGCTGCGCTACAGCGAGCGCGAGCACGCGGATCTCTTCTGGGCTCTGCGCGGCGGTGGTGGCGGCAACTTCGGCGTCTGCACCTCGTTTACGTTGACGACCAAGCCGGTAGACCAGGTGACCCTCTATGACATGGACGGGCGAAACTGAGGCACGCGCTCCGAATCGCTGGGTTATTCGGAGCCCGCCGCACCTGCGCCGTTGACGTCAACCGAGCTTCGAGGTGTCATCTGCCCAGCAGCGCGCAGACCGCCGATGCCTGGACCGACCGCAACTGCGCCAGCAGGGCGCCCGTCGGCGCTGCGATGTTGAGCGACGTCGTCACGGATCGCCGGCCATCGGCCGTGGCGGCGGCCCACTGCACGTAGCCGGGGAAGTTGCCGGTATGACCGTAGACGGTGCCGCAGCGCGTCTGGTAACGGAAGATCGCCAGACCCGCGGAGTTCGTGCCCGGACCGGCGGGGCTCGACGAACCGCCGACGAACCGCATCTGCTGGCGCCGCTGCGCCCGGCCGAAGAACCGGCCGCTGAGATCGGCCCGGATGAACTTGCCGAGATCGGCTGGAGTGGAGACGATTGCGCCCGATGCCCAGGCACCGCTCGGGCTCAGAAATGTCGTCACGTCGTGCGGCGGCTTTCCAGGCTCGACCTGATAACCGTGCAGGAACGGGACCGGCAGTGAGATCCTCAGCGTCGGGAAGGTCGTCTGCGTCAGCCCTGCCGGCTGGAACACGATCCTGGAGAGCAACTGATCGTAGGAGCGGCCGCTCACCCGCTGGGCGATCAGACCGACGACAATGTTGTCGGTGTTGGAGTACTCATAGCGTGAGCCCGGCGTGAAGTTCAGGCCGGCACGGCGGACCCAGTCGATGATGCGCGTCGGCGAGACGTAGCCCCTCGGGTCGGCGGTCGCCTGCTTGCGAAAGCCGTCTGACTGGGTGTAGTCAGGCAGTCCGCTGGTGTGGTTGAGCATCTGGCGCACCGTGACCGGCGACCACGCCGGCGGCATCATCCCGGGGAGCTCCTGCCCGATCGTGTCATCCAGACGCAGGCGGCCGTGGGCCACCAGGTGCAGCGCGATCGCGCCAGTGAACGCCTTGGTGATGCTGGCGATGCGCATGTGATCACCCACGCGGGGCGCCCCGGGACGGGACACGTCGGCCCGTCCAGCTCTAAAAACGGTCGTGCGACCGTTGCGATACAGGGTCGCGATCAAGCCGATCGGACCGCCCGGCGCGGACACGAGACGCTGGAGGCCGTGCACCACCGACGCGTCCGTGGTGCGCGCCGCCGCCGTCGAAGAGACGGCGAGCAGGACCACCACCGCAGCCGCCGCTGCCGACCCCCAGCCGATCAGCGCATTCCCGTGTCGCCACCGCACGATTAGGATGCTCCTCCATTCCGATCTCGAGGACAACCATTCCAGTCAAATCTCAAGCGCAAGTGGTTGACTCCAGCCCGGCATGGAGCGACCCATCTGCGAGTTCGGATTTCCGGGGCCGTTGCGCGATCAGCTGGTTGAGGCTGTCTTGTCCGGCGCCAAGACAGCGACCTCGTCGTTGCTTGCCCAATGGGAGCAAGATGGCGAGCAGCCGCCCTCCGCGGGAGAGCTGCAGACGGTCGTCGACTCGGCTGGCTTCGCGGTGGCGATCATCGAGATTGTTCGATCTGAGGTGGTCGCGCTGGGCGCTGTCGATGATCGTGTGGCTCGTGCCGAGGGGGAGTCCTACCAGACCGCAGCTGGTTGGAGGTCAGAGCACGAGCGATTCTGGCGAGAGGAGGTCTTCCCCCACTGGGAGGGAGAAGTCCCGGTGCTCGACGACTCAACTCCTGTCGTCGTGGAGTGGTTTCGTCTTCAAGAGCAGCTCTAACTGCCTCGCCAACGCCACGAGCGTGACGCTGTCCGGTGCCAGCCGTCGGGCGGCGTGAGCGCGGGATAGAAGTGGTCGATGAGGACGTCGGCGTAACGCGGCGTGAGGCGCTCACCGCTGATCAGCAGCCGGTAGTAGAGGGCACCGTAAAGCGCGTCGAGCGTAACGTCTGGGTCGATATCTGCTCGCAGCTCGCCGCGTTCGACCCCGCGCGCCAGGACTGCCTTCGCCGTGTCGCGTCGGCTGGCGATGAAGCGCTCACGCAGCGCCTGGGCAAGCACTTGATCGTGCTGGCTCTCAGCGATCAGTGCGACGAACGGGCGACTGGTCCTCGGCAGGTTGAAGAGCCGGATCACGCTGCGCATCTGCTGGCGAAGGTCCTCGCGGGCCGATCCTGTGTCGGGAAACGGCATCTGCGGCGCAGTGTCGGTGAGAAACGCGTCCATCACGACCGCCGCCTTGTTTGGCCACCAGCGATAGATCGTCGCCCTTCCGACCTGTGCGCGGTCAGCGATCGCGTCGACGCTTAGAACCGCAAAGCCGCGAGCTTCGAGCAGCTCGAGCGCGGCGCGCAGGATCGCCGTGCGGGCGGCCTCGCTGCGCGGCCGCCCACGACGCGGGGGGTTTGTCACGTTTGAAAGCGGGGACATCGGCAAGCCTGGATTTACGAGCCAAGTCGGCTCGTAAATGATTCCACAATCAAGAGCGGAGGGAGACATCCATGACCGCCTCAGTCGACAATTCGAGGGTCTGGCTCATCACCGGAGCGTCGAGAGGACTCGGTCGAGCGCTGGCCGAAGCCGTCCTAGAGGACGGCGGGCGCGTCCTGGTCACCGCACGCGAGACCGACACCATCGCCGAGCTGCCGCGCAGTTACCCGGGCCGGGCGGCAACGACCGCGCTCGATGTCACGGACCCTGCAGCGGCAGATGCTGCCGTTGATCGCGCCATCGACGAGTTCGGCCGTCTCGACGTTGTCGTCAACAACGCCGGCTACGGCCTGCTGGGAGCGCTCGAGGAGCTCTCCGACGGCGAGCTACGCAGCCAGTTCGAGACGAATCTATTCGGGACGCTCAACGTGACCCGCGCCGTCCTGCCGCGGATGCGCGGGCAACGGTCCGGCCACATCGTCCAGATCTCGTCGCTCAGCGGAGTCGCCCCCAACCCCGGCGAGAGCGCCTACGCAGGCACGAAGGCGGCCGTCGAAGCGATCTCCCAGTCACTGGCCCAAGAAGCCGGTCATCTCGGGATCAAGGTGACGATCGTCGAACCCGGTCCGGTGCGGACCGAGTTCGCCGGCCCATCGCTTGCTCGTGCCAATCCAATCGAGGACTACTCCGAGAGCGTCGGACGGGTTCGCGAGCTGCTCGGAGAGCTCGACGGAAATCAACCCAATGACCCAGCCCTCGCGGCGCGGGCGATCATCCGCGCCGTGCAAGAGGACAAGCCGCCTCTACGGCTGCCCCTCGGCGAGCAGGCGTTTGCGGGAATCCGGCAGCACCTCCAGGAGCTCGCTGAAGAGCTCGACCGGACCGAGCCACTCGCCGCCGCGACCGCGTTGGCGGGTAATTGAGGCTCCTGCCCGGGAGCGCACAGGCGATGCACAGCTGGTGTTCAGCTGCCCGCCAGCAACGGTGGTGAAAGTGAGGGACGAGGTCCGAGAGCGACCGTCCGCTCGCGGTGCGACTCGCGCCTCAGATTCGCCAGCCATCAGATTGGAGCGCAGCAGAAATGAAGAGTCACAGCGACACGATCAGCCAGGAGTCAGGTGGAGTGTCTCAGCGCCAACCAGACCGCGCCCGGGTATGGCGACGATCCGTGAGCAGGCGCGTCCTGGGAGTCGCGGCCGCGCTGTCGGTTCCCGCGCTGGGGCTTGGGCTCGCGGCGTGCGGTGGCACAGCCAGCTCGGCGGCTGCCACGACCCCCTCCACCGCCGTGACGCAGACCAGCGGCTCGTCCGGTTTCGCCGGCCACGCTGGGTCGGGCGGGGGGTCCAACGCCCGGTCGACGAACGCTGCGGGCGGATCGGTCGGGAAGGTCACGGGCGTGTCTGCGTCGAGCTTCACCGTGTCGACGCCTAAAGGTGAGAAGGTCACCGTCAAGGAGACTTCCTCAACCGTCTTTGACAAGGGCACGAGCAGGTCCGCAGCGAGCGCAGTGAACAAGGGCAAGACCGTGCTCGTGCTCGGCAAGGTCAACGGTACGACGATCACCGCATCTCAAGTCATCGTGCAACCCGCGATCAATCTGTCGAAGGCGTCGGCGAGCGTGATCTCGTTCAAGAAGGGTTCGCAGAGCGCCTCGAAGACCGTCGGCCGGGTCCCCAGCAGCTACAAGGAGGGCTCGGGGACGATCGTCAGTGGAACCACCGCGACCAAGGCGACCAAAGCCGCGTTGACGTCCTACGCCGGCGGCATCGTCGACCGGGTTGTGCGCCTGAGCAACGGCGAGTACGAAGTTCACAACATCGGGGTCAACTGGCCCCATCACATCTTCGTCACCAGCAACTTCAAGGTGGTCGGCGCCAACTGAAAACGGCGCCGCGACGGCGCTGCTCCGGGCTGGCCGGGGCTTCTCGGCCAGCCCTTCGGCTGCGCTGACCCCGTTTCTCTCGCGGTGGTCGAGCACACACATCAGCCGAGCGGGAGCGTGATCTCGAAGCGCGAGCCCTCGCCGGGCCGCGACGTGACTGTCGCGGCGCCACCGTGGGCTTCGGCGATCGCTTCGACGATCGCCAACCCCAGGCCGCTTCCGGCGGTGCGGGGGGCCGCGTCGGCGCTCCCCGGCGGCGTGCCGCGATAGAAGCGCTCAAACACGTGCGGTGCCTGGTCGGGGTCGATGCCGGGGCCGCTGTCGATCACCGTCAGGACGGCCATCTGATCGTGAACGCCGACCTCGATCCGGACCGGCGCCTCGATCGGCGTGTGTACCCGCGCATTCTCGAGCAGGTTGGCGACGATCTGCCGCAGCCGAGGCTCATCGCCGATCACCACCACCGGACCGTCGGCGTCGACGGTGATCGACCGCCCCGGGTCCCGCACCCGCGCATCGTCGGCCGCCTCATCAGCGAGCATTGCCAGATCTATACGGGTTCGCGCAACCGGCCGCTGCTCATCCAGGCGGGCGAGTTGCAGCAGATCGTCGATCAGCCCCGCCATCCGCGTCGCCTCTGATTCGATCCGTGAGATCGACTTCTCCAGATCCTCGGGGCTGTCTGCTGCCCCCCGGCGCAACAGTGCTGCGTAGCCACGGATCGACGTCAGCGGCGTGCGCAGCTCGTGCGACGCACTCGAGACAAATCGTCGCAGCTGCGCCTCGGAGCGATCCCGGCGGGCGAACGCGTCCTCCAGACGCTCGAGCATTCCGTTGAGGGCCAGGCCGAGCCGGCCGATCTCGCTGCGCCCCGCCGCCGGCGCGAGCCGCACGTCCAGATCACCCTGAGCGATTGTGCCGGCGACCTCGGAGATCCGCTCGAGTGGTCGCAGCCCTGTGCGCAACAACCAGAACGCTGCCACGGCAAGTGCGGCCAGCAGCCCGGCCGCGATGAGCAACTCCACGCGGAGGAGGCGCCGCAGGGTCGCGTTGACATCATCGAGCGACACGGCAACGACCAGCACGCCGGCAGACGCGGGCAGCGAGCCGACGAGAACGCGGTAGCGGCTCGCTCCGCTCACCGCCGGCACGTCGAACTGCAGCGCCGGCTCGCGCGACGGCACGCCCCCCCGCGGCGCCGACGGTGGATGCAGCACAGCAGGTAGGCGCGGCGCTGGACTGGATCCGCTCAGCGAGCTCGGAACATGCAAGGCGATAACTCGCCCGCCGGCCCCACGAACCTCGACGAACGCGATCGGCGGGGCGACCCGGTTCAGGGTCGTCGTGTCGATCGTGCTGGTATGCGACTGGCGCAGACCACGACCGACCGCCGCCCGGGTCGCCATCAGCTGCTGGTCGACGCGATCAAGCAGGAACGAGCGCAGCGCCAGGTACGTCCCGCCACCGGCGGCGACAAGGCCGATGGCGGTCATCGCCAGCACGCCTGACAACAACCGGCCGCGGAGTGACATCAGCCCCGCGTGGAGCGGAGCGTATACCCGAACCCTCGCACCGTCTGGATCAACGGCGGCTCGTCCGCGTCGATCTTCTTACGCAGGTAGCTGATGAACGTCTCAACCACGTTGCCGTCGCCACCGAAGTCGTACTCCCAGACGTGATCGAGAATCTGTGTCTTGGACACCACTCGCCCCGCGTTCAGCATCAAGAACCGCAAAAGCCGGAACTCGGTCGGGGTCAGCGAGATCGGCCGTGCGCCGCGCCTCACCTCCAGCCGGTCCTCGTCGAGCACCAGGTCGGCGTACTGCAGCACTCCCGACGACGCCTCGCGTGCCGCGAGATTGTTGCGACGGACCATCGCCCGAACCCGCGCGATCAACTCGTCCAGGCTGAACGGCTTTGTGAGGTAGTCATCACCGCCGACGGTCAGGCCCGCGACCTTGTCCTCGGTGGCGTCACGCGCGGTAAGGAACATCACCGGCGTCCAGATGTTCTCCGCCCGCATCCGCCGCACCACCTCGAGGCCGTCGATGTCCGGCATCGTCACATCGAGAATCACCAGCTCGGGCCCGAACTCGCGAACGGCTCGCAGCGCGCCTCGACCGTCATGCGCGCTGCTCACATCAAAACCCTCGTAGCGCAGGCCGAGCGACACGAGCTCGGTGATGTTGAGCTCGTCATCGACCACCAGCACCCGGGTGGGATCCTCGGTCGTACTCGCTCCTGTCGGCCTCACGGCGATAGCGTGACAGCCGAACCTGTGGGTTGGCTGTGCACCCCGTGGCCAACAGCTGTGACCACAGACCCCGCGGGACGCGGACGACCCGGTCTAGGGCTCAAGCACCAAGCCGCCGCGAATCCGCTACCACGGCATGCTGGAGCTGGTCCAGTGCGTCAGCCCCTTGAGATCCTCCGCCTCATGAACGTGGCGCGGCGGCGTCTGAAAGGTGGCGTAGGGCGAGAGCCGAAGGACAACCCGCCGCTCGCGTCGACACATCTCCTCCACGTCGACTCGAGCCGACTCCGGCATCTCCTTGCCGGCCATCACGGCCGAAATGCGCATCATCAAGTCCGTCGCCCGCCCCAGATCAGGATCGACCTGTGCGGTGCAATAGATCTGGAGGTACGTCAAAGGCCACTGCTCGTCCAAAATGCACAGTGACACCTTCGGGCTTGCCACGACTGTCTTGGCTTTGCTGCGCTCCTGCATCGTGGAGACCAGGATCTCGTCTTTGCCGTCCATCACGTAGTAGATGACCGACATCGACGGCCCGTCGTGCTTGCGGGTGTACCCGAAGATCGCGGTGCGGTGCCGGTGGACGAACGCCCGCCGCCGATCGCGCTCCTCCTCGTCAGCCACGGGTTACGTCGCCCCCTACCCGCGGATTGGCCCATCTTACGATCACGCGACAAGCTTAACCGCGCCCGGACCGGCGAAGGATGCGGGCCCTGCCTGCTCGACGGTGGCCTCTGAACACGCTCCGAGGCTTAGGCGTCGAACGTCTCGAAGAGAGCGTTGAGGCCTTCCGCCAGGAGCGGGTGCGTGAAGATCGCGTTGGCCATGGCGGTGTAAGTGAGCTTGCCCAGCATGGCGACCTGGCCCGAATCGCGCGTCCTTGCGCCCTGGCCTCGCGCTCGGTCATGCCGACGCGACCAAGCTGCGGGTCGATGAACATCGTGTAGGGGACGATCCGGTGCCGCGTGCTCGCCTTTCCGTGTTTGACGAGGTTGGCGTACAGGATGCGGTGATCGTCGTAGGAAAGGTGAGTGAACGCCGGGGGCCGCCTCGGGAATGAGCGCCTCCGTATTGGGGATGCGCCGATAGCCGACAGCAGGTGCGAGCCTTCGACCTGTCGCTCACCGTCCTCCGAATGAACGGTCAGCCGCACGCGGCCGCCATCCGCCTGCTCAACCCGGACCGGCGTCGACGAGGTCAGAGCCGTGACCCCGTCATCGCGCAAGATAGCGGCGACCTCGTCCGAGACGTCCTCGTCCTCGAGTAGGGCGATCGAACTCGATCAGCTTGAAGATCTCACCGGGGTCGTTCCCGGACGACGTCGATCGGGGCCTTGTCGTCGCGCAGGCCGAGGAAGCGCGGCTGACGCAGGCGACCGTCGTTCGTCCACTCGGCGAACCCGATTTGGGCCACCAGCCCGGGGCGAGTCCAGTGCGTCCCCTTGGGGATCGGGCGGGCATCGGCGAACGGCGACTCGGGCGTCTGAAGCTCGCGCAGCCGGGAGCCGAGCTCGCCGAGTGTCGCCGCCGTGTACCCGGTGCCGACCTTGCCCGCATATCTGAGCCTGCCGTCCTCGTAGTACCCAACGAGCAACGCGCCGAAGTCGGTCCGGCTGCCGGAGGGATCTGTGTATCCGCCGATCACGAACTCCTGCTCCCAGACGCACTTGAGCTTCAGCCAGTCCCTCGAGCGGCCAGGGACGTACGGCGCAGCCGCGCGCTTGGCGATCAGGCCTTCCCAACCCGCCCGGCACGCCTGCGCGAATCGCGTCTGCGAGTCGTCGCGCCATGCTTCGCTGAGCTGCAACGCCGCGCTCGGGCGGATTGCATCCGTCAACCTCGCGCGGCGCTCGAGCAGGGGCAGATCCCTGAGATCGTCTCCGTCGAGCTCAAGCAGGTCAAACACGCAGTACACGACCGGGTTCGCGGCCACGCGCTCCGCAGAGGGGCTCGTGACCCCCAGTCGTTGCTGGAGCCGGCTGAACGACGTCTGCTCCCCGTCGAACGCGACGACCTCGCCGTCGAGCGCGAGGTCGCGATGTCGCTGTCTTGCCAGAGCGCTCCGGACCTCGGGGTAGGTGCCGGTGAGGTCCTTGGCAGTGCGCGACTCGAGCCGCACCTCGTCGCCATCTTTGCGCGCGACGCAGCGCTCACCATCGAACTTACGCTCGAGCAGCCAGTCCTCGCCGAAGTCGCGGCGGTCGGTCAGGGTCGCGAGCATCAGCGCGATCGGCACGACCGGCATCGTCGCACGAGCTCGCTGGAGCTGCATTGAGGCCGGGACGTGCAAGAGCGCGGACACCAGGCCCCCTGTTGCCGGACCAGCTGACGAATCCACGGCCTCAAGGACAGGGGACGATCAGCTCGTCGCAGGGGCGGGGTGGAGCTCCGGGGTTGGGGTGGGCAGGAACAGCCGGCCGTTGAGTGATCCGCTCGCGGTGGCTGTGGCGGCGGTGAGCCAGGCGCCGGTCAGCAGGGCGTAAAGGGCAATGCTGGCCCCGGTGAGGAAGTTGGCGTGTGTGTGCAGCGCGAGCTCTGATGTGCCTGTGACGAGGGTGCCGACGGGGAAGGTGAAGCTCCACCAGGTGAGTGAGAACGGGAGGTGGTGCCGGGCGGTGCGTAGCGTGATGGTGGCGGCGAGGAGCAGCCAGATGATGGCGAACCCCCACACCGGAATCCCGTAGAGGACGGCGATGGCCTGCATCGCGCCGGCGTAGGGCTGGGAAATCACTGATGGTGCGACGTTTGCCAGCAGGCTGACCGCCGTGATCGATTGTCCGAGCGGCCCGAGGACGATCCACAGGGTCGGGACGGTGCGGGCGGGGCCGACTCCGTCGTAGGCAAGCCGACCCCACAGCAGCGTGATCGTGACCAGCGACGCGAGCAGGCTGATCCCGAACATGGCGTAGCAGCAGAGCAGCATGGCCAAGCGGTCCTGGCCGGCGGGCAGGTGCGCGATCAGCCCGGCTCCGGTCGCGGCAGAGACCATCGGGGGCACGATCGGCATCAGCCACGTGGCCAGTGTGTTTTCGCGCGCGAGCTCGAGGCGGGTGAACATCAGGTAGGGAATCACGATCGTGCTGGCCAGGCCGGTGACGGTTCCCAGCGTCCACAGGATCTCATCGAGGGTGATCGCAGCGGGGAGCCCGATCAGGTCTCGGCCGACCAGGAGCGCGCCGGCGCCGACGGTCAGCACCGCCATCGGTGGGGCGCCGTAGAACGGTGCCATCGCCGGGTCGCGGTGATGGCCGCGGGCGATCTTTGGGTACCGAAGCCAATGCACGGCGGTGGCGAGTGTCAGCGCGACGAGCAGCGTGGCGGCGAGCACCCACACACCGAGCGCGAACGAATGCAGTACGGGTGCGTGGGTGGGCAGCAGGATCGCGGCATTGGCGAGGATGCCGGTACCCATGATCGACGCGTACCAGTTAGGCCCGAGATCGCGAAAGACATCGCCTGGGTGCTCGAGGGCACTGAGCAGCCGCCGGGAGCGAACCCGCGTGTGTGCTTTCGCCGGCCGGACGGCGGACGGCCCGAGGGGAGGGTGGGTGATGATCGTGGTGTTGTGCATGCGGCCGATGCTGGCTATTGCCGCTGCCGGGAACCACTCCGATCAGGCCGTCTTCGATTCCGGCTTGGAATGCTAGGTTTGCCGCAGGTGTCCACATCCATGGTGTCGGTTGCGAACCCGCTGGCCGGTGCTGAGCTGGCCGCGTTCGTGGCTGCGGTCGAGGCGGGAAGCGTGCACGGCGCCGGCGATGCGTTGCAGCTGACCCAGTCGGCCGTGACAAAGCGGATTCAGATGCTCGAGCGGCGCGTCGGGGGCCGGCTGTTCGAGCGCGGACGGTTCGGGGTGCGCCCGACCGAGCTGGGCCGGACCGTCTATCCGGCGGCCAAGCGGGCGCTCGAAGCACTCGACAGCGTCGCACAGCTGGTCGAGCTCTCCCGGGCCGCGGGGAGCATGGATCTGCGGTTGAGCGCCAGCCTCACGATCGGAGAGTTTCTCCTCCCGGGTTGGCTGGCCGACTTTCGCCGCGAGCGCCCCGAGGTTCATCCGCAGCTTGAGATCGTCAACTCCCAGGGGGTGATCGACGCGATCCGGGAGAACCGCAGCGAGATCGGATTCATCGAGGGTCCGGACTCTCCCGCGGGCCTTCAGACCCTCGCTGTCGCCCATGATGAGATCGCCGTCGTGGTTGCCGCAGACCATCCGTGGGCTCGTCGGCGTTCCGTCACGGTCGGTGACCTCGTGACGGACTCGTATCTGACGCGCGAGGCGGCCTCGGGCACGCGTGCGGTAGCGACTTCCGCCCTCGCGCGCGCTGGCGTCGAGCTGATCCCAGCACTTCAGGCGGCCAGCGCCCAGAGCCTGAAGCGCGCGCTTGCCGGCGGCGGATTCACGCTCATTTCGCGGTTGACCATCGAGGTCGAGGAGCGCGCCGGAACGCTGGTCGGCCTGCCCGTACGCGGACTCGACCTTCACCGCGAGCTGCGCGCAATCCGCCGTCGCCGACCGGCACCCAGCGCCACCGCTCGCGCGTTCTGGCGCTGGCTCGAGAACCACACCGGCTGATGCCACACCGGAAGTGAGTTCGCAGCGGTCAGGATCGCGAGGATCACCGATCTAACTTATTAGTTGCAGGGTTTGCGGTGTTACCGTGGCGGGATGGCTGAGGTCGATGGCCCGGCACCGATCGAAATGCGACCCATCTGATGTCGGTGGCCTCGACGGATGGCGAACCGAATCGATGGGCGGTCCTGGCGCTGCTCAGCGTCGCGCAGCTGATGGTGGTGCTGGACGCGACGATCGTGACCATCGCGATCCCCTCGGCCCAGAAGGCGCTGCATTTCTCCACCGAGAGCCGGCAGTGGATCGTCACCGCCTACGCGCTGGCGTTCGGCAGCCTCCTGCTGCTGGGTGGCAAGCTCGGTGATCTGTTCGGGCGCAAGTGGACCCTCGTCACCGGCCTGATCGGGTTCTCGATCGCCTCGGCGATCGGCGGCCTTGCCCAGTCCTTCGGCGTGCTCGTAGCCGCCCGAGCGCTCCAGGGGGCATTCGGCGCACTGCTTGCACCCTCAGCGCTGGGATTGCTGACGGTGACGTTCGAGGGATCTCCTGACCGGGCGACAGCGTTCGGGATCTTCGGCGCGATCGCCGGCGGTGGCGCCTCGCTCGGACTGATTCTCGGCGGCGCGCTCACCCAAGCCTTGTCCTGGCGCTGGTGCCTGTACGTCAACCTTTTGATCGCCGTGCCTACGACGATCGTGGCGTTCCGCCTGCTGGTCAATCACGGTGCTCCGGAGCGCGACCCGATCGACATACCCGGGGTTCTCACCTCAGCGCTGGGCCTATTCGCGCTGGTCTACGGCTTCTCCAACGCCGAGACCCATTCCTGGACGGCCACGGCCACGATCGTGGCGCTCGTCGCCAGCCCGGTGCTCCTGACGGTTTTCGTGCTGATCGAGCGCCGAGCCGAGCATCCCTTGCTGCCCTTGCACATCATCTGGGACCGGGGTCGCGGAGGCGCGTACAGCACGATCGCGCTGGCCGGCGCCGGCGTGTTTGCCGTTTTTCTGTTCCTCACCTACTTCCTGCAGCAGCAGCTCGGTCTTTCGCCGCTCACCACCGGACTGGCGTTCCTCCCTCTGACCGGCATTCTGGTGGTCACCTCGACCACCGTGCAGACCCGCGTGATTCAGCACACCGGGGTCAAGCCGCTGGTGCTCGCTGGCACGACGCTCGGGGCGATCGCGATGTTTCTGTTCACGCGCCTGACGCCGGGCTCGAGCTACGCCACCGATGTCCTTCCCGGTCTGCTCCTCCTGGGCGTCGGGATGGGATGCATCTTTGCGCCGGCCTTCTCAACGGCGACTCTGGGCGTGGCGGGACGCGAGGCGGGGGTCGCCTCCGCAATGGTCAACACCTCCCAGCAGGTCGGCGGCTCGGTCGGCACCTCGCTGCTGAGCACGATCTTCGCCAGCGCCGTCACCAGCTACACGGTCAATCACCTGCATAGCACCAATCTGGCGAACGCCGCGGCGGTCCACGGCGACACCACGGCGTTCTGGTGGGCGGTCGGAATCTTCGCCCTCGGTTTCCTTCTGGCGATGGTGATCCTGCCCGGTCGGGCCAAGCCGCGCGTGGCCAACGTCAGGGCTGCCCTCGCCCGTCACGCGATCGGCAACTGCCACCACTTCGAGGCC
>DATAUL010000571.1:0-7881 GCA_036268255.1 Solirubrobacteraceae bacterium | reverse complement strand
GGCGCTTCAGGCGGCGACCGCAAAGGTCGTCCTGCCCGCGCCCTACGGCACGATCAAGCTCGACCAGAACCGCCAGGCGATCTTCACCAACTTCAACCAGCAGCTGTACCTCAAGGACGGCAAGCTGGCCGTGAAGACGGTGGCGGCGATCCCGAACGTCAACCAGTCGTTCGGCGGGACGTTCAGCAGCTCGACCCCGGCTCCGGGCCGGACCTCGCCCGGGTGCGTGAAGCGCAGCCTGCCGTGGCAGGGCCACGAGCAGTCCGTGAAGACACTGGGCTAAAGAGAGCGCAGGTCACACACGATGCAAGCCGCCGTTTCCAACACCGCCGAGCCGATCCTCCGCCTGAGGGGGGTCGGCCGGCGGTTCGGCGGCCTGGCCGCCGTGAGCGACGTCGACCTCGACGTCGCTTCCGGCGAGCGCCGGGCGATCCTCGGTCCCAACGGGGCGGGCAAGACGACGCTGTTCAACCTGATCTCCGGCGACATCCCCCTCACCTCGGGGTCGATCGCCTTCCTCGGCGCGGATCTGGCCGTCGTATCGGCGGCCGGCCGCACGAAGCGCGGGATCGGCCGCACATACCAGAAGTCGCGATTGTTCGGTGGCCTGAGCGTCGAGGACAACCTCTTCCTGGCCGTGCTGGGAACGCGCAGCGGCCACTTCCGCATGCGCCGCAGCGCCCGTGATCGCGATGTGCGCGAGCGCGCCCGCGAGCTGGCCGGAGCGGTCGGTCTCCAGAGCCGCGTGGAAACCCTCGTCGGCTCGCTCTCGCACGGCGAGCAGCGCCAGCTCGAGGTCGGCATGGCGCGCGCGTCCGAGCCCAAGCTGATGTTGCTCGACGAGCCGGCCTCCGGCCTCTCGCGCGGCGAGCGCATGGCCCTCACCGATCTGCTGTTGGGGCTCGACCCCAGCATCACGCTGATGCTGATCGAGCATGACATGGACGTGGCGCTGCGCGTTGCCCAGCGCGTGACGATGATGCACGACGGCCGCAAGATCGTGGAGGGGACACCCGACGAGATCCGCTCAAACCAGCTCGTGCACGAGCTCTACCTGGGCGGCCGGGTCACCGACGAGGGCATCGAGACGGCCGGATGACCGACACCGATACTGCTCCAGACGGCAAAGCCAACGGTACTGGCGGGGCGCCGCTGCTCGAGATCTCCGGCCTCAACGCGTATTACGGCAGCGCCCACGCGCTGCAGGACATCTCCTTTCAGATCGGCCACGAGCCTGTGTCGCTCATCGGGCGCAACGGCATGGGCAAGAGCACGTTGTGCAACGCGATCATGAACATCCGCCCGCCGGCTGTCCGGGGTTCGATCCGCTTCGCCGGCCAGGAGCTCGCGGGCAAGCCCTCGTACAAGATCGCGGCGGCCGGCATCGGCTACGTCCCCCAAGGGCGCCGCCTATTTGAGTCACTCACCGTCGACGAGCACCTGCGGATGATCGCTCCCGGTCGGGGGGATCACCGCTGGACGCCGGACGCGATCTACGAGCTCTTCCCGCGGCTCGCCCAGCGGCGCAGCAACGGCGGCGCGCAGCTCTCCGGCGGCGAGCAGCAGATGCTCGCGATCGGACGCGCGCTGTTGACCAACCCGACGCTGCTGATCATGGACGAGCCCTCCGAGGGCCTGGCGCCCGCGATCATCGAGAGCCTCATCGAGGTCTTCCGTTCCCTTTCCGGCGAGGGCCTGGCGATCCTCGTCGTCGAGCAGAACCTGGCGGTCGCGACCGCGCTGGCCGAGCGCCAGCTCGTCATGGTGGCCGGGCGGATCTTCACCGAGACGACCTCGGCGGAGCTGATCAAGGATCCCGAGGCACAACGCCGCTTCCTCGGCGTGGAGCACGGTTAGTGCCCGAGCGCCCCACGATCGTGCTCCTCGGCACGCTCGACACCAAGGGCCACGAGTACGCCTACCTGCGTGAACGGATTGAGGCCACCGGAGCGGCGGCGGTGATGATCGACACCGGCGTGCTCGGCCAGCCCCAGGTGCCGGCCGACATCTCCCGGGAGGACGTGGCCCGCGCCGGCGGCGCCGAGCATGCCGAGCTGGTGCGCGCGGCCGACCGCGGCGAGGCGATGACCGTCATGGGCCGGGGCGCCGCCGCGGTGCTCGCCCGGCTGTACGGGGATGGACAACTGCAGGGCGTGGTCAGCATCGGTGGCTCGGGTAACGCCTCGGTGGCAGCGGCCGCGATGCGAGGGCTGCCGGTCGGGGTGCCCAAGCTGATCGTCTCGACGCTGGCCGCCGGTGACACGCGGCCCTACGTGGGCGACACCGACGTGACGATGATGTACTCGGTGGTCGACATCGCCGGGATCAACCAGATCTCAGCCCGGATCCTCGCCAATGCGGCGGGGGCGATCGCCGGAATGGCCAGCGCGCCGGCGCCGCAGAGCGGCGGTGAGCGGCCGCTGGTCGCCGCGACCATGTTCGGGGTCACCACCACGTGTGTGACGCACGCGCGGGATCGGCTGGAGGAGCTCGGCTACGAGGTGATCGTCTTTCACGCCACCGGCACGGGCGGGCGCTCGATGGAGACGCTGGCGCGGGCCGGCTACTTCGACGGTGTGCTCGATGCCACCACCACCGAGCTCGCCGACGAGTTGGTCGGCGGCGTGCTGTCCGCGGGCCCAGACCGGCTTGAGGCGGTGGGTGAGTGCGGCATCCCCCAGGTCGTCTCGCTGGGCGCACTCGACATGGTGAACTTCGGACCGCGCGAGACCGTGCCGGAGCGCTTTGAGCCGCGGACCCTGCACGTCCACAATCCCACCGTGACGCTGATGCGCACCACCTCGGAGGAGAACGCCGAGCTGGGCCGCACGATCGCCGCCAAGCTCAACGCCGCCGGCTCGCCCACCGTGCTCTTCATCCCGCTCGGCGGGGTCTCGGCGATCGACGTCGCGGGGCAGCCGTTCCACGACCGCGACGCCGACGAGGCGCTGTTCGGCGCGCTGCGCGAGGCCGTCGACCCCGAGCGCGTCGAGGTGCACGAGCGCGCGGAGGACATCAACGATCCGCGTTTCGCGCGCGCCATGGCCGACCGCCTGCACGAGCTGATCGCAGCGGCAGGATGACGCGGCGCGACGCACTGGAGCGGCTGCGCGCGCAGGTGAGCGCGCACAGCCCGGTGATCGGCGCCGGAGCGGGTACGGGACTGTCGGCCAAGCTCGCCGAGGCCGGCGGCGCCGACCTGATCATCATCTACAACTCGGGCCGCTACCGGATGGCGGGACGCGGCTCGCTGGCCGGGCTGATGCCGTACGGCGACGCCAATGCCATCGTCATGGACATGGCCCGCGAGGTATTGCCCGTGGTGCGCGAGGTGCCGGTGCTCGCCGGCGTCTGCGGGACCGATCCGTTCCGCTCGATGGCTCGCTTCCTCAACGACGTCCGGGGCGCGGGCTTCAGCGGCGTCCAGAACTTCCCCACCGTCGGTCTCATCGACGGCAGCTTCCGTGTCGGGCTGGAGGAGACCGGGATGGGCTACGAGCTGGAGGTGGAGATGGTCCGCCTCGCCCGCGAGATGGATCTCCTCACGGCCCCTTATGTCTTCACCGTGCAGGAGGCCCGCGCGATGGCAGCGGCCGGAGCCGACGTGCTCGTCCCGCACATGGGCCTGACCACCGGAGGGTCGATCGGCGCCCGCACCGGGATGTCGCTGGAAGCGGCGATCGAGCAGGTGCAGGCCCTGCGCGACGCCGCCGCGGCCGAATCGCCGGGGATCCTCTGCCTCTGCCACGGCGGACCGATCGCCGAGCCCGGCGACGCCCAGCGTGTCATCGCCGAGACCCACGGCGTGGTCGGCTTCTTCGGCGCCTCCAGCATGGAGCGGTTGCCCACCGAGGTGGCGATGACGGAGAACATGAAGCGCTTCAAGGCAATCTCGATTTAGTGCCCCGTTTGCGAAGCTCACGCACATTCGAGGCACCCCTGGCACCTCTCGGTGTCCGCCAACTTCACAAACGGAACACAAGGAGGGACGATGAGCGGCCGATTCATCACCACGGACGACATCAAGCACGACACCGCCGACTGGGGCGACACGGGATGGATCAGCCGCCCGGAGCTGACCGGCTCGCGCGCCCTGTGCGTGATGGACGTGACGATCCAGCCCGGCGGCGGGCATGCCTTTCACCGCCACCCTGATCAGGAGGAGATCATCTGGGTGCGCGAGGGGCGCATCGAGCAGTGGCTCGAGCAGGAGAAGCGCGAGCTCGCGCCGGGCGAGGCCGTCCACATACCCGCAGACATCGTGCACGCCTCCTTCACGGTGGGCGACGCCCCGGCGAAGTTGAGCGTGATCCTCAGCCCGACCGCCGGCGAGGGCGGTTACGAGGTGATCGACATGTCCGGCGAAGCGCCCTGGTCGTCATTGAAGTGACTGGGAGAGGGAATGCCGGGAAGGCTGATCCCCCACACTCCCCACCCCGGCGATCACGACTGTCAGTCCAGATAGGGCTCAAGCAGCGTCAGGTCGGCCGCGCTCAGCCGAGCGGAAGCGGTCTTGCGCTGATGCCAGTAGGGATACAGCAGCAGCGGCCGGCTGACCTCGTCGAGCTTGGCCAGTTCCTCGTCTGACAGCGTCAGCTCGGCGGCCTCGAGGTTGTCGGCCAGTTGCTCGTCGGTCCGCGCGCCGACGATCACCGAGCTGATCGTCGGCCGCGTCAGCAGCCACGCCAGCGCCACCTGGGCGGCGGAGACGCCGCGCGCCTCGGCGACGCCGACGAGCGCCTCGATCGTGTCGTAGAGCTTGTCCTCGTCGTAGACGGGCGGCTCGTCCCACCCGGCGAGCTGGCGGGTGCCCGCCGGAGCGTCGTGGCCGCGGCGGTACTTGCCGCTGAGCAGGCCGCCCGCGAGCGGGCTCCACACGAGCGTGCCCAGCCCCTGATCGGTGGCCAGCGGGAGCAGCTCGTACTCGGCCGAGCGCTCCTGCAGCGAGTAATAGATCTGCTGTGAGACGAACCGCGGGAGGCGATCGCGCTCGGCGATCCCCAGCGCCTTCATCAGCTGCCAGCCGGCGTAGTTGGAGACGCCGACGTAGCGCACCTTGCCGGTGTCGACCAGGTACTGCAGCGCGCCCAGCGTCTCCTCCAGGGGCGTCAGGCCGTCCCACTCATGGACCTGGTAGAGGTCGATGTGGTCGGTCCGCAGCCGCCGCAGGCTGGCCTCGCACCCGGAGATCACGTGGTGGCGCGAGAGGCCCTCCATGTTCGGCCCGTCGCCCATACGCATCCGCACCTTGGTGGCGACGAGCACGTCGTCGCGCTTGCCGACGAGCGCCTCGCCGACGATCTCCTCGGAACCTCCGGTTGAGTACACGTCGGCGGTGTCGATGATGTTGACGCCGGCGTCCAGGCACATGTCGATCTGGCGCTTGGCGCCCGCCACGTCGGTGTCGCCCACCTTGGCGAAGTTGCCCAGGCCGCCGAACGTCATCGTCCCCAGGGTGAGCGCCGATATCTGCAGTCCAGAGGTCCCCAGTTGACGGTATTCCATGACGGTCCTTTGCTTGCTGATTCGGTGGTCGTCAGCTGAGCCTAGAGTGCCGTGACTGGAAGTTCCTCGCTCCCAGGACGAGAAAGTCTCCCAGGATCGTGTGGTGCTCAGGCCGGCATCGGCTCCAACCTCGCGGACGCCTTCTCCCTCACGAAGGACGCGTGCAGCTCGGCGTCGAGCTTCGGTGCGAGGCGGAGGAAGGCCGAGACCACCGCCGGGTCAAACTGCGTCCCGGACCCGCGCTCGAGCTCGGCGAGCACGTCGTCGACGCGCCACGCATCCTTATAGGAGCGCTTGGACAGCAGCGCGTCGTACACGTCTACGACCGCGCACATCCGCCCTTCGATGGGGATCTCCTCGCCACGCAGCCCCCGGGGATAGCCGTGACCGTCCCACCACTCGTGGTGGGTGCGCGCGATCGTCTCGGCCATCTGCAGCAGCGGGTTGTCCGAGCCGGTCAGCAGGCGGGCGCCGATCTCGGTGTGTGCCTTCATCGTCTCCCACTCGTCGCTGTCGAGCGGGCCCGCCTTGAGCAGGACGCTGTCGCTGATCCCGATCTTGCCAACGTCGTGGGCGACGCTCGCGTGCATGAGGCTCTCCGCCGCCGCGGGCTTCCAGCCGAGCTCGAGCGCCAGCCGCCGGCAGAGCACTGCGATCCGGTAGGTGTGCTCACCGGTCTCCGCGTCCCGCGAGTCGATCGCCTGGGCGAGGCGCTGGATCAGCTCCAGTTGGCTGGCCTGGAGGCGCCGCAGGAACGCGTTGCGCTCCGCGACCGCCGCCCCGTAGCGCGCGACCAGCATCGCCACGATCCCGACGGCCCCGGCGACCACCGGGTAGCTCACGACCATTGCCGTCCCGGAATCGAACGCCAGCTGGCTGACCACCAGATACAGCCCGCCGACGGCAAAGCCGACCAGCGTCGAGACGAGCACCCGGAAGCGCAGCCCCGCCAGCGGCGCGGCCAGTGCGCAGAGCATGATCGCCACCAGCGTCAGCCACTCGTCCGAGGGCTGGAGCGGATTGTCATGCAGGGCCGTCCAGATCGCGTTGGCCTGCACCTCGGCGCCGGCCATCGGGGCCGCCGCGGTGGTGGACGTGGCGTGGACGTCCTGCAGCGTCGCCGAGGTGGCGCCGACAACCACGATCTTGCCCGCGAACACGCTCGGGCTCACCCGCCCGCGCAGGACGTCGGAGAAGGAGACGGTGCGGATCGTGCCGGGCGGACCCTGGAAGTCGATGAGCGCGGTGCCGTCATGGAAGCGGCCGCGTGGGATCGGGTGCCCGGCCATCCGGGCGGCGGCCACGGCAAAGCTGGGCAGGCCGAGCATCGTGCGCGCGTACCGGCGGATGACGCCGCCGGCATCGGCAGGCAGGTTGGCCGTGCCGACGACGGCGTGGGCGGCGCGCACGTTGGCGGCGCCGCCGAACACGTTGGCCTTGCCGGCGGCGTCGACCACCGTGGTCGCGAGCACCACGTTCCGGGCGCGGGCGACGGCGTCGTAGAGCTTGAGGTCGTTGCGGGCGGAGTTGCTGGGCTCCGTGAACTGGATGTCGTAGGCGATCGCCCGGGCTCCGTCGGCGCGCAGGCGGTCGATCACCTCGGCGTGCAGATTGCGGGGAAACGGCCACTGCAGCCCCAGGTCGGAGAACGTCCGATCGTCGATCGCGACGACGACCACGTCGGAGGGCGCGTGCACGGCGCCGCGAACCCCGAAGCGCGTGTTCAGCGTGTTGTTCTCCAGCTGTGGCCAGGCGTTCAGGACGAACGGCACGACTCCGGCGGCCACCGCCACGAGCGCGGCGAGGATCGCCGCTACGGTCTTGGGAGTCGGCCTTGAACGATGGGGCACCGCGTGACTCCGGCTCAGCGCCTGGCCAGGTAGCTGTGTCCCGCCCGGACCAGCACGGAGCTACGACGGTGCAGATTGCGGACGCTCACCACGCCGCGCTTGACGACGGTGCGCGTGCCGGCGCAGCTGTCGACGGTCTCCCACACGGTCCCGCGAACCGTGGCCACGCTGTTACGACCCCGGGTGCTATAGCGCCCATGGTTGTCCTTGCCCCAGAGCTTCACCGGAGCGCGTGACCTGGCCGCAGCGGTCGTCACGCCGCGCGGAGACGGGCAGCCGAGCGAGCCGGCGAGCTTGAACGTCGTCATCCCGCGTCCCGTACGTGCCTGAGTCATGACGAAGCTCCCGGCCCACACCGTGGCCGACTGCGTGTGCCCCTTGCGGTCGACCGCGTCGGTCACCTTGACGACGCCGTGGGTGGCGTTGATCAGCGAGCCCATCGGGATGTTCTGGCCGGCGCCCAGCGGCTGGAGCCTGGACGAGCCCGGAACGCGGACCAGCACGCTGCCCGAGACGACGCCGGCGA
>DATAUL010000570.1:0-4206 GCA_036268255.1 Solirubrobacteraceae bacterium | reverse complement strand
TGGATTTGCTTCCTTCTTTGTGTCTGTCTGCCATGTGCGCCTAGAAATTTAAGTGCGGCTAAGCCGTATTGAACGCCCGCGTAAGCGTACAGTCAACAAAGAGACGGGCGTCACATGCCCCGTGTTCATTGGGGATTGGCGGGGTCGCGCCGAGCGCATTCAAGCAGTGCCGCCACCGCGGCGCGGTCTCCCCCGCGGGCCAGCGCCTTGGCGGCCTCGTGTTGGGGGGTGCGGCCCCATCCGATCGCGGTCGCGCCGGCTAGCCAGATCGCCTCGGCCAGCGGCGCGTTGGCGGCAGCGCGGGCCTGCGCGAGCAGCGAGATCAGGTCGGCCAGCTCTGACACGGCCTCCAGATCGCCCAGCTCGGCGAGCCGCGAGAGGCCGAGCGCGTACAGCTGGTCACCGAGGAGCAGCGCCAGGTCCGGATCCTCGACGCGCACCACCCGTGCTGCCCCGTAATGCAGCAACGAGCCCTCGAGGATCATCTCCAGCAGCAGCTCGTACTCGGCGGCGCGGGCGGCCGCCCTCGGC
This sequence comes from Solirubrobacteraceae bacterium, assembly GCA_036268255.1. Taxonomy (GTDB): domain Bacteria; phylum Actinomycetota; class Thermoleophilia; order Solirubrobacterales; family Solirubrobacteraceae; genus Palsa-465. The sequence continues at coordinate 3,675 of DATAUL010000570.1, read as the reverse complement.
CCGCGGGCGGCCAGCCGGGGTGGGCTGTCGGCCGGCTCCTCAGCGCCGGCGTCGGGGTCGGCCTCGGCGGAGACGAGCGTCCCGACCGTGCCGCCGTGGGCGCGCAGCGCCTCGCGCAGCGCCGGCAGGCTCATGCCGAGCCGATCGCCTGGAATGCCTCGCCGGCCGCGTCGATCGTGCGCGCGAGCTCGGCGTCTCCGTGGGCCAGCGAGGGGAACCAGGCCTCGAACTGCGACGGTGGCGGGTAGACCCCCCGCTCCAGCAGTCCGCGGCACCACGCTCCGTAGGCCTCAGTGTCGCACGCGGCCGCGGCCGCGTAATCGTGCACGGGACGCCCGGAGAAGAATACCGTCATCAGGCCGGGCAGGCTGTGGACCTGGATGGGCCGGCCTGCCTGGGCGGCAGCGGTCCGCATCCCGGCGGCCAGCGCCTCGGTCGTCTGCGCCAGCCGCGCATAGGCGCCCTCGTCGAGGCGGGCGAGGGTGGCCACGGCGGCTGCCACGGCCAACGGGTTGCCCGACAGGGTGCCCGCCTGGTACACGTCGCCCGCAGGTGCGATGTGCTCCATCAGCTCGCGGGATCCGCCGTAGGCAGCCGCCGGAAGCCCGCCGCCGATCACCTTGCCCATGATCGTGAGATCGGGCAGCACGCCATAGAGGTCCTGGGCACCGCCCCGGGCCACCCGGAAGCCGGAGATGACCTCGTCGAAGATGAGCAGCGCCCCGCTCTCGTCGGCCAGGTCGCGAAGTCTCTGCAGGAAGCCCGGATCCGGAGGGACGACGCCCATGTTGGCCGGGGCGGGCTCGGCGATGATCGCGGCGATGTCATCGGAGTGCGGCAGAGCGCTCGGGGCATTCCAGGGAACGATGACCGTCTCCGCCGCCGCGGCTGCCGGCACGCCCGGGCTGGCCGGGATGCCCTGCGTGGCCAGACCCGATCCCGCCTGCGTGAGCAGACCGTCGACGTGGCCGTGATAGGCCCCGGCGAACTTGAGGATCTTCTCGCGTCCCGTGACCGCGCGGGCGAGGCGGATGGCGCTCATCGTCGCCTCCGTGCCCGACGAGGTCATGCGCAGCATCTCGACCGACGGCATGCGCGCGACGACCTCCTCGGCCAACTGCACCTCGCCCTCGGTCGGCGCACCGAAGCTCGTTCCGCGGGCCGCCGCCTCGGCGACCGCCCCGACGACTGCCGGATGAGCGTGCCCGAGGATCAACGGCCCCCAGGAGCTGACCCAGTCGACGTACTTGCGCCCGTCGGCGTCCCAGATCAGAGGACCCGCGCCACCGGAGATGAAGATCGGGTCGCGCCCGATCGAACGCATCGCCCGCACCGGCGAGTTGACCCCGCCGGGCAGGACCTTCAGAGCCCGCTGGTAGAGCTCCCCCGATTTCGTTGTGTCATGCGCGACGCCACTCACACGCCCGCGTGCTCGCGCTCCCAGTCGCGATGCTCCGAGGTGAAGTACAGCAGCCGGATCTTCTTGAACTCGGTCGAGGAATACAGCGTCGAACGCTCCTCGATGCCGGTGTCATCGGCGATCGAATCGAGGATCGCGTCGCATTCCTCCTTCGAGCGGCCGTGAGCCATCGTGAACACCGAGTACGGCCAGTCCTCGTACGTGGGGCGCTGGTAGCAGTGCGAGATCCCGCGGAACGACGCCATCCGCTTACCGATCTCGAGGATGCGCTCGTCGGGCACCTTCCAGACGCCCATCCCGTTGGCCGAGAAGCCGGCGCGGCGATGGAAGAGGATCGCGGCCACGCGGCGCAGCAGCCGGCGCTCCTGCATGCCGTCGAGGTGGTCGAGCAGTTGCTGCTGGGGGACGCCCAGCTGGGCCGCGGCGGGAGCGTAGGGCTCCGGGATGACCGGCATGTCGCCCTGGAGCGCCCGGATCACGTCGCGGTCAAACTCGTCGTAGGGCTGGGCCTCGGTCTCGACCGGCTCGACCGCCTGGGCAGCCGCGGCCAGCGCATCGGTCCCGGCCTCCATCTCCAGGTCCATGCGGATCTTGAACAGCTTCAAGGTGGGCAGCTGGCGGACCGACTCAGCGCCGGCAAGCTCGGCGAGGGCCTGGAGCGTGCCCTCCAGCCCCAGCTTCGACTCGGGCTCGGTGGCGATCGTGAACCAGATGTTGAACTCGTGGTTGCGCAGGTAGTTGTGCGAGACGCCGGGGTGGGCGTTGATGACGTTGGCCGCCCGCCACGGGTGCTCGGGATCCACCTTGGCGGCGACGAGCATCGAGGAGTAGCCGAGTGCGCGGGTATCGAAGATCGGCGTGACCTGGCGGATGATGCGCTCGTCGAGCAGGCGCTGGACGCGCAGCATGACCTCGTCTTCGGTCATGTCCGCCTGGGCGGCGACATGCTGGTAGGGGCGCGGGGCGATCGGAAATTGGCCCTGCATCAGGTTGAGCAGACGCTTGTCCACCTCGTCGAGCGCGATCGCGGCGCCGTCCTTGCGGCTGCGCAGCTTCGGCCCGTGACGCGATGCCTCTACTGAAGCCATTGCGCGGCCTCCTTGGCGTGGTAGGTGATGACGATGTCGGCGCCGGCCCGGCGGATCGATGTGAGTGTCTCGAGGACCGCCGTGCGCTCGTCCAGATATCCGGCGGCGACGGCCGCCTTGAGCATCGAGTACTCGCCGGAGACGTTGTAGGCGGCCAGCGGCATCGCCGTGGCGTCCTTGACGCGGCGGATCACGTCGAGGTAGGGCAGCGCCGGCTTGACCATCAGCATGTCGGCGCCCTCCTCGACGTCGAGACGGGCCTCGCGGACGGCCTCCTCACCGTTGGCGGAGTCCATCTGGTAGCCGCGCCGGTCGCCGAAGGCCGGGGTTGAGTCGGCCGCCTCGCGGAACGGGCCGTAGAAGGCCGAGGCGAACTTCGCCGAGTAGGCGAGGATCGGCGTCTCGGTAAGGCCGTCGTCGTCGAGCGCCCGGCGGATCGTCCCGACGCGGCCGTCCATCATGTCCGACGGGGCGATCATGTCGGCCCCCGCGCGGGCCTGGGAGACGGCGGTGCGGTTGAGGAGCTCCAGGGTGGCGTCGTTGTCGACATAGCCATCCGATCGCAGGACGCCGCAGTGGCCGTGGCTCGTGTACTCACACAGGCACAGGTCGGTGATCACGAGCAGCTCCGGATGGGCCTCCTTGATCGCCCGCGTGGCCAGCTGCACGACACCCTCGTCGTCCCACGCGCCGGACCCCTCCTCGTCCTTGGCGGCGGGCAGACCGAACAGCAGGACGCCGGGGATGCCCAGCGCCGCTGCCTCACCGGCCTCGGCGACGGCGTGGGCGATCGACAGGCGGTCGACGCCCGGCATCGCGCCGATCGGCTCGCGGCGATCGATCCCGTGGGCGACGAACATCGGGTACACGAAGTCCTCGGCGGTGAGGCGCGTCTCGCGCACCAGGCCGCGAAGCGCGCGGTTGGCCCGGAGGCGGCGCAGGCGGGTCTGCGGAAACGACATAGCTCTCAGGCGAGCATACCGCCGGGCCGTGGCCGCCTCAGTGGCCGCGCAGCAGGTTCCAGCGCTCGATCCGGTACTCGGTGATCAGCCCGTTGATGTAGTAGGGGTCAGAGGCGACGAACGCCTCCACGTGATCCCGCTCGACGCCGCGGAAGACGACCGCGCCGCCGGTGGGTGGATCGAAGCCGCCCGCGAAGGCGATGTG
>DATAUL010000569.1:0-9422 GCA_036268255.1 Solirubrobacteraceae bacterium | reverse complement strand
CGGGGTCGACGGCGCGATGATCGGAGCCTTCTCGGCGCTCGGGGTCTCCTCGTCGCTGGCCGTCGTGTCCGTGCTCGCCTACCGGGCGTTCGCGTTCTGGCTGCCGACGCTGCCCGGTGCCGTCGCCTATCTGCAGTTGCGTCGCACCGTGCACCGCTGGCAGGACACCGGCACGCCCACTAGCTATACTTTATGAAGTGACTGATCAGCGAATCGAGAACGTAACGATCATCGGCAGCGGGCCGGCCGGCTACACGGCCGCTCTGTACACGGCCCGCGCCAACCTGGAGCCGTTCGTGGTCGAGGGCTTCGCCTGGGGCGGTCTGTTGCAGCAGACAACGGACGTGGAGAACTTTCCCGGGTTTCCTCAGGGGATCATGGGCCCGGAGCTCATGCAACACTTCCGTGATCAGGCCGAGCGTTTCGGTGCCCGGCTGGAGACAGACGACGTGACGTCGGTGGAGTTCTCACCTGACGGCTCCGAGCCGCACAGGATCTGGATCGGCGACGAGCTTCATCTGAGCCGAAGCGTGGTGCTGGCGATGGGCGCACAGCACCGGAAGCTCGGCGTCCCCGGCGAGGACGCGCTGTCGGGCCGCGGGGTCAGCTACTGCGCCACCTGCGACGCCGCCTTCTTCAAGCAGGCGCCGACGATCATCGTCGGCGGCGGCGACTCGGCGATGGAGGAGGCCATGTTCCTGGCCAAGTTCGCCGCCAAGGTCGATGTCGTGCACCGGCGCGACGACTTCCGTGCCTCCAAGATCATGCTCGAGCGAGCCCGCGCGGTGCCGAACATCGAGTTCATCACTCCATACACCGTTGACGAGTTCGTCGGCAAGGACAAGTCGCTGTCGATCGCCCGCCTGCGAAACACCTCCGACGGTTCGATCCGCGACCTCGAGATCACCGGCGCCTTCATCGCCGTCGGCCACGATCCCCAGTCCCAGCTCATCCAGGGTCAGGTCGACACCGATGACGCTGGCTACGTGGTCACCCAAGGGCGCTCCACGCTGACCAATGTCCCCGGCGTGTTCGCTGCCGGGGACCTGGTCGATCACACCTATCGTCAGGCGATCACCGCCGCCGGCTCAGGCTGCCAGGCGGCGCTTGACGCCGAGTGGTACCTGCGCGACACGGCGCCTTTTGACAGCGCCGCGCGCGTCGCGGCCAACTGACCTGCGTCAGCTGCTGTAGGGGCAGCCCTCGGCCGGGCCATAGTTACCCGAGGCTGCGTGCTGGCCCATCCACAGGCCGAAGTCCTGGGTCCAGGTCCCGTTCTCATTTCCCCCCGGTGCGCCGGTGCTCACGCCGGTGCCGACCATGCGGTAGACGGGGCTGAGGATGTTCTGGCAGTGGCCGGTGCTCTGCATCCACCCGCGGACGACCGCGGCCGGAGTCTGAAAGCCCGCGGCGATGTTCTCGGCCACGTTGGACCAGTTGAAGCCGACGGCCGAGATCCGTGAGGCGAAATCGGCGCCGTGGGTGAAGTCCTGATGAGTGACCATCTCGTTGGTCCAACCCTGGGCGGAGCGGTCGAGCCGTCCGTTGTCGACGAGCCCGGGCAGGTGACGCTTGGCGCGCTCCTGGTTGACCAGGCAGACGACCGCGCGGCGCAGCCGCGAATGCGATGCGGCGTGGATTGAGGTATGGGCATTGGCGCACCCCCGCGAATGAGCCGCGGCGGCCGAGGTGAAGGCGACGAGGGTGAGGGCGAAGGTGGCCGCGACGGCGGCGAACTGGCGCATGGCGCGTCCCTGTCGGGACGTCGCGATGGGCGCGTTGGGGCGGTGTGTGTGTAGGTCAACCATTGGCTCTCCCTGCTTCGGGTTGGGGCTCGGGACGCATGAGAGGGGGCTTGGGGCAATCCCCCTTATGTCCAGAACCAGCTTCGAACAAACGTCCAACTTGGCTTTTGCCAGCCGCCTCGCCGATCGGTTCTCGGCGCTGGCGTGACTAAACACGAGCAAGGCTGACAAAACTTGCGCATTCCTCGTGAGCAACCGCACAGACTCTGTCGCAGCACCCGGACGGCGCCCTGCTTTGGATGGTTCCGCCGGCCCCTCGGGGGGCCGGCACACCTCAGGCGTCGTAGCTGAAGATGCCCTCGCGCGTCTGGCGTCCGAGCCGGCCGGACCAGGCCAGGCGGCGCAGGATCGGCGCCGCTCGGTAGCGCTCCTCGCCACGCTCCAGCGCCAGTGCATCGAGCGTGGCCAGCACGTGGTCGAGCCCGATCTCGTCGGCCCAGGCGAGGATCCCGCGCGGGTAATTGAGGCCGTGGATCATCCCGGCGTCGATGTCCTGCGCGCTGCCGAGCTCCTCGCCGAGCGTGAACGCCGCCTCGTTGATGACCTGGCAGACGATCCGGCCGAGCACCAGCCCCGGCGCGTCGTTCACCCACGTGGTGTGCTTGCCGAGCGTCGCGAAGAAGCGCTCGGCGGCCTCCGCCGCCGAATCGGCGGAGTCCAGCCCCCGAGTGAGCTCGACGAGTGACGAGCCGGCCAGGGGAGGGAGGGCATGGAAGCCGACCGCGGAGCCACCCGGGTCCAGCGCCGCCAGCGAGCCGCCGTGGCAGCAGATCGCCTGCGGTGCCCCCTGCAGCGGTGCTTCAGGCTCCTCGCCGGCCGTCAGATCGAGGATCAGGTACGGCGCCTCGCCGTCCGCGGCGGCCTCCAGCGGATCGGCCACGACCCACCCTGCGTCGGCGGCCGCCACGCGCAGTTCGTCGGCCAGCACCGTGTCGCCGGCGATCACGACCAGCCCGTCGCCGGCGCCGGCGGAGAGCGGGTCGGGATCGTCGGGCCGGTGGCGGCCGCCGGGCGGGTACTCGTAGTAGCCGCGGCCGGACTTGCGGCCGTGATGGCCGGCGGCGACGGTCTTGACGGTCATCGGCGAGGGTCGCCATCGCGGCTCGCCGAAGCTCTGCTCATAGAAGGACCGGGAGATCTCGAGGCCGACGTCGACGCCGACGAGGTCCATCAGCTCGAACGGTCCCATGCGGAACCCACCGCCCATCCGGCAGATGCGATCGATCTCCTCGATCGTGGCCACCCGCTCGGTCGCCAGGCGCAGCGCCTCCAGCCCGAACGGTCGGTTACAGCGGTTGACGATGAACCCGGGCCCATCGACGGCGTCGATCACACGCTTGCCCATCGCCTCGCCGGCCGCCCGGGCGACCGCCAGGGCCGCGTCCGACGAATCGATCCCGGCGACCACCTCCAGCAGCTTCATCAGTGGCGGCGGATTGAAGAAATGCATGCCGACGACGCGTTCGGGGTGAGTGGCGGCCGTGGCCATCGCGGTCACTAATAACGACGAGGTGTTGCTGGCGAGGACGCACTGCTCGGAGACGACCTCCGAGAGCCGCTCGAGCAGCTCGCGCTTGAGCTCCAGGCGCTCGGGGGCGGCCTCGATAACCAGCTCGCAGTCGGCGAGGTCCTCCAGGTCGGGCGCCGCGTGCAGACGGTTGCGAGCGGCGTCGGCGTCCTCGCGGCTGATGCGCCCCCGCTCGACGCCGCGCTCCAGGTGTCCCTCGATCCCCGCGATGCCGCGTTTGAGCGCCTCGGAATCGGGATCGTGCAGCAGCGTCCGGGCGCCCGCCTGGCAGGCCAGCTGGGCGATACCGGCACCCATCGTGCCGGCGCCGCAGACGCCGATCACCTGCGGCGCACCGTCTTGACTCACGACGGAACGAGTGCGTTGATGCCGGTCAACGCCCGCCCGATGATCAGCTTCTGGATCTGCGACGTGCCCTCGTACAGCGTCGTGACCCGCACATCGCGGAAATACCGCTCGACGGGGTGATCGTCGACGTAGCCCGAGCCTCCGTGGACCTGGATCGCGGTGTTGGCGCACGCGACGGCGGCCTCGGTGGCATACAGCTTTGCGATCGAGGTCTCGGTGATGTTCGGCTTGCCGGCGTCCTTGAGCGCGCCCGCGCGCCAGGTGAGCATCCGCGCGGCGTCGGTCTGCACCTTCATGTCAGCGAGCATCGCCTGGACCAGCTGGAAGCTGGCGATCGGCCGTCCGAACTGCTCGCGCTCCTTGGCGTAGGCCACCGAGTAGTCCACACAGCCCTGGCAGATCCCGACGCACCCGGCGGCGACGCTGTAGCGCCCCGAGTCCAGCGACGACATGGCGACCTTGAAGCCGTCGCCGACGTCCCCGAGCATCGCGTCCGCGGGGACATGACAGTCATTGAGACCGATCTCGGCGGTGTCGGAGCCGTGCAGGCCCATCTTGTGGTGGATGACCGAGGGCATATAGCCCTCATTACCCTCCGTCTCGACGAGGAAGCAGGCGAGCCCGCGGTGGGCTTTCTGAGCATCGGTCTGGGCGAAGATCATCGCCAGCTTGGCGTGGTTGCCCATCGAGATCCACATCTTGGCCCCGTTGATCACCCAGCCGTCGTCGGTGCGCCGCGCGCGCGTCTTCTGGTTGGCGGCGTCTGAACCGGTGTCGGGCTCGGTCAGCCCGAAGCAGCCCAGCCACTCGCCCGCGCACAGCTTCGGCAGGTAGCGCTGCTTCTGCTCCTCGTTGCCCCAGCGCATGATCGCCGAGCACACGAGCGAGGTCTGCACCGAGATGACCGTGCGCATCGCCGAGTCGCCGCGGCCGATCTCCTCGACGATCAGCCCGTAGGTCAGATAGTCCAGGCCCGCGCCGCCGTACTGGAGGGGGACGATCGCCCCCAGATAGCCCTGGTCGGCGATCTTCTGCACGAGGTCGAGGTCGAAGTGCGCGGTGCGATCGTTCTCGCGCGCCCGCGCGACGATCTCGTTGTCGGTGAAAGCACGCGCCGTCTCGCGGACCAGGCGCTGCTCGTCGGTCAGTTCGAAGTCCATGCGGCCGAACGCTACATGAGCGTAGCTCCGCTGGCGCGGTGGCCGCCGATGCCAAACCGGCCCCCGTCACAGGCGCGACGAGGGCCGGAGAACGCCTCCGCGTGGGTCAGTCGATCAGCTGGTGGGCAGCGAAGCCAACGACGGGTCGGTGACGGTGACGCTCACCGGCGCCGAGGCGCCGCCGATGTCGACCGGACCGCCGAGGATGCGGGCGCGGAACTGCTTGGCGCCCGCGGCGCCGAACGTCCACCCGAAGGAGAACGTCGAGGCGGAGCTCACCGTGCGGACCTCCACGGTGTGCCACTGATCGTCGGCGCCCAGCTTCTGAAGGTAGATCACGTGACCGGACTTGTCCGGGGTGACCGTGCCGCTGAAGTCGATGTGCTGGTCGACCGTGGCGCTGGTCGGACCGGTCATCGAGACGAGATCCTGCACGCCCTGGAACAGGGCGGCCGAATGGATCCGCGGGGTGAACGTCAGCTTGGCGACGTACCACTCGTTGGTGGACGGCTGCACGGTGAAGCTGTAGCTGCCGTCCGTGCCCGTGGTGGTCGTCTGCACGACCTTGTAGGGGCCACCGTGCGGCATGTGCCCGTACAGGCTCACGCTCGCGCCGGCGTCCGGGGTGCTGGTGCCCGGCTGATCCACCACGCCGCTGATCATCGCCTGGGTGTTGTATGGGATCAGCTGGTTACTGCTCTGGATCGAGAAGCCGGTCACCTGACGCTGCTGGACCTGCACGGTGACGGTGTCGGAGATCCCGCGGGTGTTGCGGGCGTCCGGCGGCAGCACGACGCGGACCTCGCGCGGGCCGGCGGTCCGCCAGGCCTCGGCGATCGAGTAGTTCGATCCGGCGCCGAGACGGCCCGTCTTGATCGTCCGCCAGTTGTCGCCCTGATCGCGGCTGACCTGCAGCTTGACGATCTGTCCCGAATGATCGGGGGTCACGTGGCCCGAGAACGTGATCGGCTGCCGGGTTTCCGCGGGCACGACCCCGCCCGCGGACGGGTCCGGAGCAATGCTCACCAGCGCCGCGACGTGCTCGTGCACGACCTTGCTGTGCGTGGTACCGGGTCCCGCGACGAACCAGCTGCGATTACTGTCGACGATTCCGTCGGCGCGCTCGAACTCGTAGCGTCCGGCCGAATCGGTGGTGCGGGTGCCGAGCGGGGTGAACTGTCCGTTCGGGTTGATGCGGTGCCACAGGCGGACCGTCTGGCCGCCGGCGTTCGGGCCCCGCAGCCGCCCGATGATGTCGACCTCGTCGCCGGCGTTGATGCTCGGCGGCACGGCGTGGATCGTCAGCCCGCGATTGTGGTGCGGCGCGGCACCGGCGAGTGACGGAATGGCCGCGACCACCAACGCCGCAAGGGCGGTCGCGAGCACGGAGAAGCGAAGACGCATGAAGCCTCCTAACCCTGCATTGGATATAGGCCTCCGCAGACTCCGGCCCGCCCGTGCGGATGGCGATTGACGCTCCTTTGAACACGGATCTGACGCGTGAAGTTGCGGTGACTTCTTTAGGTCGTTCTCAGGATCGCCGCGCGGCGGCCCCCGGCGTTTAGACTCGGGCCGCGGTGGACGCCTTTGCGATCGTCGTCTTCGGGGGCCTGTTGGCGCTCGTGGTGTGGGTGTGGTTCCTGGGGACTCACGCCTCGGGAAACGGTCACGAGCAGCTCGGGCTTCGCGCGCCCCGTCAGATCGTCGAGGACCGGGAGGCGCTGGAGGCCGAGGACCTGGCCCAGATGCTCGAGGCCCACAACGCCCGGCGCCGCCGTCGCGGCGAGCGCGAGGTGACCGTCGAGGACCTGGAGCTGCAGGTGGTGCAGGACGTCAACGAGCAGCAGCGCCGGCGCGACGCGCTGCTGGCCGATCGCGAGCTCGACGAGCTGCTGGAGGCCACCAACGCTCGCCGCCGGGCGCGAGGGTTGCCCGAGCGCACGCGCGAGGACGTCCAGCGCGAGTTCGGTCCGGGGTGACGTGGCCCGCTGCCTGATCGTTGGCTGCGGCTGCCGCGGCCAGGCGCTCGCGCGCGAGCTGCGCGGCGACGGACACGCTGTGCGCGGCACGACCCGCGTACCCGGTCGGCGGGCCGCGATCGAGGCCGCCGGAGCCGAGCCCTATGTCGGTGACCCCGACCGCGTGGGCACGCTCTTTCCGGCGCTGGCGCATGTCGGCGTGGCCTGCGTGCTGCTCGGATCTGCCGCCGGGACCGAGGAGCAGCTGGCGGCGTTGCACTCGACGCGGCTGGACATGCTGCTGGAGAAGATGCTTGACACGACCGTGCGCGCGGTCGTCTACGAGGCGGCGGGCACGGTCGACCCCCAGCTGTTGGCGGTGGGTGCCGCGCGGGTCCGGTACTGGTGTGAGCGATCGCTGATTCCCTACGTGCTGCTGGAGTCCGACCCCGCCGACCACGAGGCGTGGACCGAGGCCGCGGCGGGCGCCGTCCGCCGCGCGCTGATGGCCGAAGGCCAGGCGGCGTAGCTCAGAGCAGCGGGTCGACGCGGTCAAACAGATCGGCGAGGATCCGCGCGGTCGCGCCCCAGATCAGATCGTCGCCGACCACGTAGGTGTCGGTCCGGATCGGCAGGCCGCGGCGCAGCAGCCGGCGGCGCGCATAGCCGGCGCGCAGGTCCTCGAGTGAGAGCTCGAGCACGGCCGCCACCTCCCGCGGGCTGAGCGTCCATGCCTGGCCGGGGTCGATCACGCCGACGAACGGGTAGACGGCGTAGCCGGTGGCGATCGTCGGCGTCGGCTGCAGCGCGCCGAGCACCCGCACCTCGGCGACCGGAAGGCCGATCTCCTCCTCGGCCTCGCGCAGCGCGGTCTCCAGCAGGTCGGCATCGGTGTCCTCGTAGCGCCCCCCGGGAAACGAGATTTCGCCCGGGTGGCGGCGCAGGTCCTCGCGTCGCTTGGTGAAGACGGCGTGCAGCCGCCCGCCGTCGGCGTACAGCGCCACCAGCACCCCCGCGTCCGTGCGCCCGCGGACGTCGAGCTCACCGGCCGCGCTGGGGTCGAGCAGCATGGCGCTCAGCCGGTCGGGCCAGTCCGGATGGATTCCTGGCGGCACGGCGAGCGGGTGGTGTTCAGACCAGCGGGTTGAACAGCAGCCCGGTGGGGACCTTGGGAAAGAAGTACGTCGACTTCGGCGGCATGCTCTCGCCGGCGGCCGCCACCTCGTGGACGCGCTCGATCGGGGTGGGGGCCATGAAGAAGGCCGCGTCGTAGCTGCCGGTATCGACCAGCTCCAGCGCCTGGGCGAAGTCCCGCGCGTAGCCGAGCCCGTTGAGATGGTCGATGTCGTCCTCGGTCATGCCGAGCGCGCCCTTGAGCACCAGCGCCTCCAGCACCGCGGTGTCGAGCCGCCGGTAGGGCGGGGCGTGATCCGGGAGCGCGGCGTCGGCGATCGCCGGATCGGCCAGCGTGAGCATGAACGGCCGCTTGAAATGCGAGTCGATGTATCCGATCCGGACGGTGTCGCCGGCCGGCGGGGCGAGCTGGTCGGTGCTCTTGAGCTGTTCGATCGTGAAGTCGCGCCGCAGTGCCTGCGCCAGCGCCTCGTGCTGGGCTGAGGTCAACTGGTTGACCAGCCGGTGGGTGGGGAACACCGTCAGCCCGGGATCCTGCAGCGCCACGAGGCACATCATCACGTAGCGATGGGGACCCTCGCCGCCGATCTCCTCGGCGTACACGCGCGCGGTCTCATAGCGGTGATGCCCGTCGGCGATCAGCAGCTCGGTGCCCGCCAGCACCCGCTGGACGGTCTCGATCGCCTGCGGGTCGGTGGTCCGGCCCAGCCGGTTGACCGTCCCGTCGTCGTCGGTCGTCTGCGCCCACGGCGCCGCCTCGGCCAGCGCGCCCCACGCCTCGCCGCCCGGGTCGGAGTACAGCGAGAAGATCGGCGACAGGTTGGCGCGGGTCGCCCGCGTCAGGCGCAACCGGTCCTCCTTGGGTCCCGGATGGGTCCGTTCGTGGGGACGGATGCGGCCCGCGCCGTAGTCCTCCACGCGCACGCGCGCGAAGAAGCCCTCCCGAGTGCGATGCCGCCCGTCGGGGCCGGTGTAGTCCTGGCTGAGCGTCCACAGCGCCGGCTCCTCGTCCTGGACGACGGCCCCGTCCGCCTCCCAGCCACGCAGCAGCTCGGCAGCCCGGTCGTAGCGATCCTCACCGCCCTCGGGCAGGTCGATGCGCACGACGTTGTACGGCGAGCGGCCGGCGAGCTCGCCCCGCTGCTCGGCGTCGATCACGTCATACGGGGGGGCGACCACGTTCTGCAGGCCGTCGGTGACGGCGGGGTCGTAGCGCAGCGCGCGCAGGGGCTGGATCTCGGCCATGGCGCCCGAGACTAGCCGTTGCGGCTTTGAGAATCCGTCCGACTCGCGTGCGAACATACGTTCGGTCATGGCCTACCCCGAGTACCTCCGGTTGAGAGCTCGCGAGCTTCGGGTGCAACGGCGCATGACTCTCGACGAGATCGTGGAGCGGCTCGTTCTACCGCGGACGACGATCTACGAATGGATCAAGGACATCCCGCTGGGAAAGCCGCGCTCGACGGCCGGGCAGGCAAAAGGCGTGGCG
>DATAUL010000568.1:0-4488 GCA_036268255.1 Solirubrobacteraceae bacterium | reverse complement strand
CGCTCGCGCAGCGGGACCTCGAGCTGCTCGGCGAGTGCGACGACCATGTCCGGGCTGGGCCGGGAGCGGCCGGTCTCGACGAAGCTGAGGTGCCGCGTCGAGATCCCGGCCTCGAGCGCCAGGTCCATCTGGGAGAGCCGGCGGCGCTGGCGCCAATCGCGCAGCAGGCCGCCGACCCGGTTCTCGGTCCGGTGCGAGACGGTCACGGTCGTCACGAGCGTACCTCGCCCTTGAGCAGGCGCGTGAGGGCGACAACCACCAGGAGGACGCCCGCCAGGACGATCTCGCAGAGCTGGAAGGCACCGCCGATCCCGCTGTGCGCGGCCCCGAAGAACAGCACCCCGATGACGGCCACGCCGATCGCGTTGCCGACGTTCTGTGCGGTGGCCAGGACCCCGGAGGTGGAGCCCGCGTGCTCGGGCTTCATGCCGGCCATGATCAGCGTCGCCAGGGGCGTGATCCCCAGACCCATGCCCGCTCCGACGAGGATCAGGCCGGGCACCAGCGCCACCACGTCGCCGCTGACCCCGATCTCGCCGGCGGCCAGCGCCAGAAGCCCGTGACCGACCGCCAGCGTGAGCGCGCCGATCGCCAGCACCCGCCGCCCGTAACGCTCGGTGAGCGCCGGGGCACGCAGCGACGCCGCCAGGTAGGCAACGGCGAGGATCGTGAAGATCAGACCGGAGTGAAGCGCGCTCAGCCCGCGTCCCTGCTGCAGGTACAGCGCCAGGACGAGGAAGAATGACGCCTGGCCGGACCAGAACACCAGCTGGGCAACGAGGCCGGCGGTGAACCCACGGGCGCCGAACAGCTCCCCGGAGATGAGCGGCGACGGCTGGCGGCGCTGCTGGACGGCGAACACGGCCAGGATCGCCGGGGCCGCGGCCAGTGACAGCCATGTCCACAGCGGCCAGCCGTGCGTGCGGGGTGGGTGGGCTCCGATCAGCGGCAGCACGATCGCCGTCAGCCCGGCGGTGACCAGCAGCGTCCCGGTTGCGTCGATGCGGCCCTGGCCCGGCACCCGCGACTCCGGGATCAGGCGCGGAGCGAGCGCAAGGGCAACGGCGCCGACCGGAACATTGATCAGGAACACGGTCCGCCAGCCGAGACCGGCGATGTCGGCCTCAACGAGCACGCCGCCGATCAGCTGGCCTGAGACGGCGGCCAGCCCCATCGTCATGCCGTAGGCGGCGAGCGCCCGGGCGCGGTCGACGCCGTCGTACAGCACGCCGATCAGCGACAGGATGTTGGGCATCAGCAGCGCGGCCGCGGCGCCCTGGACGAGGCGCGCGCTGACCAGTATCCCCGGGCTGTCGGCGAGGCCGCAGGCGGCCGAACTGAGGGTGAACAGTGCGAGGCCGAGCGTGAAGATGCGCCGGCGTCCGTGGCGGTCGCCGAGCCGTCCGGCGGTGATCAGCAGGACAGCCGACGTGAGGCTGTAGCCGGCGACGACCCACTCGATCGCGCCGTCGGAGGCGTGCAGCCGGGCCTGCATGGAGGGCAGCGCGACGTTGACGATGAAGAAGTCCAGGACGACCATGAAGGTGCCGGCGAGGACGATTGGCAGCGGCGCCCAGCGATTCGCGCGGGCCCGGGCCAGGAGCCCATGGGGGGCTGTTGGGGCGAGAGATGATGTGCTCATGGCCGGGACGATCCCGGCCCCGACGCGTGGCGTCGATTACCTCACGGGTAACGGCCTTCGCCCCCGCGGCCCCTACGCCGCTGACCGCGGCCGCGAGTCCAAAGCGTCGATCATCAGCTCGAGCATCCGCGGCCAGTTCTCGGGCTCGACCTGCTTGGCCGCCCGCGTGGCGGCGAACAGCAGCCGCATGTCCAGGGCGGTGGCGTCGGCGCGCAGGCGGCCCTCGGCGCGCGCGGCGTCGAGCAGTTCGTCGATCGCCTCCTCGGCGCGGGCCGATGAGGCGATCACGTCCGGATTCTCGGCCACCGCTACGCGCGCTTCGCCGAGGAAGTTGTCGGCCGACTGGTTGCTGACCAGGCCGGTCAGCAGGTCGGTGAGCGCCGACCAGCGATCGCCGGGCCGCGCCAGGGCGTCGATCGCCGCGCCGGCGATCTGATCCATCCGCTGGGCCACGAGCATGGCGAGCAGTTCGTGCTTGGAGGGAAAGCAGCGATATAGGCTGGCCACGCCGGCGCCGGCCGCGTCGGCGACCTCGCTCATCGGCGCGTCGAGGCCGTGGCGCGCGAACACGTCTCCCGCGGCGCTCAGCAGGCGCTCCCGCTTCTCTCCCGGCGCCAGAGCCGACCATGCGCCGGTGACCGGCGCGGCCGCCTCGGGCCCAAGGAGCGGAATGTTCATTCCGCTAGAGTAGCCCTTCGTGTCCGCCGACGGGGCAAAGCCACACGGCATCCATCCGAAGCTGATCCTCGCGGTGCTCTCGCTCGCCGGCGTCTCGTACTCGATGCTGAGCTCGGCGGTGATCCCGGCGCTCACCCCGCTCGAGCACTCGCTGCATTCCTCCGAGAACGCCGTCGCCTGGTTGCTGACCGGCTACCTGCTGTCGGCGTCGGTCGGCACCTCGATCATCGGTCGCCTCGGCGACATGTACGGCAAGGAGCGCCTGCTGGTGGCCACGCTGGTGATGCTCAGCGTCGGTACGCTCGTCTCCGCGCTGTCGACCTCGCTCGAGGTGATGGTGATCGGCCGGATCATCCAGGGCGCCGGCGGCGGCATCTTCCCGCTCGCTTTCGGGATCGTCCGCGACGAGTTCCCCGCCGACGAGGTCCCCGGCAGCATCGGACTGCTCTCCTCGATCCTCGGCATCGGCGGCGGCATCGGGATCGTCCTCGGCGGACTGATCATCGAGCACCTCAACTACCACTGGCTGTACTGGATTCCGCTCGTGGTCAGCGTCGGAGCGGCGATCGCCACCTGGCGCTTCGTGCCCGAGTCCCCGGTCCGTGTTCCCGGCAAGGTCAACTGGCTGGCCGCGGCGTTGATGACCGCCGGGTTCTCGTGCGTGCTGATCGCGATCTCCGAGACGATCGCCTGGGGCTGGGGATCGCCCAAGACGCTCGGCCTGCTCGCCGCCGGGCTCGTCCTCTCGGCCGCCTGGGTCGTCGTCGAGGTCCGCAGCCGGGAGCCGCTGATCGACATGGCGATGATGCGCGTGCGCGGGGTGTGGACGACCAACCTCGTCGCGTTCCTCCTCGGCGCCGGCATGTACGCGTCGTTTCTGCTGTACCCGCAGTTCGCCCAGCTGCCCAAGAGCACCGGCTTCGGCTTCGGCGTCTCGGTCGTGACCGCCGGGCTGTACCTGCTCCCGGCGGCGCTGGGTATGAGCCTGCTCGGCAGCTTCGCCGGCCGCGTGGCGCGCCGCTATGGCTCGAAATTGGCCGTGATCGCCGGCAGCGCGATCACCGCGGTGGCCTTCGGCTTCCTCGCCGCCTTCCACGCGCATCCGATCGAGATGCTGATCAGCGCTGCCCTCCTCGGCGTGGGCATCGGACTGGCCTTCGCCGCGCTCGGCAATCTGATCGTGCAGGCCGTCCCGCCCCACCAGACAGGCGTGGCCACCGGCATGAACACCGTGATGCGTACGCTCGGCGGCGCGCTGGGCGGTCAGATCGCCGCCACGCTCGTCGCTGACAACGTCTCCCACGGCCTGCCGACGGTGACCGGCTTCACCGCCTCGTTCACGCTGGAGGCGGCGTTCCTCGTCGCCGCGGTCATCGCCGGCGTGCTGGTCCCGACCGCGCGCACCGCGCGTAAGCCCGTCGCGCTGGAGGGGGAGCTCGCGGCCCAGGAAGTCGGGTAGTGGCCGCAGGCGCCAGTGGTGCCGCGCCCGACGGCGCGGCCACCGCGGTCGCGGTCGGCGCGACCGACCCGCGTGGCGACAAGTACAAGTGGATCGCGCTCTCCAACTGCACGCTCGGCGTGCTGCTGGCCACGCTGGACGCGTCGATCACGCTGATCGCGATGCCGGACATCTTCCGTGGCATCAAGCTCGATCCGCTCGTCTCGTCCAACTCCTTCTACCTGCTGTGGATGATCCTCGGCTTCCTCGTCGTCTCCAGCGTGCTGATCGTCAGCCTCGGGCGCCTCGGCGACATGTACGGCCGGGTGAAGATCTACAACCTCGGCTTCGTGATCTACACGGTCGCCTCGCTGTTTCTGACCGTCGACTGGCTCACCGGTCGCGGCGGGGCGATGTTCCTGATCGTGTTCCGCGTCGTACAGGGCATCGGCGCCGCCTGCCTGCTGGCCAACTCGGCAGCGATCATCACCGACGCGTTTCCGGCCAACCAGCGCGGCATGGCGCTGGGGATCAACAACATCGTCGGGGTCAGCGGGATGTTCGTCGGCCTCGTCCTCGGCGGCCTGCTGGCGCCGATCAACTGGCGGCTCGTGTTCCTGATCTCGGTCCCCGTCGGTCTGTTCGGGACCGTGTGGGCCTACCTCAAGCTCCACGAGCTCTCGACGCCGCGGCGAGCCCGCATCGACTGGGCGGGCAACATCAGCTTCGC
>DATAUL010000567.1:0-3023 GCA_036268255.1 Solirubrobacteraceae bacterium | reverse complement strand
CGGCACCTTGACGGCGCCCGAGGCGAGCAACGGCAGCACCGAGCGCTCGACCGCGCGGGCCGTCAGTGCCTTGAGCTCCAAGGGGCGGGCCCGCAGCGTCGAGCCGAGCAGGCGGGCGCGCTTCATCATCAGCACCCCGAGGTTGATCTCGCCGGTGGCCCCCGCGCCGGTGCCGATCACCATGATGCGTCCGCCGATCTCGATCGCGCGGAGATTCTCCTCAAGGTTGATCGCCCCGACGAGCTCGAGGATCACGTCGAACGGGCCGTGCTCGGCGTGTCCGTCGGGGTCGATCACCATCGCACCCAGGGCCGATACAGGCTCGCGCAGGTCGGGGTTGCGCACCGTGGCGGTGACGCGCGCGCCGATCGCACGGCCGAGCTGGATCGCCGCGCAGCCGACGCCCCCGGCGCCGCCATGGACGAGCAGCCGCTCGCCGGCCTGGAGCCCCGCCTGGGTGAAGACGCCGTCGTGAGCGGTGGTAAAGACCTCGGGGGTGCCGCCGGCCTCGTTCCACGAGAGCTCCTCGGGGACTGGCATCAGGATCCGCTCGTGGACGACGGCAAGCTCGGCCTGGCCACCACCGCCGGTGATGCCCATCACGCGATCGCCCTCGCTGAAGCGATGCGCATTCGGACCGACGGCGGCGACCTCGCCGGCCAGCTCCAGTCCCGGGATGTCCTGGGGCGCACCGGGCGGGGCCGGATAGTGGCCCTTGCGCTGCATCATGTCGGCGCCGTTGAGACCGGCGGCGTGTACACGGACCAGGACCTCGCCGGTCCCGGGCTCGGGGTCCGGATGGTCCTCGACGCTCAGCTTCCCATCGCGGATGGTGACGGCGCGCATGCGGAGGACGTTACGCTCTGACGAGCTCGGCCACGCACTCGATGTGCGGGGTCTGCGGGAACATGTCTACCGGTCGCACGCGCACCAGCTTGTAGCCACCGTCGGCCACCAGCTGGGCGGCGTTGGGGGCCAGCGTGGTCGGGTTGCAGGACACGTAGACGATCCGCGACGGCGAGGCCTCGATGATCCGCCGCACCACCTTCTGCGAGAGGCCCGAGCGGGGCGGATCGACAACGAGCACGTCGGGTCGCCCCGCGCGCTCGACGAGCTCACGCAGCGCGAGGCGCACGTCACCGGCGAAGAAATGCGCGTTGTCGATCTCGTTGGCCGACGCGTTGGTGATCGCGTCGGCGATCGCGTCCTCGATGATCTCAAGCCCCCACAGCTCGGCCACGCGCGGCGACATGAGCAGACCGATCGTGCCGATCCCGCAGTACAGGTCGTAGACGCGCTCGAAGCCGGTCGGGCGCGCGTACTCGACCGCGAGCTCGTACAACTGCTCGGCCATCTCGGTGTTCGTCTGAAAGAACGCGTTGGCTGAGATCTCGAAGTTCATCCCGCCGATCGTCTCCGCGAAGCGGTCGGCGCCGGCGAGCAGCTCGGTCTCGCCGCCCTGCGTGGTCTCGCCGACGCTGTCGAGGCGCGTCCACAGAACCCCGTCGAGCCCCGCGGCAACGCCGGCGCTGGCCAGCGACTCGTGGTCGAGCTTGGCACTGCTCGTGACCAGCCGCACCTGGATGGCACCGGTGCGACGGCCCTCCCGGACGACCAGGTTGCGCAGCGTGCCCTCGTGTGTGCGGCGGTCGAAGGCGCTCAGGCCCTGCTCACGGCACCATGCGACGATCCGCTCGCGCGCTGCGTTGGCCGGCTCGGAGGCGAGCAGGCAATCGCTGATCGGCACGATCTCGTCCCACCGGCCCGGGGCGTGAAAGCCGCATTGCAGCTCGCCGTCGGGGCCGGTGCCGAAGGAGTACTCCAGCTTGTTGCGATAGCGCCAGGGCTGGACCGCCGGGATGATGTCCTCAAGCGCGAAGCCATCGAGCTTGCCGATCCGGGTCAGTGCGTCGTCCACCTGGGCCTGCTTGACCTCGAGCTGGCGCTCGTAGGCCAGCACCTGCCAGGGTGCTCCGGGATGGTCGGCCACCGGCCGGATCCGGTCAGGCCCCTCGGCGAGGATCTCCAGTACGCGCGCCTCGGCATAGGCGCGCTTGCGCTTGCCGACGACGGCGCGAACCCGGTCGCCGGGGAGCGCGCCCGCCACGAACACCACGTAGCCGTCGAGCCGCGCAACGCCTGCCCCGCCGTAGGCGAGCGAGTCGATCGTGAGTTCCAGCTCGTCGCCGCGCTGGGGACGCGCGGTACTTGGGGGCGTCGTCGTCATGCCTCTAGCAAAGCAGGCCGCGCTCGGGCCGCGCCACGCAGCCCGGCGAGGCGGCGCCGGATTACGACAGAGACTTCTCGATCGCGGCGACGACCGTCTTGCGGTTGGCGTGCTTGCGCTCGTAGGTGAGCACCTTGCGCCGCTCGGGCTTGCCGAGATCCTTGAGGCGGGCCTGGACCTGGGCGGCGCTCAGGTTGTCGTAGTCCATGATCGGAAAGGACGGACCGACGCCGGCCGCCCGGCGAGCGCGATCGGCGCCGCGCACGAGGCGATCGACCGGCTTGGAGCCTCGGGCGCGCTTGGTGGCCGTCTCGACGCGGCCCAGCAGACCCTCGATCTCCTTCCGGAAGTCGTCGGACTGCGAGCGGCCGCGGCGCACCAGCTCGGTGACCAGGTCGTCGGCGTCCTTGCGAGTGACGCGCCCACGTGAGGCGGCGTCGTCGAGCGTCTCACGGATCCGGTCGCGCGTCAGCATCACCACGTCCTGGGGCTTGACCGTGCCCTTGACGAGCTGTTCGGCGACCGACGCGATCCCGTCGCCGCCGCTGGCCCGGCGAGTGCCGGTGGCTGCCGCCTTGGCCGTCGTCCGGGTGTTGCCGGCGCCACGCCTGGCCGCCGTTGCCGTCCCCTGGGCGCCCGAGCGAGCGGTCCGGGCGGTGCCCGCCGCGGCCGCTCCAGCGGCCTTCGCCGCCGTGCCGGCGCCTCCACTGCGGGCGCTGCGCTGCGTGGTGGCCGCGCCGCCGGCGGCCGCGTTGCGCGTCTTGGTGGCGGCGGACTTGGCCTGCGTCGCCGTGCG
>DATAUL010000566.1:0-2527 GCA_036268255.1 Solirubrobacteraceae bacterium | reverse complement strand
GTCGAAGCCGGTCGGCGGCACGTGCGCGAAGGCCTCCCGGGCCAGGGCGTCCACGACGCGCCCGTGAGCGTCGGCGGCGGTCGGCAGCGGCTCTGCCGGCGTGCCCCACAGGACCCGCCGGTCGGCGAGCACATCGGTCGCCAGCTCGCTGCTGGGCGCCTCGGCCAGCCACGCGTCCGCCGAGCGGATGACGATCGGGGCCTGAACCCCGCAGCGCGTCAGGGCGGCACCGATCTGACCAAGCAACTCGTCGTCCACGTCGCCACCGACGAGCGCCCCCCGCCAGGTCGAGCCGGGGGTCAGCTCCCGCCGCGCCTGGCTGCCGACGGCAACGTACACCGGCCCCTGCGCCGGGTCGGCGCCGACGAGCTCCAGCGCCCGGACGGTCAGGGCGTCGGCGAGCGCCGACAGGACCCGGGCGAGCTCGAGCGCCGGGACGCTCGAGGCGTGCAGCTCGAGCATCAGCGCCGGCAGCCGTTCAGCCGAATCGGCCAGCTCATCGAGGTTGCGCGCCCGGGCGATTGCCCGCCGGGCCCCGAACCACGAGCGCGGCTGGGCGGCGAACAGGTCAGCGTCCTCGAGCACCCCCACCAGCTGACCGCGCTCGGAGATCACCGGCGCGTGGCGGATACCGCGCTCGAGCATCTCATAGAGGACGTCGGCACCCAGCCGGTCGGGAGCGACGACGTAGGCCGGCGCCGTCATCGCCGAGTCGACTCGCACCCCACCGTTGCGCCCGACGGCCAGCACGCGGCTGCGCAGGTCGCGGTCGGTCAGGATTCCCACGCCGCCGTCGTCGAGCATGACGACGGCCGCGGTGGCGCCCGCCCGCGTCATCCGCTCGGCCACGGTGCCGATGCTCTCCGACGGCTTGGCGGTCACCGTCGCCGACCGGATCAGCCTCGCAACCGGCTGCAGGCCCTCCGGGGCCCCGCCGTCGCGCAGCTCGCGCCGGCGCGCCCGGTCGAGCAACGGGCGGGCGACGGTGACCGGGATCCGGTAGCAGAGGGTGTCCTCGGCGGCTCGCGCCTCGAAGCCCGGCGGTAGCCCCGACAGCATCGCGGCGTCGCCGAACGTGTCGCCGGGACCGAGCAGGTCGAGCAGCCGTCCCTGATGGGCGATGTCGACGCCGCCGGAGTGGATCACCCGCAGAAACGTGACCGGCCCGCCGTCCTCGGAGAGGATCACCGTCCCGCGCAGGTGAAACTCGATCGCCGCCTGGGCGGCGACCTCGGTCAGCTCCTCGACGGCGAGCACGTCGAACGGCGCTCGCTGGGCGAGGAAACGGACAATTTCGCTCAGGCCGGCATCCAGCTCACTGGGCACGGCGCACACCGTAGCGGCGCTCCGTCAGCGCAGCAGGCCCAGGCGCTGCGCGCGCTGTACCGCCTCGGTGCGGTTGCGGACCTCGAGCTTGCGATACACGGCGCTCGAGTGCTCCTTGACCGTGTGCCGGGACAGATGCAGCGCCTCGCCGATCTCAGGATTGGTGGCACCGGAGGCCATCAGCTCGAGCACCGCTCGCTCGCGCTCGGACAGCCCGAGCGCGGCCTGGCGGTCGTATCGCTCGAACACAGTCTTGCCGAGCCCGACCATCCGCACGGCACTGGCGATCCGCCGCGCCGGCCAGTCCTTGTAGGCGAACCCCGACGCGCCCGCCGCGCGGGCCGCCCGGGGCGAGATCTCCCCGGCGCCACTGAACAAGAGCACGCGGGTGGCAGGCTCGGCGGCGCGCAGTCGCTCGCACACCTCCGCGCCGGACTCCTCGCCGATGAACAGATCGACGAGCGCCACGTGCGGGCGGTAGCGAACGACGAGCTCGAGCGCCTCGGCTCCCGACAGCGCGGAGACGCAGCGCTCGACCCACGGCTGCTGGGTGAGCATCAGCCGAAAGCCCCAGTGCACGACGTCGTGGTCGTCGACGACGAGCACGCGCAGGCGCTCCGGGCTGCGCTCGCCGTCCTCGTCGGTCGCCACCTCGAGCTCATCGATCGGCAGCTCGTCACTCATCGTCGCCGCCGTGCGGGACGACCAGCCGCACCTGCCAGCTCCCGGGCCGGCGCTCACCGAACTCGACCACGCCGTTGAACTGCAGGGCCTCGAGCGCCGCCAGCCGCAGACCCATGCCCGCGCGGCGGCGAGCGCTGGCCACGCCGTCGTTGAGGACCTCGAGCCAGAAGGCGCCGTCGGCGCGGCCGACCCGAACCGAGACCCTGGTCGGCGAGGCGTGCTTGTGGGCGTTGCGCACCGCCTCGGTCAGCACCGATTGCGCCAGCGGCTCGAGCACCGACGGCACGTCGCCGGGCTCCCCCTGCTCGAGCACCAGCCCGAGGTCGGGATGGACGCTCGCCAGGCGCCGCACCTCGGCGGTGAGCGTCGTGCGGGTGGCGCGGGGCGCCCGTCCCAGCGGCCGCTGCAGGGCCGTGCGCAGGTCGGTGAGCGCCGCCTGCGTCTCCTCTGCGCAGCGGTGGCGATCGGGCGCGGGCAGTTCGCCCTCGCCATCGAGCGCCATCGAGACGCCGAACAG
>DATAUL010000565.1:0-3781 GCA_036268255.1 Solirubrobacteraceae bacterium | reverse complement strand
AGGGCGGCCGGGTGTACGGCACGCTGCCGTCCGGGGTCGATGCGGACGCGATCATCGAGCGCGCGCTGCCGGTCTGATGAGCGTCGTGGAGTACGCGGTCGCCGACCGCGTGGCGCGGATTACGCTCAACCGTCCCGAGCGGGGCAACGGCATCAACCGCGCACTGATCGACGCGCTCGAGGTCTGCGTCGAGCGGGCCGACCTCGACCCGGCCGTGCACGTGATCCTGCTGGCCGGCAACGGCAAGGGGTTCTGTGGGGGCTATGACCTGGTGGAGAGCGCCGAGGGACGTGATTCCCCGCGCGAGGACATGGTGGCGGGGTCGCCGCTCGACCCCGCGGTGATCAGGGCCAACCACGATCCGGCCGGGGCCTGGGACCCGATGGTCGACCACGCGATGATGAGCCGCAACGTGCGCGGCTTCATGTCGCTGTTTCACTGCGGCAAACCGGTCGTCTGCCGGGTGCATGGCTTCTGCCTCGCCGGCGGAACCGACATGGCACTGTGCTCGGATCTGCTGGTGATCGCGGCCGACGCGACGATCGGGTATCCACCGGCGCGGGCGTGGGGGTCACCGACCACCGCGATGTGGGCCTCCCGGGTCGGTCCGCAGCGTGCCAAGCGGCTGCTGTTCACGGGCGACGCGCTCACCGGCGTCGAGGCCCTGGAGTGGGGGCTGGCGATCGAGGCTCCGCCGGCGAGCGAGCTGGACGAGCGCGCCGAGGCGCTGGTCGCCCGCATCGCGCGGATGCCGGTCAACCAGCTGCGGATGATGAAACTGCTCGTCAACGAGTCACTGCACGCCCAGGGGCTGCACGCGGTCCAGACCCTTGGCACGTTGCTCGACGGCGCGGCGCGCCACACGCCGGAGGGCTACGCCTTTCAGACCCTGGCCGCTCGGGACGGGTTCAAAGCGGCGGTGAGGACCCGCGACGAGCCGTTCGCCGCCGGCTCGTGAGCGCCACCACGACCCCCACCCGCCAGCGATTGCTGGCCGCCGCGCAGGAGCTGATGGAGGCGGGCGGCTGCGGCGCCGTGTCGGTGGTCGCGATCGCGGAGCGCGCCGGCGTGGCCGCCGGCACCCTGTATCGCCACTTCCCGTCGAAGGAGGAGCTGTTCGTCGAGGTGTTTCGGGCGGTGTGCGCGCGCGAGGAGCGGGCGATGCGGACGGCGGCGGAGGGTATCGCCGGCTCCGGATCGGCGGGGGAGTGGCTGCAGACGGTGCTGTCGACGTTCGCGCGCCGCGCGCTCGCCAACCCGCGATTGGCATGGGCGCTGATCGCCGAACCGGTCGACCCGCGTGTCGACGCCGAGCGCCTGGCGTATCGCGCGCGGTACGCGGCGCTGATCGCCGAGGGTCTGCGCAGGGGCATCGCGTCGGGCGAACTGCCGACCCAGGACGTCGGGTTGACCGCTGCGGCCCTCGTGGGCGGCTGCGGAGAGGCGCTCGTCGGCCCCCTGTCGCCGCTCGGTCCCGACGACCGCCAGCCGGAGGAGATCGTCGCCGCCCTGCGCACGTTCGTCCGTCGCGCCGTGGGAGCGGCGGATTCGTGAGCGAGGCGGTTCAGGTGACCCGCGCCGGGCCGGTCACCTCGGTGCTCCTCAATCGTCCGGAGCGTCGAAACGCTGTCGACGGGCCCACCGCGGCGGCGCTGGCGGACGCCTTTCGTGCCTTCGACGCCGATCCGGACGCGGCGGTCGCGGTCCTGCACGGCGCCGGGGGAACGTTCTGCGCCGGAGCCGACCTGAAGGCCGTCGGCGGCCCGGACGGCAACCGCATCGAGGATGGCGGGGACGGACCGATGGGTCCGACCCGCCTGCGCCTGTCCAAGCCGGTGATCGCGGCGATCGCCGGGCACGCGGTCGCCGGCGGGCTCGAACTGGCCTTGTGGTGCGATCTGCGGGTTGCCGAGGAGGATGCCGTGCTCGGCGTCTTCTGCCGGCGATGGGGCGTGCCGCTGATCGACGGTGGCACTGTCCGGCTGCCCCGTCTGATCGGCCTCAGCCGGGCGATGGACATGATCCTCACCGGTCGCGCCGTCGGCGCCGTTGAGGCGGAGCAGATGGGGCTCGTCAACCGTGTCGTGCCGGTGGGGCACGGGCTCGCCGCCGCCGAGGAGCTGGCCGCCGAGCTCGCCTCGTTTCCGCAGACGTGCCTGCGCGAGGACCGCCTCTCGGCGCTCGAGCAGGAGGGGCTGCCGCTGGCCGAAGCGATGGCCGGCGAGATCGCCCGCGGGCGCCGCTCCCTGACCGAGGCGCAGTCCGGCCTGGAGCGGTTTCGCGCCGGCGCCGGGCGCCACGGCACCTTCGATTAGGCCGGAAGCGTCTGCGCCCAGCCGAGCAGGCCGCTGGTCTGGGCCCGCGTGAGGCCCACCGCGGGGTCTGTCCGCACGAGCTTGGTCGGGCCGGCGCGCGCTGCGGCCCAGGCGTGGCAGCTGTCGTCAAACGCGTCGTCGATCCAGGCCAGCGCCCGGTTCGGGCCGGCGAATGCCTCGATCGACGCGAGCTTCCAGTGGCGAGACTCGGCACCGCCGACGGCCGGGAAGCTCAGGTGCGCGAGGCCCTTCGGAAGCCCGAGCACAGCGGGGAGGACCTCGTCGGCCCTCTCCTCCCAGCCGCTGCACCACACCGGCTCAAACGACGTCGCCAGTTCGGCGACCAGCCCGGCCGCGTGGGTTGAGAGGAAATGGGGTAGGCCGTCGACCAACAGATAGCGGCCCGGAGGGGGCCGTCGCGCGTCAAAGCCGAACAGCGAGATCACTCCATCAATGTCTAACAACAGCAATGGCTGGCACATAGGTTTGATTAAGGTGCCCTCGACAGGGTTCGTCACAGTGAAGACCTCGACGACTTTGCGGGGCGTCCAGATCCAGGTGGACGTCGTGACTCCGCACTCAAGCCGGCCCTGCCGGGTGCCGAAAAGCTCAGTGAGGCGAACACCGCCCCCAGGCTTTCCGATCTAGGACCTTTCCTCTTCATGACTCTAATGCTGGGCATCGCGCTGGCCCTTGCCTGCGCCCTGACGACGAACGTTGGCTTTCTGTTCAAGCATCGTGGTGCGTGCGCGGCGCCGGCGGTCGAGATTCGCCATCCGCTGCGCTCGGCGCGCGCGCTGTTCTCCTCCAAGCTGTTCGCCCTCGGGATGCTGATCGCCTCCGGAGCGTGGATCTTCCACGTTGGCGCGATGGCTATCGCGCCGCTCTCGGTCGTTCAGTCCGTGCTCGCCGGGGGTGTCGTCCTGCTTGCCGTGATGGCTGAGCGGACGTTCGGGTTGAGCATCTCTCGTCGCCAGTGGCTCGGGCTCACGCTGACGGCGGTCGGGCTGGTGCTGCTCGGCCTGAGTCTCCCCGCCGTCCACGGCGCCCACTCCCGCTTCTCGGTCCCCGGCATGATCGTCTTCGAGGCGGTCCTGCTGCTGGTCGGCTCGCTGATGATCATAGGCCCTCGTATCGGCGCTCCCGTCGAGCATCACGGCTTCATGCTCGGCGCAGCCTCGGGCCTCCTCTTCGGCGTCTCGGACGTCTCCATCAAGGCGATCTCCGGGATGGTCCACGCCCACGGCGCGATCGGACTGCTCAGCCCCTGGTCGGCGGTCACGGTCGCCGCTTCGATCGCCGCCTTCTACGCCTCGGCCAAGGGGCTCCAGGACGGCGAGGCCGTTCCGGTGATCGCCGTCACCGGCACCGCGGCCAACGTCTCCGGCATCGTCGGCGGGATCATCGTCTTCGGTGACCCGCTCTCCGGCCATCCGCTGGCCCTGGTCGCCGAGTGCTTCGCCTTC
>DATAUL010000564.1:0-1586 GCA_036268255.1 Solirubrobacteraceae bacterium | reverse complement strand
CGCCGGTGACGAGACCCACCGCGTGTGGCGGCCCGGGTACTTCAACGACACCGACCGGACGTTCACCCACACCTTCGACCGCCACGTCGACGCCGTGCTCGCGGCGCTGCGGGCCGGCGAGCCACCGCCGATCCACGCAGCAGCCGGGCGCCGCGCGGTCGAGCTCGGCGAGGCGTCGGTGCGCTCCTTCGAGCAGGGCGTCCGTGTCGACACCTGACCGCGCTGGGGCGCCGCGGGGCCAGGCGAGCATCCGTGACGTCGCCGAGCTGGCGGGGGTCTCCCCCGGCACCGCGTCCAAGGCGCTCAACCACCGCGGCTCGCTGCGACCGCAAACAATCGAGCGGGTGCTCGCCGCCAGCGAGCAACTCGGCTACCGGCCCAACGAGCTCGTGCGCGGCATCTTCGGCCGGCGGAGCTTCACCGTTGGCCTGATCACGACTGACAGCTTCGGGCGGTTCAGCGGTCCGGTGATGGCGGGCGCCGAGGACGCCCTGGACTCAGGGGAGCTGTCGGTGATCATGTGCGACAGCCGCGGGGACCCCGACCGCGAGCGGCGGCACCTGACGACGCTGCTCGGACGCCGCATCGACGGCCTGATCGTCACCGGCCGCTGCTCCAACCCGCGGCCGCCGATCGCCCCGTCGCTGCCGTTCCCGGTCGTCTATGCCCACACGCCGTCAACCGACCCGCGCGACTGCTCGGTGATGGTCGACGACGAGGGCGCCGGCCGGCTGGCCGCGCGCCATCTGATCGAAGTGGGGCGCCGCGGGGTCGGCCACATCACCGGCCCGCCGGACTTCGACGCTGTCACCCGCCGCGCGTCCGGTCTGGCCCATGGCCTGCATGAGGCGGGGCTCACGGTCATCGGCGGCACCCGCACGGGCGATTGGAGCGAGGCGTGGGGCCGGGTGGCGGCGTCCGGGTTGCTCTCAGAGCATCCGAACGTCGACGCCATCTACTGCGGCAGCGACCTGATCGCCCGCGGCGTCGTCGACTCCCTGGCCGCGGCGGGCGTCTCCGTTCCTGACCGGATCGCCGTCGTGGCCACCGACAATTGGGCCCTGATCGCCCGCGCCGCCCGTCCGTCTCTCACCACCGTCGATATGCGCCTGCACGAGGTCGGCCACGTCGCCGCCCGGCTCGTGCTCGACGCGATTGAGGGCCGGGCGATCAGCGGGCGCCATGTCGTGCCCGCCGAGATCGTGGTCCGGGCGTCGACGGGATTGCCGTACCTGGATCCCGAGGCCGACGCGCCGCGCCGTTACCACGACTTCTGCATCCACGAGCCGACGTCGTCGTCTGTGGATGGCGCCGCCGGCGCCAGCCGTCTCTGACCGCTCAATCGGCACCCGGCACGCTCAGGCCGCTGCGGCATCGATCAGCGCTTCGGCGACTCGGGCGGCGGGGCCGTCAAGCGGGCCGGGTCGGCGCGCCAGGACGACGCGTCGAGTTTCCTGTGGCTCACCGCGTACGGCGACGGCCTTGACGCCGTCGGGTAGCACGTCGAGGGTGATCGGGGCGAGTGTCGTGATGGCCAGGCCGGCGGCGACGATCTGGAGCTTGGCGAGCCAGTCGCGCACCACATA
>DATAUL010000563.1:0-5348 GCA_036268255.1 Solirubrobacteraceae bacterium | reverse complement strand
TCGCCTTCCTCCCGGCGAACCTGATCATGGGGGCGTTCTCGCTCGGCCTGTCGGCGAAGCTCGTGATGCGCTTCGGAATCAAGATCCCATTGTTCGCGGGACTCGTGCTGGCGGCGGTGGGCCTGGGGCTGTTCGCTCGCGCGCCCGTCGGCGGGCACTTCGCCGTTGACGTGCTTCCCAGCATGATCCTGCTCGGGTTCGGGGCCGGGATCGCGTTCAACCCGGTGCTGCTGGCCGCGATGGGCGATGTCGAGCCCCGCGAATCCGGCCTGGCGTCGGGCATCGTCAATACCTCGTTCATGATGGGCGGCGCGCTCGGACTCGCCGTTCTCGCGAGCGTCGCCGCGTCCCGGACCAGCCACCTTCTCGCCTCCGGGCAGAGTCAGCTCCCGGCGCTCAACGCCGGCTACCACACCGCCTTTCTCATCGGCGCAGGGTTCGCGGTTCTCGCAGCGACCCTGGGCGCCCTCCTGCTCCGATCGAATGCGACCAGCCCGGCGGTCGATCACGCGTCCGCCGTCCCCAGCGAGAACCTCCTGGCGGACGCGACCCTGTAGGACGGATCGTCGTCGTCATCGTCGTCACCGTCGTCACCGTCGTCGCGGTTCGCTCGCGCCGGGGGCGTGTCTAGCCTCTCGGGCGTGTCGGACATCGGCGTGCTGCGCGAGGGGCCGCTGCACGCTGCGGTCAAGGTTCTGTTGGCCGCGCCGGGCGACCGGCTGGAGGTGCCGGTCGGGCGGTTCGTGATCGATGTCGTGCGCGCTGACGGCGAGCTCGTCGAGGTGCAGACCGGCGGCTTCGGCCCGTTGGGCGCCAAGCTCGACGCGTTGCTTGACCGCCATCGCTTCCGAATCGTCCATCCGGTCGCCGCCGAGCGGCGGATCGTACGTGTCGACGAGCACGGGGAGGTGGTCTCGATCCGCCGGTCCGCGAAGCATGGCTCGGTGCTCGACGTGTTCGACAAGCTGACCGCCTTCCCGTCGTTGCTGACACATCCAAACCTCACGATCGAGGTTCTGCTGCTGGGCGAGGACCATGTGCGCGCTGCTCGGCCGGTCACCACGCGTCGGCGGACGCGCGATCCTGGCGAGCGCCGCCTGCGCGACGTGCTCGGCCGCGTCGAGCTGCACGGCGGCGACGACGTCCTGGGTGCGCTTCCGCCGCTACCCGGGGAGCCGTTCAGTACCCGCGAGCTGGCGTCGGTTCTGGGGTGCACGATGCTGCTCGCCCAGCGCACGGCCTACTGCCTGCGGGCCATCAACATCATCGAGGCCGCCGGCAAGCGCGGCCGCACACCCCTGCATCGCCGGTTAGCCTCCGAGGCATGGCCACCCGCCTAGCGGACGTCGTCGACGCCTCGCGGGAGGTGACCGCCGCGCGGGCGCGGTTGGCCAAGGTCCAGATCCTGTCCGAGCTGCTGCGGACCGTGGGTCCGGATGAGGTCGCGATGTGCGTCGGCTTTCTCTCCGGCGCCCCCCGGCAGGGACGGGTCGGGGTCGGATACGCGACCGTGTACGGGATCGGGGTTCCGGCCGCCGGCGAGCCGTCGCTCACCGTCTCTGACCTGGACCGGGCCATCGACGAGATCGCCGCCGACACCGGGCCTGGGTCGGCGACGCGCCGCCGCCGGCTGCTCGCCGAGCTGCTCGGCCGTGCCACCGAGCCGGAGGCCGAGTTCATCCGGCGGCTGCTGACCGGCGAGCTGCGCCAGGGCGCGCTCGCCGGGGTGATGGCCGACGCGGTCGCCAAGGCGGCCGGGGTGCATGCCGCCGTGGCGCGGCGCGCGCTGATGCTGTCGGGCGATCTCACGCGGATGGCCGAGATCGCCATCACGCGCGGCGAAGTGGGGTTGCGCGCCGTCGGCCTGGAGCTGTTTCGCCCGGTCCTGCCGATGCTTGCCTCGCCGGGGGCCAGCGTCGCCGACGCAGTGGCAGCGTTCGCCTGTGCCTCGGTCGAGTTCAAGCTCGACGGCCTCCGCGTCCAGATTCACCGGCGGGACGACGAGGTGCGGATCTATTCGCGCAACCTCAACGACATCACCCATCGCCTGCCGGGGATCGTCACCGCCGTGCGGGAGCTGCCGGTGCGCGAGGCGATCCTCGACGGTGAGGCGCTGTGGATGGGGAACAGGGGCCCGGCGAGCTTTCAGGACACGATGTCGCAGATCGACACCGACGCGCCCCCGGAGGGCGTCGTCACGTTCCTGTTCGACGTCCTGCATGTCGACGGGCGCGATCTGCTCGACACCCCGCTGCGCGAGCGCAGCGTCGAGCTGCGGAGGATCGCGCCCCAGCTCACCGTGCCCGGCATCCTCACCGACGACGTCGCCGCTGCCGAGCGCGTCCTCGCCGACTCGCTGCAGGCCGGGCATGAGGGAGTGGTCGTCAAGGACGCCGCCTCGCCGTACGCGGCCGGCCGTCGCGGCGCAGCGTGGCGCAAGGTCAAGCCGGTGCGGACCTATGACCTGGTGGTGCTCGGTGCCGAATGGGGTCACGGGCGCCGCCGTGGCTGGCTGTCCAACCTGCACCTCGGCGCCCGGGATCCCGCGACCTCGGCGTTTGTCATGGTCGGCAAGACCTTCAAGGGCTTGACCGACGAGCTCCTGGGCTGGCAAACCGCGGCGCTGCTCGAACGCGAGACCGAGCGCCGCGGCATCGCCGTCCTCGTTCGGCCCGAGCTCGTGGTGGAGATCGCCATCGACGGCGTCCAGTCCTCGACGCGGTACAGCGGCGGGGTGGCGCTGCGCTTCGCGCGCGTCAAGCGTTACCGGCCCGACAAGGACGCTGCGGAGGCTGACACGATCGACGCCCTCCGGGAGCTTCTGGAGCCGCGCTGACGCGGCGCGCACGTCGCCGCATGGAGGATCAGCATGAAGAGGGAGATTCTTTCCCGCTGAGGGTCCGCCCGATGGTAGGTTTTCCGACGCGAGTCCGAGCGCACTCGGACGACGAAAAACGGAGGGACCGAATGGGGATCCGGGGACGTACGTTCGGAGGGGTCGGCTTGGCCGTCATCGGGGCGGTAGCAGCGCTGGTGGCCGCCAGTCCTGCCGTTGCGTTTGCGCCATTGCCGCCCGGCGCGCAGGTCAATAACGACATCGCTGCCGGCATCAACCCGGCGCTGAGCGTCAACGGCGAGGATCCGACGAATGCCGACGTCGTCGGGGGCGCCCTGACCGCGGGCAAGGTCGCCGTGCCGTGGGCGATCTTCCGCCAGACGGAGGCCACCGGCCAGAAGGACCAGGTGTTCTCGCGCTCATTCGCCCAGGGGGTCTGGACGACACGGGGATCGGGCACCGTCGGCGGGAGCTCGAGCGGGAGCCCCTTCCCGGGCTCGCTGAACTTTGACCAGAACCAGGACGGCGAGGCGTCGGCGATCGACTTCGCCGGAGCGGGCCGGACGGTCCCGTGGGCGACCTGGTACGAGAACACGGTCGGTGCCGCATTCACGGCCAACAACGTGTTCGCGAGTCGCTTCGACAACACGGGTGACGCCAACCAGGGCAAGTGGATCTTCGCCGGCCAGAACCGCGGGACGGGTGGCACCAACCCGGTCCCCGTGCCCTCGCTCAACATCCACACGAACCAGAGCGCGGAGAACCCGTCGGTCGCCGGCGGTTCTGCGGCCGACCCGACGAAGCCCGGTCCGTGGGTCACCTGGCAGGAAACGACGACCCTGCCGGTCAACGGCAAGAACCAGATCTTCGTCGAAAAGCCCCTGGGCCCCGGGCAGCCGAACTGCGTCGGCGTCAAGCCGGCCGCGGTTGATCCGACGGCGGCCCCCATCGGCGGCTTCTGCTGGCAGCAGGTCGGCCTGGATCGGGTCGGCACCGGTGGCCTCGACCCCAGCCTCAACGTCGATCCGACGCGCGACGGGATCGAGCCGGACATCGCCTTCACCGGGGCCAACGATGCGGTGCCATGGGTCGTCTGGTACGAGACCGGCGTGACGACGCTTCCGGGCCTCCACACCAACGAGCTCGTGTTCGCCGCCAAGGGCGTCGCCGACGCCGCGGCTGACGGCGGCTTTCACTGGGTCGCGGTGGGCAGTCAACTCAGTGCGACGCTCGACACCACCGGCGCGAACGCGTTCGGCACGTGCGCGGCGTCGGCGGCCAACGAGGGTCAGTGCTCCCTCAACAAGGACCCGGCCTCCGATGGCGAGGATCCCCGGGTCGCCGCGGGCACGATGAACTCGGCGAACCCAACCGTGCCGTGGGTCGCCTGGGACGAGACCGTCGCCGGCCACAAGCAGGTGTTCGTCTCCCGGCTGGTCGGCGCCGGCGCGGCCGCGCAGTTCCAGCTGGCCAACGGAGGCGCGCCGATTTCGGCCGGCACCGGTGACTCCACCCGCCCTGACATCACGTTCTCGGGCAACACGCCCTACGTGACGTGGCGCGAGGACGTCGGCGGTGGTGTGGAGCGCGCATTCGTCGGCCACTTCGTCAACGCCGCCAACCCGACGTTCGTGCTCGACGAGTCAGACGTTCCACTGACGCCGACGGCCCAGGCCGACGTGCGTGAGCCGATCTCGTCGTCGTGCACCGCCAACCCGTTCAACACGGACGGCGCAGCGTGCCAGGGCGGAGCGATCGGAACGCCGTTCTTCTTGTTCACGAACGGGACGGGCCCACTGGGGCTGTTCGCCGATGCCTATCAGCCATCGACGCCGGTGACGGGCGCGGCCACCGCGGTGAGCACATCCGCGGCGACGGTCAGCGGGTCGGTCAACCCGGGGGGAGGGCCGGTCAACGCGTTCTTCCAGTTTGGGACGACGACCGCCTACACGTCGGCGACCGCCGCCCAGCGGCTGGGACCCGACAACACCAATGACACGTTCACCGCCGCGCTGTCCGCCCTGCCGGCCGGCACGCTGATCCACTACCGGGCGGTCGCCGTGACCGACTTCGGCGTCTTCGTGGGCGCCGACCGGACGGTGACGATCGCAGCGCCTCCGAAGCCGAAGCCGAAGCCCGGAATCGCCTCGGTCGGACACATCACGGTCAAGGGTGGGACGGCCACCGTCGCGGTGAAATGCCGCGGTGCGACGAACTGCCGGGTCTCCCTGACCCTGACCGTGCACGAGACGCTGCGTGGCCATCGGATCGTGGCCGTCAGTGCCGCCAAGACGAAAAAGCCCAAGCTCAAGCACCGGCTGGTCGGGGTGGGGAGCGCGAGCGCGACCGTGCGCGCCGGAAAGACGGCGAAGCTGAAGGTGAAGCTCAACCGGACCGGCCGCGGCCTACTGGCCGCTCTCCATCGCCTCACCACGACGCTGACGGTCAGGCAGCGAGGAACCGGGAAGAAGACCAAGGTGGTCGCCCGCCGCAAGGTGACGTTCACGTCGCC
>DATAUL010000562.1:0-2821 GCA_036268255.1 Solirubrobacteraceae bacterium | reverse complement strand
TAGACGTCGGGGGACATGGGCACGTCGTAGTTGATGACGTGCGAGATACCGGAGATGTCCAGCCCACGAGACGCGACATCGGTGGCGATCAGGAGCGGCAGGCTGCCGCTCTTGAACGAGATCATCACGCCGTCACGGGCTCCCTGGGACATGTCGCCGTGCAGGGCCTTGACGTTCATGCCACGGTCACGCAACGAGCGAAACAGCTGGTCACAGCGGATTTTCGTGCGTACGAACACGAGCGCCTGCTCGGGTCGCTCGGCCTCGAGCACGGTGGCCAGCGCCTCGGGCTTGTCTCTGGCGGTCACCTCCAGCGCGAACTGCTCGACGGTGTCGACGGTCAGCGTGTCGGTCTTGACCTTGATCGTCACCGGGTCATACAGGTACTGGTCGGCCAGCCGGCGGATCTCCGGCGGCATCGTGGCCGAGAAGAGCGCCGTCTGACGGCTGGAAGGGGTCAGCGAGAGGATCCGCTCCACGTCCTCCAGGAAGCCGAGGTCGAGCATCTCGTCGGCCTCGTCGAGGACGACGAAGCGACAGCCGTGCAGCATCAGCGAGTGACGGCTGATCAGGTCCTTGACGCGACCGACGGTACCGACCACGACCTGGCCGCCGGCGCGCAGCTGTGCCTGCTGACTGCGGATCGGGGCGCCACCGAACACGGCGACCACGTCGACGCCCTTGCTCTTGCCGTAGGCGCGCAACGCCTGTGTGACCTGGATGCACAGCTCCCGGGTCGGCGTGAGGACGAGGCCCTGGACGTCGTCGTCGTCGGGATCGACGTACTGCAGCATCGGCAGCCCGAACGCCGCGGTCTTGCCTGAGCCGGTCTGCGCCTGCCCGATCACGTCGAGGCCCTCCAGGAGCGGCGGGATGGCCTGTTCCTGGATCGGACTCGGGGAGTCGTACCCGACATCTCGGACAGCTTCGAGCAGCGCGGGCTCGAGCCCGAGGTCGGTGAAAGCAGGCATGTGCATCCTCACGATAGCTTCATGTGGGGTTGACGGATGATTCTTCGGCGCCTAACGTTTCGGTGCCACACGAAACCACGGGACTCGCCCATGACCACAACCTCCTCCGCGGACTCCGACCGCATCGACGCCTACGTCTGGCGGATCAGCGCCGTCGTGATCGTCGGCTCGATCATGTCGATCCTCGATACGACGATCGTCAACGTCGCCCTCGAGACCCTCGGACGCGAGCTGCACTCGACGATCGCCAACATCCAGTGGGTCGTCACGGGGTACATGCTGGCCCTCGCGGCTGTGATCCCCGTCACCGGCTGGGCGGCTCGACGGTACGGCGCCAAGCCGGTCTACATCGCCTCGCTGGTGCTGTTCGTCGCCGGCTCCGCGCTGTGCGGTCTGGCGACCTCGGCGACCGAGCTGGTCGTCTTCCGCGTGCTGCAGGGCATCGGCGGCGGCATGATCCTCCCCGTCGGCCAGCTGATGATGGCCGAGGCGGCGGGGCCCAAGCGGATGGGCCGGGTGATGAGCATCGTGGCCGTCCCGGCGATGCTGGCCCCGATCCTCGGCCCGACGATCGGCGGCCTGATCCTCGACAACACGACGTGGCGCTGGATCTTCTACGTCAACCTGCCGATCGGCCTGATCGCCGTCGTCGCGGCGGTTCGGGTGCTGCCCACCGTCGCGCGCCAGCGCACCGAGAACCTCGACTTCGTCGGCCTGGCGCTGATGGCCACCGGCCTCCCGCTCCTCACCTACGGCCTGGCCGAGATCGGCGTCACCGGCGGCGTCACCTCGGTCAAGGTGATCGTGCCGATCCTGCTCGGGCTCACGCTGGTGGCGGCGTTCGTGCTGCACGCGCTGCGGGTCCCCCGTCCGCTGCTCAACGTGCGCCTGTACCGCAAGCCCACCTTCTCCTCGGCCTCGGTCGCGATGTTCTGCGTCGGCGCCGCGCTGTTCGGCGGGATGATCCTGCTACCGCTCTACTGGCAGTCGGTGCGTCACGAGGACGTGGTCGTGACCGGCCTGCTGACCGCGCCCCAGGGACTCGGGGCGGCGCTGGCGATGCCGATCTCCGGTCGTCTCACCGACCGCTTCGGCGGTGGCCCGCTCGCCCTGTTCGGGGTCTGCGTGTGCGCCCTGGCGACGATCCCCTTCGGCCTGATCGGCGCTCACACATCGATCCTGTGGCTGTCGGTGGCGATGCTCGTGCGGGGCGTCGGTATCGGCTTTGCCTTCATGCCCGCGATGGCGGCGGCGTTCGCCGCGCTGGACCGTTCCGAGCTCTCCGATGCCACCCCGCAGCTCAACGTGCTCCAGCGCGTCGGCGGGTCGATCGGCACCGCCGTGCTGGCCGTCGTCCTGCAGCGCGCGCTCGTCGGTGCGCACTCCGTCGGCGACGCCGCCGCGGCCTACGGCACGGCATTCTGGGTGGCCGCGGCCCTGACCGCCCTGGCGATCGTGCCCTGCGTCATCCTCACCCGAGCCGAACGAGCGGCGCGCCGGGCGCGGGCAGCCGGCGGGCCACCCGCGGACGCCATGGCCGAGGCGGTGGCGGCATGACCGTCACCGGCGACGCGCCGACCGGCGCCGACGACTGGGTCGGTCGCGAGGCAGCCCGTGAAGTGGGCGCCTCGTTCAAGGGCATGCTCGCTGCCGTGCGCCGCCTGCGCGGTCGCGAGACCCGCCGGGACGGGAGCCTGTCCGACGCCCAATACGGGCTCCTGTTCGGCCTGCGCGAGCAGGACGAGATCTCCAGCGGGGAGCTCGCCACCCTCGCCGACCTGTCGCCGGCGACCGCCACGCAGATGCTCGACG
Source organism: Solirubrobacteraceae bacterium (assembly GCA_036268255.1). Classification (GTDB taxonomy): domain Bacteria; phylum Actinomycetota; class Thermoleophilia; order Solirubrobacterales; family Solirubrobacteraceae; genus Palsa-465. The sequence continues at coordinate 38 of DATAUL010000562.1, read as the reverse complement.
CCCTGGCCGCCGCCGGACTGGTCCGGCGCGCGCGCTCC
>DATAUL010000561.1:0-9251 GCA_036268255.1 Solirubrobacteraceae bacterium | reverse complement strand
GAGGCAGCGCCGACAGCCTTGATGACGAAGAAGTTGCCGGCAACCCCGCGGCGGCCGACGGTGTAGGTCGAGTCCTTGACCGCGACATCGTCGTCGACAACGATCGTCGCCACCTTGATGCCGTCCATCTCGGACAGCTCGCGTCCCATGTCGAACGCCATTTTGTCGCCGGTGTAGTTGTTGATGATGTGCAGAACGCCCTTCGCGCTCTTCATGCGCTTCGTCGTCTCATAGACGTAGTCCGACGGCGGAGCGGCGAACACATCGCCCGGACAGGCGGCGTCGAGCATGCCCTTGCCCACCACCATCACGTGCGCCGGCTCATGACCGGAGCCGGATCCCTGGACGATCGATACCTTGTCGTCGCGCGGGGCGTCGGTCCGCATGATCAGGTTGTACTCCGGGACATATTTGAGCTTGCCCGGGTTGGCGGCCTCGATGCCGGTCAGCATCTCCGCAACGAACTGCTGGGGGTCGTTGACGAACTTCTTCACTGTCTCTCCTCTGTTGGTGTCAGCGTTACTGAGCCGTCTCGAGCCCGGCCGTCGGCACGGCCTTGCTCACGGCTTCGAACATCACCGCAATCCCGATCGCCCCGGCGTCCGCGGAGTCACGACTGCGCTCCCCGGTGTAGGAGGCCCTCCCCCGCTGGGCGAGCATGCCCTTGGTCGCCTCGGCACTCGTGCGCGCGGTCGCCGCCGCGCGTTCGAGTGCCGGTCCGGCTCCCGCTTGAAGCGCGGATTCGAGCTCGTCGACGGCGGGGACGAGCGCGTCAAGGAGCGTCTTATCGCCGAGGTCGGCGCTCCCGCGCTGCTTGATCCCCTCGATCGCGGCCCGCAGCGCGGCGATGACCTGGTCGCCGCTGGGTGCGGAGACGTCGTTGAGCGCGCCGCCCGCGCGCAGGAACGCGGTGCCCCAGATCGGGCCCGAAGTGCCGCCGATCCGCTTGCTGAGAACCATCGCGGTCTTCTTCAGCAGGCCGCCCACGTCGCTGTACTCCATCGCGTCCCAGTCGGACAGGACAACCTCGAAGCCCCGAGCCAGCGAATAGCCGAAGTCGCCATCGCCGACGACGGCGTCGAGCTCGCAGAAGTACTTCTCGTTGTCGACCGCGGTCTGGGCGATCACGCGGACGATCAGCTCAGCCTGGCCCAACGCTGCGTCGCTCATACGGCCTCCTTGTCGGGTAGGGGTAGGGTCCGGCACGCGTCGAGATCGGCGAGCGTTACCTGCTCGCCGGGTTGGGCGCCGCCACGATTCGCCAGCACGGTCGCGGGCTCGCCGGGGTCGCCGAGGCTCGTCACCACGAGCACCGCCTCGCTCATGTCCTCCTCGGTCGTGTAGCTCGAGACGGTCACCACGCAGCGCAGTCCCGCCGCGACGGCGGCCAGCAGCCCGTTGCGTGAGTCCTCGATCACGATTGCCTCGTCGGGGCCGACCCGGAGCCGCTCCAGCGCGAGCTCGTAGATCGCCGGGTCGGGCTTCTTTGCGGGCACGACATCTCCGGCGAAGACGGCGAACCTCCCCGCGCTGGCTTCGCCGACCGCGTGTTGCAGCACGGCCCTGACCGATTCCTCGGCCGAGGTGGAGGCCACCGCGAGCATCCAGCCGGCGTCGAGTGCCTCACCGACGATCCGGGCGATGCCGGGACGCGCCGCCAGCCGCCCCGCCTGGACGATCGCCTTGTACTTCGCCGTCTTGCGGCGATGCCAGTCGGCGAGCATCGCCTTCTGGCCCTCCGCGTCGGCCGGCAGACGGTTGGCGGTGACGAACTCGTCGGTCAACAGCGAGCCCATTCGCTCCTTGCCGCCCCCGATCCGCAGCTTGACGCCGTACTCCGCCTCCGACCAATGGACGGGCAGTCCGAGCTCGGCGAACGTCTCGTTGAAGGCGGGACGATGACCGTCACGCTCGGTGTCGGCGAGCACGCCGTCACAATCGAAGATCAGTGCGGGCACCTGCTCAGCCGGCCGTGGCCGACAGCGAACGAGCGCGGCCCGCTGAGCCGAACATGCGGATGTGGTACTCGGCCATGTCTTTGACGGCCTGCCTGACATGGCTGAGCATCGACGGGGGATCGTGCTTGTCGGGGTTCGCCCCCAGGTATTCCCGGTAGGAGTCGACGAACGCGATCTTCAGCGCCGTGGAGATGTTGACCTTCGCGCAGCCGCGGGAGATCAGGTCGCTGAACTGCTGCTCGCTCAACCCCGTGCCGCCGTGCAGGACCATCGGAATCGGGTGAAGCTCGACCAGCTCGGTGACGCGCTCGGGCCGGAGCTGGGGAGCGGCCTTGTAGAGACCGTGCGCGGTCCCGATCGCGGGGGCAAAGCAGTACACGCCGGTCTCCTCGATGAATTGGGCGGAGACCTGCGCCGGATGCACCACCCCGGCAACGTCTGACCCGATCCCGTCCTCGACGCCGAGGACGCTCTCGATCTCTCCCTCCACCTGGGCGCCGTGGGCGTCCGCCTCGGCGACGACCTCAATTGTCTGACGGGTGTTCTCGGCCACATCCAGCGCCGAGCCGTCAAACAGCACAGAGTTCCAGCCAGTTTCTAGACAGGTCGTGATCCACTCCCGGTCGGGGCAGTGATCCAGATGCAGCGATACCGGCACCGGAACCTCATCGGCGCGTGCACGCCACATGCTGTACAGCGGCCGGGCTCCGATCGACTTCACGGTCTTGACCGAGGTCTGAACGATCAACGGGGAGTCGAGTTCGGTGGCGGCCGCGAGTACAGCCTCGAGGCTGAGGTCGTCGACGATGTTGATCGCCGCTACGCCGTAGCGATCGGCGAACGCAGCGTCCAGGATCTGACGGATCGGCACAACCGGCATGTCCAACCTCCCTCGGTCCCCAGCTGTACGAGCCAGCAGGGCGGCCCCAAACCGTATGAAGCAAGTCTCGGGGCGAGCCTACATCCCAACGGCTGAGGACTCAAGTATCTCGGTTGACCTCCGCGGCGCCGCCGGCCTCACCTTTTCGTGAGCCGGAACACCGGATGATCCGGCGCGATCCGACGCAGTTCGTCGTCAGAGGAATCAGGCCCAACTCCTCCGAAGAACGCGCCGACCTCGAACTTCCACTTCTTCAAATACGAGCGCAGCAGTGGGGGCTTCTCGTCGTCGGTGAGTTCCACCGCCGCAAACTGTTCTGTCCGCCGACCTACACGCAGCCTCCCGCGGCCGCTCACGCGCAGATTCTTGACCCATTGCGTGTGACCCCGCGGCGAGACCAGATAGTCGACGCCTTGGTGGCGAAGCAGGTTCACCGGGGTCTGTCGCCATTCACCGGATTTGCGGCCCTTGACCTCCAGCACGCGAGACCCGTACACGCTCACGCCCAGCGCCGTCAGCCCGGCCACGAGCCGGTTGAAGACGTTGACCGTGAACCATCCGGGACGCCGGTAGTGCTCGGCCACCGAGATCATTCTGCCAGGGCGGGGGAGAGCGCTGTCGAGCGATCGGCGTTCCTTCGCAGCGCGTTGAGATCACTTCGCGTCGTGAAAGATGATCCCCAGGGCGGTGCGCTGACCCTTGGTGACGGTGGAGACGCCGTGACGCATTCCGATGCGGTGATAACCGTTGGCCCCTCGGTTGGGGCGCTCGGCGGTCGGGAAGATGATGAACGCCCCCTGGCCAGGGGTCAGGACGTGTGCGCGGCTCTGGGCTCGGGGTCGCTGCTCGAGCAGGACGAACTCCCCGCCCTCGAAATCCTGTCCGGGCCGCGCCAGGATCGTGAGGATCTGAAAGGGGAAGAACACTTCTCCGTACAGGTCCTGGTGAAGCGCGTTCCAGTCGCCCTCGCCGTAGCGCAGGATCAGAGGTGTGGGACGGTTCTGCCCGGCGGCGCGGCAACGAGCGAGGAGCTCCGCATGCTGCAACGGAAACGTGGGGTTCTCCCCGCGCAGCAGCGTCGACCACTGGTTGGCAATCGGTGCCAGGTGCGGATAGAACGAGGCCCGCAGCGCCGCGATCGTCTCCGGCAGCGGATGATCGAAGTACCGGTAGCGGCCGTCTCCGAAGCGGTGGCGGGCCATGTCGACCGTCGACCGAAAGCGCCCCTCATCGAACAGCGACGCGAGCTCCTCGCACTCGTCATCGGCGAGAAGCGTCGGGGTGACGGCATGGCCCGTGATGTTCAGCTGGTGAGCGACGTGCTCCCAGTCGAGATCCTCGACTCGGCGGCGAATGTCCGTCGTGGCGTCTCTTGTCGCGGCGATGCTCATGGAGTGTCTCCCGATCGGTGGTTGATTGTGTGTGGTCGGTGGGTGCGCAGGCCACACTTCATGAACGCCAGGCGAGGTCAGACCGTGAGATCGCGACGAGACCGGTTCTGCCTCATCGGGTCTAAAGCTGATCTGACCGCTGGCCGGGCGCCGGGGGCGCCTGTAAGCTGAGTACCGAGTCGATTCGCCCTAGCCGGCGCAGGGAATCCGGTCACAGTCCGGAGCTGACGCGCAGCGGTAGGGATGCGGAGATGGCCACGACGCCACTGAGCCCGTGCGGGTTTGGGAAGGCGGCCGAACCTCCAACGCATCCGAGCCCGAAGACCTGTCGACTCTCCGTCCGGGACTTCCGGCGGAAACCGACGATCGCGGCTTCGCGCTTGAGCCGCCGGGAAGGAGAGCATTTGTGAGCTCGCTACTGGACCGTCTGCCCCCACTGGCAACCACGGGAGTCGGGAGCCTGCCGTTCACCCGGCCTGCCGACGCCGCGTCTCACGTCGTGAGCGCGTACGAGCTGCCGTTCTGTCCGCAGCTGCCGCGCGCCTACGGTGACATGGTGGCGGAGTGGCTGGGGGCTGATCCGGCGAAGTGTGGTTGGGCGCCTGACCGCGATCGTCAGCTGCCCGCCGTGTGGGACCCGTTCGTCTTCGAGCTGTCCCGTCGCCCGCCCGCTCATCGGCTGGTCAAGTTGCAGGTCACCGGTCCGGTCACGCTTGCCTTGGCGCTGGAGCCGGCCGTCCTGGGTGATGATCGGTGTGGCCTGGCGCGCGAGATCTCGACGTGGCTGGCGGCGACCGTGGCCGGGCAGGCGATCGCGTTGGCAGAGCTTGGGTTCGACCCGATCCTGGTCATCGACGAACCCGGCATCGCGGCAGCGGGACTCCGTGCTACCGAGATCGCCGTTTGGGATCCCCTCCGGGCGGCGGTTCAGACGTGGGGGTTGCACGTCTGCGGGGCCGTCCCCTGGGATCTCGTCGATGCGGCTGAGCCAGACCTGATGTCGTTTGACCTGGTGCGCTACGGAGTGACCGCGTCGGCGCGCCGCGTCCTGACGAGGTTGATCTCCCGTGGTGGCCGGGTCATGTGGGGCGTCTGTGATCCCGTCGCTGCGCGGGCCGAGGAGGCGGCGACGCGGCAGATCGCTTCGGCGTGTGCGTCGCTCAGCCACGGGCGGACCCATGGCGCCGTCGTGACCGCCAGCCTGGTGTCCGGCTGCTGCGGCACTGGTTTCGCTTCCGTCGATGACGAACGGATGGTGGCCGCAAGCCTTCGCGCCGCGGCGACGGCTGTCCGCGCGGGCGTGATCCGTCGTGGTTTCGCGCCGGCCCCGCCCGCCGTGGGCCCGCTTGCATCGACGCCTCCGAGCCGCGCGGATCTACGTCCACGACAGACGAGCCGCAGCGCGACTATCAGCCCGCTCAGAAATCCTCGGGCTGGATGTGTCCGGCGCGCAACGCCGTGGTGAACCGCCGCACATAGTTCTGCATGTTCGCGCGGGCGAGCATCTTGAGATCGGCGATCAGCACGCGGGCACCGTCGTCGAGAACCGCGTCATAGCGGGCAAGCTCGGCGTCGGAGAACTCATCCTGGGCGTGGGTGAGGCATTCGGGGCAGCGCAACAGCACCTCGAACCCGTCCGGGGTCTCCTCCCAGCTCACCGGATGCACGAGCCGTGATCCGCAGGCGATGCACACCTCCATTTCGCGCGCCGGGGCTCTGCTCGCATCCGCCACCCGCAGACCCTGGTCGTCGTGCTGCTCAAGGGACGAGCTGGGGGTGGTGGGCGGCTCTGACATCACGAGGCTCCTTCGGGCGTCAAACTGGTCAATCCCTGCATCGACACCAACCGCGACAACCTTGAGCCCAGTGCCCAACGGCTCCTGGGCTGATGACCTCGGTGGCGATCGTTGCGCCCGCGCCTGGACTGGATCCCGCCATCCGAGGGTAGGTTGCCCGGCGAGACCGGCACGCGCGACTTTCAGGAGGCGCCCATGCGTCGCTCAGCATCTGCTATCGCCCTCGCGGCGCTCGCCGTCGTCCTCGCCGTGCTGCCGTCGGCCGCCGCCGCGTCCGTGCGCCGGCAGGCGGTCGCGACCGGGACGGGCGGCGCGGTCGCCTCGATGGACGTCGGCGCGAGCAACGCGGGCATCCAGGTGCTCAAGCGGGGCGGCAACGCCGTCGACGCGGCGGTCGCCACGGCGAGTGCGCTGGGAGTGACGATCCCGTTCGTGGCTGGCCCGGGAGGCGGCGGCTTCATGGTCATCTACGACGCCCGCGCGCACCGCGTGATCACGATCGACGGCCGCGAGACTTGCCCGGCGGCGTGCACGTCGAAGCTGTTCGTCAACCCGGCCACGGGCAAGCCGCTCGACTACGACAGCGCGTCCGAACAGCCGCTGTCGACGGGCGTCCCGTCGATGGTCGCCACCTGGGCGGCGGCGATCCGCCGCTACGGGCGAAAGAGCTTCGCCTCCGACCTGCAGCCCGCGATCTCGGTCGCGCAGCACGGCTTTCGCGTCAACGCCGACTTCCGCCAGCTCACCGAGGCGGGCCTGGGGACGCTGCGAGCCTATCCGGCGAGCCGCGCGCTGCTGCTCACCAAGGCGGGCAAGCCGCTGCCGGTCGGCACGCGGCTACGCAACCCGGACCTGGCCAAGACCTACCGGCTGCTCGCGCAGCACGGTCCGTCCTACCTCTATGACGGACCGCTCGGCGAGGCGATCGTGCAGGCCCTCGACCATCCTCAGCTGCAGGCCGGCAACCATCTCGTCACCCGCCCGGGGATCATGACGATGACCGATCTGCGCGCTTATCGCGCCAAGGTGCGCCGGCCGACGCACGTCCGCTATCGAGGCCTCGACATCTACGGGATGGCGCCGCCCTCGAGCGGCGGCTCGACGATCGGGGAGGCGCTCAACATCCTCAGCGGCTGGAACCTCGGTGCGGAGCCACGGACGACCGCGATGTTTCACTACCTTGAGGCCTCGCGCCTGGCCTACGCCGACCGCGACGCCTACATCGGAGATCCCGCGTTCGCCAAGGTTCCCCTCTCCGGGTTGCTCAGCCCGTCCTTCGCGGCGACGCGCCGCTGCCTGGTCCACGCGAAGGCACTCATATCGCCGGTCGCCGCCGGTGACCCGTCTGCGCCCCACCGCGGCTGCGCCCGCGGTCACAGTGCGGCCAACCCGTTCGCCGGCGCGGAGACTGGGGCGGTGGCGCGCTCGGCCTCGCCTGAGCAGCATCACACCAACAACATCGTCACCACCGACCGCTGGGGCGACATCGTCGCCTACACGAACACGATCAACTTCTTCGGCGGCAGCGGCCAGACCGTGCCCGGCTACGGCTTCTTGCTCAACGACGAGCTGACCGACTTTGACTTCGCCCCGCCGACGAAGGGCGCGGCCGATCCGAACCTGCCCGCGGCGGGCAAGCGGCCGCGGTCGAGCATGGGCCCGGTGATCGCCCTGCGTGACGGCCGCCCCCAGTTCACCATCGGTGCCGCCGGCGGATCGACTATCCCCGAGACGATCCTGCAGACGCTGATCGGGCACGTCGACTTCGGAATGCCGCTGCCCGTCGCGCTCGCCGCGCCGCGCGTCAGCCAAACCGACTCACCGGCCTCCGAGGCCGAGCCGGCGTTCTACCACAGCGCGCTGCGCCGGCGGCTGAGCAGGCAATTCGGCGAGAAGTTCGCGCTGGCGACCGGTTCGGTGCTGCCCCTCGATCATTATCCCGGGGACGCGACCGCGATGCAGTTCCTGGCCGGGCACCGCACGCAGGCGATCGCCGAGCCGGTCAGGCTCGGGGGCGGCAGCGCGCTCGTCGTGGACCGTTCCCGATGAGCAGCGGTGACCGCGAGAGAGGTGTCACAGCCGCGGCTCCTGTCGTGTCTTGTGGGGTGCGAGTAGACCTCGGTCAAGGAGTTGATCATGAGAGTGTTTGTGGCAGGTGCGACGGGGGCGATCTGCTTGACCCCAGTCAGGTCGCGGAGGCCGTGGGCAGAGCGAGGCCGGACGTCATCGTCCATCAGCTGACCGCCCTTGCGGGGGTGGACATGCGTCACTTGGAGCGCGATTTCGCGCTGACCAACCAGGAGGACCCGCTCGACCCGAATCCCGCGCGCGAGATGCGCGCGAACCTGGCCGCGATCCGTCATCTCGAGGAAGCAGTCGTCGGTGCTCGGTGGACGGAGGGGATTGTGCTGCGCTACGGCGCGTTCTATGGGCCGGGCACATCGATGACGCCGGGCGAGGAGTCGTTCGAGATGGTCCGAATGATGACCGAGCTTCGCGGCGCTTCCAACGACAAGGCCAAGCGTGACCTTCAGTGGCGCCCGGCGCATGCGAGCTGGCGGCAGGGGTTCGCGGCGTAATGACCGATCGTGAACGACTGCTTGACGAGCTGCGGCCGGTCGCCTTCGCGATCGCCTACCGGATGCTGGGCAGCGTCTCCGAGGCGGAGGACGTGGTGCAGGAGGCGCTGCTGCGGGTCCATCGCGCGCTTGATGAAGGCGAGCAGCTCGCCTCGCCGCGCGCGTTCGTAGCCACCGTGACCACCCGCTTGGCGATCAACGAGCTGCGCTCCGCGCGCGCCCGCCGCGAGCGCTACGTCGGCGAGTGGCTGCCAGAGCCGATCATCTCCGACGGCCGAGATGATCCGGCCCGGCACGCTGAGACAGCCGACTCCCTGTCGATGGCGATGCTGGTTCTGCTCGAGAGCCTCTCACCTGAGCAGCGAGCCGTACTGCTGCTGCACGATGTGTTCGACTACGGGTATCCGGAGATCGCGGCGATCGTCGGCAAGAGCCAGGACAACGTGCGCCAGCTCGCCACCCGCGCCAGACGCCACGTCGAGCAGCGCCGGGGCGGGCGGGTCCGCTTCCGAACGACGCGCGAGCAGCGTGACGAGCTGGCACGACGGTTCTTCGCGGCCGCCGAGCAGGGCGATCTCGCTGGGCTCGAGACGCTGCTCGCTCACGACGTGCAGCTGACCGGCGACGGCGGCGGCAAGGTTCCGGCG
>DATAUL010000560.1:0-1897 GCA_036268255.1 Solirubrobacteraceae bacterium | reverse complement strand
GAGGTCGAGGCGTGGTTGGCCGACGGCGGCCGGCGGCCCGGTCTCGCGACGGTGCTCGTCGGCGAGGACCCCGCCTCCGCCGTCTACGTCCGCAACAAGCAGAAGGCGTGCGCCCAGGTGGGGATCGAGGGTTTCGCCCACGACGTCCCGGCCGCCAGCACCCAGGAGGAGGTCGTCGAGCTGCTGGCCGAGCTCAACGCCGACGAGCGCGTGTCCGGCATCCTGCTGCAGTTGCCGACGCCGCCGCACATCGACGGCTCGCGCCTGACGACGCTGATCGATCCCGCCAAGGACGTCGACGGGCTGACGCCGGTCTCGGCCGGCCTGCTGGCCAAGGGACTGCCGGGGCTGCGGCCGTGCACGCCGGCGGGGGTGATCGAGCTGCTCAAGCGCTATGACGTCCCCCTCGAGGGCGCCGAGGCGGTGATCGTCGGACGCTCGGACCTCGTCGGCAAGCCGGTGGCGGCGCTGCTGCTCGCCGAGAACGCCACCGTGACGATATGCCACTCGCGGACCCGCGACCTCGACGACGTGTGCCGGCGCGCCGACGTGCTGATCGCGGCCGTCGGCCGGCCGGAGATGGTCAAGGGCAGCTGGGTCAAGCCGGGAGCGACGGTCATCGACGTCGGGATCAACCGTACCGACGCCGGCCTCGTAGGCGACGTCGAGTTCTCCTCCGCCTCCGAGGTCGCCGGAAAGATCACGCCGGTGCCCGGCGGGGTCGGACCGATGACGATCGCGATGCTGCTGGGCAACACGCTCGCCGCCGCCAAGGCGCAGGCCGGCGTCCCCGTCGCCTAGAAGCCCCTGCCGGGAGCCGGTACCGTTGCGGCGGACCTAGCGCTCGAGCTCGCGAAGGGGCAGACGATGCAGACACAGCCGCAGATGCCGATTCGCTTGGCCAGCGAAGACGTGATCATCAGCGCGCCGATGAGCTACACGGGGTCGGCGCAGCGGATCCTGCGCCTTCGGCGTCGTGCCGACGTGGGAGCGCCGGTCGCGGCGGTCACCGTATCCGTGGTCGTGCTCGTGATCGCTGCCTGGGTGCTGGTGACCGCGTGGTACCTCGTGTGGGGGATCTGGCTCATCCCTTACCGGCTGGTGCGCCGGGGCGCGCGCAAGCGCAAGCTCGAGGCCCTGCGCCATCGTGAGCTGGTGGGCACGATCCAGGGCTCGGCGGCCGCGATCGTCGGCGCTGTGGCTCCGCCACCGCGCCGCTCACCGAGCGAATTGCTTTCCGACGCCGATCGCGAGCACGCGGTCGGGGAGCTGCGCGAGCACATGATCGTCGGGCGAATCACCGCGGAGGAGTTCGAGGATCGCCTCGTCGCGGCACATCGGGCGAGGACGTGGGGCGACCTCGAAGCCGCCCGGGTGAACCTGCCGTCGGTCTAGAGCACGGCGTCGAGCGCTTGGAGCACGCGCTCGGCCACCTCGACGGTCGCGTTGTGGCCCATCAGCCCGATGCGCCACATCGAGGGCGCCGACGGGCCCAGCCCGCCGCCGATCTCGATCCCGTGCTCGCGCAGCATCGCGGTCTGCACCTGCTTGGCATCGACGCCGTCGGGGACGAGCACGGCCGTCAGCTGCGGCAGCTGGTGCTCGGAATTCGTGAGCAGCTCGAGGCCGCGTGAGCGCAGCCCGGTCTGGAGTGTCGCGCCGGCCTGGGCGTGACGCTCCCAGCGGGCGGGCAGACCCTCGGCGGCGACCGCGCGCAGCGCTTCGTGCAGGGCATAGATCTGGAGCACCGGCACCGTGTTGTGATACACGGGCGGGCGCTTGACCCAGTAGTCCTGGAGCAGCTGTAGATCGTAGGAATAGGGCACCGGGTGCGTCCGCTTGCGGATCCGCTCCAGCGCGCGCTCGGAGACGGCGATGGGCGACATCCCGGGGGGCG
>DATAUL010000559.1:0-6497 GCA_036268255.1 Solirubrobacteraceae bacterium | reverse complement strand
AACCGCAGGGCCTGGATCGGACGCATGGCCGCCGCCCGGCGGGCCGGATAGGTGCCGAAGAACAGCCCGGTCAGCAGCGCGGCGCCGAACGCCAGCGCAACGGAGTAGGGCGCGATGACCGGGCTGACCCCGGCGATCGTGAACTGGCTGCCGATCACGCCTGCCAGGACGCCCGCCGTTCCGCCCAGCAGGGACACCAGAACGGCCTCGACGACGAACTGGACGAGGATGTCGCGCCGGCGGGCGCCGACCGCTTTGCGGATGCCGATCTCGCGGGTTCGTTCGGTGACCGACACGAGCATGATGTTCATCACGCCGATCCCTCCCACCAGCAACGAGATCGCCGCCACTTCGCCCAGCAGGGTGGTGAAGACCTTGCTGCTGGAGGCGGACGTCTGCAGGATCGATCCCTGGTTGATGACCGAGAAGTTGCTCGCTGCCGTCGAGCCCGGACTCACCGGATCCAGCTGGTTGAGGATGCCGGTCACCTCGGCCTGAGCGGCGGTGAGCTGCTGGCTCGACCTCGCTTCCACGACAATCTGGCTGATGCCGCCGTATCCGGTGAGCGTGTCCTGAACCGCCGTCAGCGGAGCGAACGCCACATCGTCCTGGTTGGAGGTGCCGTTGGATCCCTTGGAGGCGGTGACGCCGATGATCTGGTAGTTCGTGCCGTTCACCGCGACGTCGTCGCCGACGGGATCCTGACCATTGAAGAGCTCGCTCACGATCGTCGGCCCCACCACGAGCACGCGGCTGTGGGCGCTCTCCTGGGCACTGGTGAACCACGCGCCCTCGGCGAGGGTGTAGTTGCGGGCCTGCTTGAGAGTCGGCGTGGTGCCCTGGAACGTCGACGGTGAATAGGTGGCGCCGTCGTGGGTCAGGGTGACGCCGTTGGCGTTCACCACCGGTGAGACGCTCTGCACGTCGGGCGCCTGGCTACCGCTCTGCAGAGCGGTAGCGTCGGCGGGGGTGAGCGGGGTGCTGCTGGTGGTCGCGCTGCGCAAGCCGCCGACCGAGGGCCCGGATTGGATCAGCAGCACATTGCTGCCAAGTGCGTCGATCTGCTTCTCCACGGCAGCCGAGGAGCCGGTTCCGACGGCGATCAACACGATCACCGATCCGACGCCGATCATCAATCCCAGGACGGTCAGGCCGGTTCGCAGCTTGTTGGCGGTCAGGCCACCCAGGGCCACGCGGATGGTCTCGATCATGCTTGCCCCCCAAACGCCGCGACGGGCTCGTCGGCGAGGATCGCGCCGTCCCTGAGCCGGATCACGCGCTGGGCGTGGTGCGCGACGTCGTCCTCGTGGGTGATCAGGACGATCGTTCGGCCCTCGTCGTTGAGCCGCTCGAGAATTCCCAGCACCTCGTCGGTGGAGGCACTGTCCAGATTTCCCGTGGGCTCGTCGGCGAGGATCAGCGCGGGATTGGTGACGAGAGCCCGCGCGATGGCCACCCGCTGCTGCTGACCTCCGGACAGCTCGGCGGGGACGTGGTCGACGCGGTCGCTCAACCCCACCGTCTCCAGCGCGGCGAGCGCGTGCGCCCGCCGCTCCCCGCGGGACACGCCCGCGTAGGACATCGGGAGCTCGACGTTGGCCACGGCTCGGGTTCGAGGGATCAGGTTGAAGCTCTGAAATACGAAGCCGATGAACCGGCCGCGGATGCCGGCCAGCGTGTCCTCATCGTGCTCGCAAACGTCCAGGCCATCGAGCCGGTAGGTCCCGGAGGTCGGGGTGTCGAGACACCCGAGGATGTGCATGAGCGTCGACTTACCGCTGCCTGAAGCACCCATGATCGCGACGTACTCCCCGCGCTGCACGCCGAAGGTCACTCCACGAAGCGCGTGGACCGAGATGTCGCCGACCTTGTAGGTCTTCTGCACCTCGTTGACGTCGATCGCCGGGGTGGTCGGCGAGGCGAGGCCGGTCATCGGGCCGCACCTGCCGCGACGGCGCCCGACCCGCCGCCGCCGAACCCGCCGCCCGCGCCGCCGAATCCTCCCGGGCGCCCTCCGGCGGCGCCGGCAGCTCCAGCACCGCCGAGCGTTCCGGTGCCGGGGGTCGAGCCGGCCGGCGTGCTGGAGGTCAGCGGCGGCAGCGTCGTGGTGACGACCAGCTGATTGCCGGCGCTGAGACCGCTGATGATCTGTGTGCGGGTGTCGCCCCGCAGTCCGACGGCGACCTGCTTGGTGGTCTTCCTGCCGTTGTCCAGAATGGTGACCGTCGTCAGCGACCCGGTTCCTGTGACGGCGTTGTTGGGAACATTGACTCCTTGCGCCTGGCCCACGATCACCGACGCCGACGCGCTCATCCCCACCTTGACTTGTGAGTCACTCTGGTCGAGCGTCAGCGTGGCGTCGTAGGAGACCACGCTGTTGCTGGTGGTGCCCACGGGCGAGATCGCGGTCACATGGGCGCCGAGCGTGACACCGCTGAGGGCATCCAGCGTGATCGTCGCCGGCTGGCCGACCTTGACCTTGGTCACGTCGGATTCGCTCAGGGCGACGGTCATGGTCATCGTCTTGGAGTTGACGATCTCGACAAAGGGCGTTCCGGAGGAGGAGCTCGTGCCGGTCGTCGAGCCGGAACTCCCGAGGCCGCCGGCCGTCGTCGTGCCGGCCGTGCCGGCCGCGCTCGACGTGCTCGAGGAGCTGCTGCTCGCGCCCGAGACGCTGGAAGTGGAGCCGGCCGAGACCGAGTCGCCATTGGAGAGGCCGGCGGTCGAGATGATCGTGCCGCTGGTCGGCGCGTAGAGCTTGGTGTCCGCTAGCGCGGTCTTCGCGCTCTGGACACTCTGCTCGGCGCTGTCGACCGCGGCCTGCGCGGTCGGGATGCTTCCGGCCGACGAGGTGGAGCCTCCTGAGGCAGAGCCGCTCGCGGCCGAGCCGCCTCCGCCCGCACCGGCCGAGCCGCCTCCGCTCGATGAGCCCGTGCTCGCCGAACTGCCGGAGCCCGTCGTCTGCGTCGGAGCGGGGCTGGGGGCGGTCGGCGTCGGGTTGCGTGTGGTCGTGGTGCTCGGCGTCGTGGCGCTCGACGAGGTCGTCGTGGTGCTCGGCGTCGGCGCGGTGCTCGGGCCGGTACTCGACGTCGTCGTGGGTGCGGTGCTCGTCGTGCTCGAGGGCGCCGTCGTCACGTCAGAGACGAATTTGGTGGTGCCCGCGCCCGAGGGCTGGAGCGATGCATTCGTCGTCGAAGAACTGCCCTCTGCTGAGGCCAGCTGGTCCTGGGCGGCCGTGAGGGTCTGCTCGGCCTGATCGAGGGCGAGCTGATCCGAGCCGGAATTGAGCGTGGCCAGGAGCTGTCCCTTCTTGACGCGCTGGCCGGCCTTCACGTAGACGTGCGACAGGGTCCCGCTGGTCTGGAAATTTACGTCCAGGTTCGTGCCCGCCTCGACGTTCCCGGTTCCGGACACCGTCGACTGCACCACTCCCTTGGCGACGGCGACGATCTGAGTCGACGTGCGCGCTGAGCTCGCCGGCGGTCCGATCTCCGTCACGGCCAGCGCGACGAGAGTGACGGCGAGGACGCCGAGTGCATAGAGGTACCAGGGACGAGATCGCGGTTTACGCATGTGGCGCTCTCCAATTCAGGCTGTCAGTGTCAAGACGGTCGGGCCGCCGCACGGATCTGCGGGCGGAGCGGCCATTGACAGTTACTGTCGGCCATCGACCTGAGACGTGACCGCGCTCATGCTGAGATGTTGCTGAGCGCGGCGATGACACCCGCCGAACCCGCCGCCGGGTCTGCGCCGGATCCTCGGCTCAGCTCGACACCGCGACGCGGTGCGCGTCGCCGGTGTCGTCCGCTGTCGCGCGTACGGCGGGCGCGCTCGGCGCCAGGGGAATCGTCACGCGGAACACCGCCCCACCGTCCGGAGCATCTTCGGCTCGCACCTCAGCGTGGTGCGCATGCGCCACTGCCTTGACGATGGCCAGCCCGAGCCCGGCACCGCCGGGGCCGCGACTGCGCCCAGTCTGGTCGCGCCAGAACCGCTCGAAGAGACGGTCGTGTGAGCCGGCGGGAAGGCCCGGACCGTGGTCGCGGACCACCACCTCCGCGGCGGGGCCGCGACGCGACACCATGACCTCGATCGGGGTGCCGTCGCCCGTATGTATCAGGGCATTGCGGGTCAGGTTGGAAAGCACCTGACGGAGCTGACCGGGGTCCCCCAGCACCCTCACGGGCTCGCTGGCGATGAGACTGATTGGTCGCCCGGGGGCGACGGCGTGGGCGTCGTGCACAGCGGTCTCAGCCAACACACGCAGGTCCACCGGGACGAATTGGACCTCGGGCAGCTCGTCGAGTCTCGCCAGGGTCAGGAGATCCTCGACCATGCCTCCCATCCGGGTGGCCTCCGCCTCGATCCGCGCCATGGTGCGCTCCAGGGCGGCCGGTTCGCTCGCGGCCCCCAGCCGAAACAGCTCCGCGTAGCCGCGGATGGAGGCAAGGGGCGTCCGCAACTCGTGCGACGCGTCGGCGACGAACCGCCGGAGACGCTCCTCGCTCTCACCCCTGTCGGCGAACGCCTGCTCGATCTGCACCAGCATCTCGTTCAGGGAGGCCCCAAGACGCCCGAGTTCGGTGCGAGGATGGGTGAGACGCACCCGCCGAGAGAGGTCGCCGTGAGCGATCTCATCGGCGACCCTGCCGATCCGATTCAGAGGCCGCAACCCGATCCGAATAACGAGCCACCCCAGCAGGATGAGCGTCAGGATCACACCCCCGCCGACCAGCGCCTCGACAACGACCAGCCGCTGCAGTGTCTGGTCGACCGAGTTGAGGGGGACGGCAATGACGAGGACTCTGCCGCTGGTGAGCGAGAACGCCGCGGCGCGATAGCGCACTCCCGCGGTCGACACGGTGAAGATGCGCACGTTGGAGGAGCCCGCCGCGGTCATCGGGAAGTGGGCCGGGAGCGACGGAACCGGGGCCGCGGATTCGTCATAGCTGAATGACTGGACCTTCACCACCTTGCCGTCGCCGCCCAGCAGGATGCCGTATGTACCCGAGGCCTGAAACGTGCTGGGGCTGCGCTTGGCCGTCCCGCGCTGGATCGCCCCGGCGGTACCGGCGGGTAGGCGGGGCTTGACGAGCCCGAGCCGGACGGACACCGGCAGCCTGGCTTGTGCTACCTGCTGGTCGATCTTCGTCAGCAGGAACGACCGCTGCTCCTCATAGGTGACCAGCGCCGCAGCACCCAGCCCGATGGCGGCCAGCACGACCAGGCCGATCAACAGCCGAGCGCGCAGCGACAAGGCGCTACGCCCTCGGGAGCCGCAGGACGTAGCCGACCCCGCGGATGGTGTGCAGGAGCGGCTGCGCGTCGGCGTCGACCTTCTTTCGCAGGTAGCTGATGTAGGTCTCAAGCACCCGCGCGTCGCCACCGAAGTCATAGCTCCACACGTGATCGAGCAGCTGGGCGCGCGTGAGGACCCGCCGTGGGTTGAGCATCAGGTAGCGCAGAAGCCGGAACTCGGTGACCGTCAGTTCGATGGGCCGCCCGCCGCGCGATACCTCGAACGTCTCCCCGTTGAGCTCAAGGTCGGTGAACCGCAGGGTGCCGGAGGACTCCTGGAGGGTCTGCGTCCGCCGGACGAGGTTCTGCACGCGTGCGATCAGCTCCTCCAGGCTGAACGGCTTGGTTACGTAGTCATCGCCGCCGGTAGTCAGGCCACGGACCCGATCAGCCGTGCTGTCACGGGCGCTCAGGAAGAGGATGGGAATCTCGGCGTGCTCAGAGACCAGGCGCTGCGCGACCTCGAAGCCCTCCATGTCGGGAAGCATCACGTCGAGCACCATCACATGCGCAGGATGGCGGCGGGTCAACTCCAATGCCTGGCGACCCGTGGCGGCCGTCTCCACCTCGAACCGCTGATGGCGCAGCGCCATGGCGATCACGTCGGCGATGTTGGGCTCGTCGTCGACTACGAGGACGCGAACCTGCTCGGCTTGTGCGCTCATGGCCACGATGGTCGGGCGCAGGATGAAGAGAATGGCGAGAGGAGCCCGAGAACCTGCTGAGCGTCATCGGGAAGCCGTGACCAGGTCGACAAAGGCGCGGGCGGCGGCTCTTGCCGGTCGGTCGCTCGGTACGGCCGTCCACCCGCCGGCCGAGCGGGAGGCGAGACGTCGTGTCTGTAACCGGTCATCGCGATACCGCAGCGATCGGGAGTGCCTCACAGAGTTATTAGGCGCGACAGACCTCTGTCTTACCGTGCGAGGGCAAGATTACTGTCATACACACACCGGCTTCGCCGCATCGCAGCAGTCACTTCCATGATTCAACTCACCCGAAATACAAAACGCGTCGCAGCATTCCTGGCGGTGCTCGTCTCCGTCTCAGCGGCCGGGATGTCGCCCACGATGGCCCGCGCGGCGCAGATGCACTCGCCTGTGACGGCGGTCGCGGTCCTGCCCGCGGCCACGCGCGTGCAGAGGAAGCGGCGCGCCGCGGCCACTCGCTCGATCCGGTGGTGGCTGATGCGCCGCCTCCGA
>DATAUL010000558.1:0-10437 GCA_036268255.1 Solirubrobacteraceae bacterium | reverse complement strand
GGTCCAAACGGCGCCGGCAAATCGACCACGATGCGGATGCTCACCGCTCAGACGCTGGCCGACGAGGGCTCGATCCGGGTGCTCGGCTTCACGCTGCCGGCGGAGTCCAAGCAGGCCCGGATGGCGATGGGCGTGGTTCCCCAGCTGGACAACCTCGACGTCGAGCTGACCTGCCGGCAGATCCTCACCGTGTTCGCTCGGCTGTACCGCGTCCCGCGTGGGCAGCGTCCGACGGCGGTCGACCGCGCACTCGCCATCGCCAACCTGCAGCCGCGCGCGGACACGATCGTGCGCGAGCTCTCGGGCGGGATGCGGCGGCGTCTACTCGTCGCCCGCGGCCTGATCCACCGTCCCCAGCTGGTGCTGCTCGACGAGCCGACCGTCGGGCTCGATCCGCAGGTCCGCCAGGAGCTGTGGTCGCTGATCGACGGGCTGCGCGCCGACGGGGTGACCGTGCTGATGTCGACGCACTACATCGAGGAGGCCGAGCGACTGGCCGACACGGTGGCGGTGATGTCAGCCGGGCAGATCATCGCCGAGGGCACGCCCGCGGAGCTCATCGCCCGCCACGCCGGGCGCGAGGTCCTGGAGGTCTACGGTCCGCCCCACGAGCTGGCCGAGCTCGAGGCCCGCGCCAGCCGCAGCGGGTGGCTGTATCGGCGCAGCGGTCCGGCGGTCGCGCTGCTCGGCGCCGAGGAGCTCGACGGCGAGGCGCCCAAGGGGGTGCGCCGCCCGGCCAACCTCGAGGACGCGTTCGTCGCGCTGACCGGACGGTCGATCGAATGAGCACGATCCGCTCCCGGCGGCTGGACCCCGCGGCGCTGGCCGGGGTGATGAGCCGCGATGTCGTCCTGTTCCGGCGTTACTGGAAGGCGACGACGTTCTCCTCGATCGTCCAGCCGACGATCTACCTGCTCGCCTTCGGGCTCGGCTTCGGCTCGCTCGTCTCCCATGTCGGACACGTCAAGTACGTCGAGTACGTGGCCACCGGCGTGGTCGCCACTGCCGTGCTGTTCTCCTCGGCGTTTCCCGGGATGTTCAACACCTTCATCCGCTGGCAGTTTCAGCGCACCTACGACGCAGTGCTGGCCGCACCCGTCGACGTCGAGGAGCTGGTCACCGCCGAGATCCTGTGGATCTCGATCCGGGCCGGGGTCTATGGGCTGGCGCCGTTGATCGTGGGCTTCTTCTTCGGGTTGAGCCCTCAGCTGGGGATGCTGCTGGTCATCCCGATCGGAATCGTCACCGGCTTCGGCTTCGCCGCCTTCGGCGTTCTGATCGCCGCCGTCGCCAAGACGATCGACAACTTCAATTACGTGACGAGCGCGGTCCTGACGCCCATGTTCCTCGTCGCCGGCACGTTCTTTCCAATCTCCTCGCTGCCCCACGGGCTGCGCACCATCGCCCAGTTCAACCCCCTGTATCACTGTGTCGCGCTCGTGCGCGACGTGTCGCTCAACACGATCGTGACCGCCGACCTGCTCCACGCCGCCGTGCTGGTGGTGTTCGGCCTGGTCGTGTGGCGTCTGGCGGTCTGGCGCCTGGAGTCCCGTCTGATCGACTGACACGATCCGCGAATGCACGAAGCAAAGATCGAACAGATCAGGACGGGCCGCCGGCCAGCCGACAGCGGCTGGTTCATCCTCAACCTGGGCGAGATGGGATGGCAGACGATTCCTCGTGCTCAGCGGCGAGTGCATCGCGATCGTCGAAGGCGAGGAGCGGCGAATGCGCGCCTGGGATTATCTGCACTGCCCGCCGGGCACAGAGCACATCACGGCGGGCGCCGGCGACGAGCCGTGCGCAATCCTGATGGTGGGCACGCGCACGCCGGGCCACACGATCCACTATCCGGTCGAGCCCGCTGCCGCCGCTCATGGCGCCTCCGTGACGACCGCTACCAGCTCGGCAAAGGAGGCCTACGCCGACCGGCCGCCCTTCCGCGCCGTGCGCTCGCCCTGGCCGCCGAAATCAGCCTGACGCGACGCCGATCACGAGGCGGACGGCTCGGCGACCTGCTCCAGGCGGATCTCGGCGGTCAGGGCGTGGCCCTCGAAGTGCTCGGCATGAGAGATCGCCGCCGCCGCCGGCGCGACCCGCCGCGTGCCCTCGGCGGTCAACCGCTGGTAGGTGCACGTCTTGAGGAACTTGCCGACCCACAGCCCGCCCGTGTACCGGGCTGCACGCGAGGTGGGCAGCACGTGGTTGGTGCCGACGGCCTTGTCGCCGTAGACGACGGTCGCCTCCCGGCCGACGAACAGCGATCCGAAATTGCTCAGCCGCGACTGGTAGAGGTCGAGCTTCGATTCCTGCACCTGCACCTCGAGGTGCTCGTTGGCGGCCTCGTCGGCGACCGCGATCGCCTCCTCGTCGTCGGCGACGATCGCGATCCAGCCGTGGTTGTGCCACGCCTGCCCGGCCACGTCGGCCGTCGGCCAGGTCTTGAGGCGCGCGTGCACGGCGCGTGCCACGTCCTTGCCGGTCTTCTCCCCGATCGCGATGCAGCCCGCCGGTGAAGTGGGGCCGTGCTCGGCCTGGCCGAGCAGATCGGCCGCCACCAGGTCCGGGTCGGCCGACTCGTCGGCGATCACCAGGACCTCGGTCGGGCCGGCGAGCAGATCGATGCCCACTCGCCCGAACAGCTGGCGTTTGGCCTCGGCGACGAACGCATTGCCGGCACCGACGAGCATGTCGACCGGCGCCAGCCCGTCGATCAGCCCGAACGCCATCGCCGCCAGCGCCTGCACGCCGCCGAGGCAGAGGACAGCGTCGGCTCCTGACGTGCGAATCGCGTAGAGCATCGCCGGATGGATCCCGCCCTCGCGCTGCGGGGGCGCGCAGCCCACGACCTGACCGACGCCGGCCACCTTGGCGACGAGCACGGTCATGAACGACGAGGCGAGCATCGGATAACGACCACCGGGCACGTAGGCGCCGACCGCGCTGACCGGGATGTGCCGGTGGCCGAGCAGCACACCCGGGCCCAGCTCCACCTCCAGCTCGGACATCGTGGCCAGCTGCGCCTCGGCGAAGCTGCGCACCTGGTTCTGCGCGAACGCGATGTGGCCGAGCAGCCCATCGTCGAGCTCCGCCTCGGCGCGGCGGAACTCGGCATCGGAGACGACGAACTGCTGCGGCGCCCAGCCGTCGAACTCCTGCGAGTACCGGCGTACCGCGTCCAGGCCACCGCGCTCGATGTCGCGCAGGATCTCGGCGACGCGGGCGCGTAGCTCGTCGGTCGCCTCGACGGTCGGCGGGTTGGGATGCTTGAGATACCTGGTGCTCACGCTGATCGCCTCCGCTCGCCATCCAGGCTCGCCAGTAAGTCGGCGGCGTGAGTCGTCCGGCTTGCCCGCGCCCCCGCCCGCCGCCGGGCCGTCGGGACCGGCAGCGGCTCGGCGCCGGCGACGATCGTGTTGGTCAGCTCACCGATCCCCTCGACGCTGAGCGTGACTTCGTCGCCGGGGGCCAGCGGCCGAGGCTCGAAAGCGCCGTTGCGACCCCACAGCTCGCCCAGGCAGCCGGCGCCGCAGGTGCCCGAGCCCAGCACGTCGCCGGTGCGCAGCCACGCCCCGCGCGAGGCGTAGGCGACCATCTCCTCAAACGACCATGCGATGTTGGCCAGCGTGTCACGACCGAGCGGCTCGCCGTTGCGCGAGGCCACGAGCTCCATGTCGTAGCGATCGCCATCGCGGTAGGGCTCCCACTCGTCGGCGGTGACGACCCACGGTCCGAGCGCGTTGGCGAAGTCCTTCGCCTTGGCCCAGCCGAGCCCCATCCGTTTCTCCCGGGCGCCGAGGTCGCGGGCCGAGAAGTCGTTATAGATCGTGAAGCCGGCGATGTGCTCGGCGGCGCTCTGCACCGGGATGTCGCGCCCCTCGCGCCCGATGATCACCCCGATCTCCAGCTCGAGGTCGAGCTTCTCGCACCCCGGCGGCACCTCGATCGCGTCCCCAGGCCCGAAGATCGCCGTCGTCGACGTGAAATAGAAGGTGGGTGCCTGATACCAGTCCTCGGGGACAACCGCGTCGGGGCCCTCGTTCTTCACCATCCCCTCGACGTGCGCCTCGAAGCAGACGAAGTCGCGCATCGTCGTCGGGGTGAGCGGCGCCCGCAGCTGCACGTCGCTGAGCGCGACCGGTTCGCCGGCCGCCGCCGCCGCCGGCTGCCTCGCCGCCCGGTCGGCCAGCAGCGTCAGCAGCTCGGTCGTTTCGGGCAGGGGGCGGATGGCATCGCCGTCGACGACGCCGATCCGGGTGCTCCCCTCGTGTTCGTATCTCGCCAGGCGCATGCTGTCCTTCCGTGTCTGTCGTTTACTGGCTGACGACGGGGTCAAAGTGCTCGACCTCCGGCGGTGCGGCGTAGTACGGCCTGAGCAGCTCCGCCCAGCGCTCGAAGAGCTCGGAGCCGCGAAAGCCCTCCATGTGGTCGGCGACCGAGTCCCACTCGATCAGCAACAGGTACTCCGTCGGCTTCTCGATGCCGCGGAGCAGGCGCAGCGAGCGATACCCGCCCGCCTGGGAGATGACCGTCCGCGCGGTCTCGAATGCCCGCTCGAAGTCCCCCTGGGCATCCGGCCGGGTCTGAAAACGGGCTCGCTCGAGGATCATGTGGGACCTCCGGGTAGGACCGCCGACCAACCGCCATCGACGATCAGGTTCGTACCGGTGATGTAGGCCGCCTCCTCGCTGGCCAGGAACACGGCGGCGTTGACGACGTCCGCCTCGGTACCCAGCCGCCCCAGTGGAACAGCGCGAGCGATGGTGCGCATCGGATGATCGGGTGCGAGCAGGTTCTCGCGAGATCCGGGGGTCGAGATGATTCCCGGGCTGATCGCATTGGCGCGGATACCATGCGGCGCGCCCTCGGCGGCGAGCTGGCGCGTGGCCGAGATCACCCCGCCCTTGGAGGCGGAGTGCGCAACCCGCTGGTTGGTCATCGAGCCGGTCGTGCCGGCGGTGGAGGCGATGTTGACGATCACGCCGCGGCTGGCGCGCAGGTGCGCCCAGGCGTGCTTGCAGACGAGGAACACCGAGTCCAGCTCGGCGGCGAGCGTGAAGCGCCAGTCGGCGAAGGACTGCTCGTCGACCGCGCCGAAGCGGACGGCGCCGGCGTTGTTGTAAAGCACGTCGATCCGCCCGTGCTCGGCGACCGCCCCGTCGATCCAGCCGGCGACCGAGCGCTCGTCGGTGACGTCGAGCCGAGGCACGCCGTCGGCCTCCAGGATGTCTCCGCCGACGATCGTGGCGCCCTCGGCGGCGAAGCGCCGTGCCGCTGCCTCGCCCTGACCCCGGGCAGTGCCCGAGATCAGCGCGACCTTGCCGGCCAGCCGTCCGCTCACGTCTGGTCGCCCCGCACCGCGTCGGAGAGGATCTTGGCGATCGCCCCGCTCGTCTGGCCGCCGTCGATCGGGATCTCGGCGCCGGTGATGAACCGCGACTCGTCGGACATGAGAAAGACCATCAGCTCGGCCACCTCCTCGGGCTGACCGCCGCGGCCCAGCGGCGTGATCGCCTCGTTGG
This sequence comes from Solirubrobacteraceae bacterium, assembly GCA_036268255.1. GTDB lineage: Bacteria > Actinomycetota > Thermoleophilia > Solirubrobacterales > Solirubrobacteraceae > Palsa-465. Next base: position 4,915 of record DATAUL010000558.1, on the reverse strand, counting down.
CCGCCAGGAACGCCGGCGGAGCGGTCGCCGTCATTTGCGTGTGGATGTAGCCGGGATGGACGGCGTTGACGCGGATCCCGCGCGGCCCGAGCTCCATCGCGGCGGTGTGGGTGAGCCCGCGCAGGCCCCACTTGCTCGCGGTGTAGGCGGCGGTGTAGTGCGCGGTCAGACCGGCGATCGAGCCGACGTTGACGATCGACGCCCCGGCGCTCATCAGCGGCAGCAGCGTCGTGATGCCGAGCATCGGACCGGTCAGGTTGACCCCCAGCGTGCGGTTCCACTCCTTGATGTCGACATTCGTCAGGCGCACCCGGCTCGTCGTGCCGGCGTTGTTGATCAGACCGTCGACGCGGCCGAACTGCTCCTGCATCCAGTCACGCAACGCCACCCACGAGTCCGGGTCGGCGACGTTGAGCTCCCGGCCGGTCGGCCCGTCGGGGGCGGTCAGGTCGGCGGCGACCACAGTCGCGCCCTCGGCGGTCAGCCGCTCCGTCTCGGCCGCCCCCTGGCCGCGAGCCGCCCCGGTGACGACGATCACCTTGCCCTCGACGCGGCCGCTCACAGCGTCACCAGCCCGCCGTCGACGCGCAGCGCCTGACCGGCGACCGCGCCGGCGGCCGGCGAGCACAGATATGAGACCGCTCCAGCGATGTCGTCCGGGCTGAGCGCGCGGTCGACCGCCTGCCGGGAGCGCACCGCGGCGAACGCGCCGGCGGGGGTGTCGGACTCCGAGCCGGGTGTCGGGGTCAGACCAGGCGCGACCGCGTTGACGGTCACGCCCTGTGCGCCGACCTCCACGGCCAGCGCCCGCGTGAAGCCGAGCAGCCCCGCCTTGGTCGTGATGTAGGCGAGCAGGCCGGGACCCGGCGGCGCCCACACCGTGTTGGAGATGATGTTCACCACCCGGCCCTCCCCTCGCTGCGCCATCGCCGGCACGAGCGCCGCGCACAGCAGAAACGGCGCCTCGAGGTTGACCGCTTCAAAGCGCCGCCACGTCTTGAGGTCGAGCTCGCCGAGCTCGTGGCGCCCCAGCTGGGCGGCGTTGTTGACGAGTACGTCGCAGCGGCCGTGGCAATCCAGCACGCGCTGCGCCAGTGCCACAGTCTGATCGGCGTCGGCAAGGTCGACCTCCTCGGCATGTGTCTCGCCGCCGATCTCGGCGGCAGCCTGCGCCGCGCCGGCGCGGTCGGCCACGACGACACGCAGGCCATCGGCGGCAAGCCGTTCGGCGCACGCGCGGCCGATGCCACGGGCGCCGCCGGTGATCAGGGCGACCCTCATCGGTCCTCGCCCACGCAGCGGTTGCGCTGGTGGCCGAGCCCGGTGATCTCCGATTCGATCACATCCCCCGGCGCCAGAAAGCGGCGGTGGTACATGCCGTTGCCGGCCGGCGAGCCGGTGAGCACGAGGTCGCCCGAATGCAGGGTGACGAGCGTCGAGGCGTAGCTGACCAGAGTGGCGACGTCGAAGATCATGTCGGCGGTCGAGTCATCCTGCTTGACCTCCCCGTCGAGGCGCAGGGTGATCGTCAGGTCCTGAGGATCGCCGACGAACTGCGCGGGCACGATCCACGGGCCCACCGGCAGGAATGTCGGCGCGTTCTTCGCCCGCAGCCAGTCGGTGCCGATCGCCTGCAGGTCGGGGCGGTAGACGAGGTCGCGCGTCGTCAGGTCGTTGGCGATCGTGTAGCCGGCCACGTGGTCGAGCGCCCGCTCGGGGGCGATGTGGCGCCCGTCCGTCCCGATGACGGCCGCGAGCTCCAGTTCCCAGTCGTGCTGCTCGCCGCGGCGGGGGAGCACGATGTCGTCGTAGGGACCGCAGATCGCCGACGGCGCGCCGAGGAACACGTACGGCTCGCCGGTGGCCGCGCGCTCGTCCATGATCCGCCCGCCCAACTCCAGCGCCTCGGCATCGGTCATCGATCCCCGCTCGCGCTCCTCGGCGCGGATGATGTCGATCACGTGCTTGCGATAGTTGGCGCCTGACTGGAGCACCTGATCGGGGACGACGGGCGCGTGCACCCGCAGCTCGCCGAGCGCGATCTCGCCTCCTCCCGAGTGCGCGATGTTGGCCAGCACGTCGGTCGCGCGCTGCCACGAGCGCAGCACGTCGCGCACGTTGCGCCACCCGTAGCCGGTCAGATCGATCACCGACTGCTCATCGAGCACCAGCCCGGGGAACGGGTCCTCCCCCGGGCGCGCGAACGTACCGAGCGCGTACATCAGATCGGCGCCGCCGTCGTCGTCACAGCCTTCTCCATCAGGCCCAGGAAATCGGCATCGTGGACCTTGTCGATCTCCCAGCGGCCGATCTGCAGCGAGACGTCGACGACCGTCCGCACGCGGTCATAGCGGCGCTCCATGAAGCGTTTCAGTGCCGGCTGTATGTCGACGTCCTCCGTGACCTCTTCCGCGAGGACGATCGCGTCCTCCATCGCCATCGCCGCGCCCTGACCGACGTGGGGCGAGGTGGCGTGAGCGGCGTCGCCGATCAGGACCACCCGGTTGCGGTGCCACGGTGGGTCGACGAACACGGTCTCGACGGGCCGGTAGACGACGTTCTGGGGATCGGTGATCAGCTCGCGCTGGCGCGCGATCATGCCGCCGAACTCCGCCAGGCGCTCGCGCAGAATGCCTGCCAGCTCTGCGGCGGGCGGGCGCAGTGACACATCCGCCGGTGGCTTCTCGACGAGCAGCAGGTACATCAGGTCGGCCGACAGCGGGACCAGCCCCGCCTTGCCGTCGGTGCCGACGAACATCCACAGCTTGTCGATTTCGGACGGGCGCGGCAGGTTGTATCGCCAGACCACCTGACCGGTGTACTCGGGAGCCGGCGCTTCGGGAAAGACGCGCGCGCGGATCAGCGAGTTGATCCCGTCGGCGCCGACGACGAGGTCATAGGTCGCGCGGGTGCCGTCGGTGAGCGTCACGGTCACGCCGTCACCGGCCTGCTCCAGCGTGTCCACGGTGACGCCGAGCTTGACGTCGGCGCCGGAGCGCTTCACCGCACCCGTGAGGATCTCGTGCAGGCGCGGCCGGGTGATCCCGTTGAGGCCGGGGTACTCGGGGCCGAGCAGTCGCGGGTGCTCGTTGTCGGCGAGCAGGGTGCCATCGGCGAGATGGAAGCGGTCGCCGTCCATCGCGAAACCGGCGGCGATCGCCTGTTCGGCCAGCCCGAGCTGATCGAGCGCGCGGATCGCGTTGCCGGGCTGCAGGATCCCGACGCCGTACACATCCCACTTCGGATTGAGCTCGACCACATCGACGGCAAGGCCGCGTGCGGTCATCGCGATCGTGGTCGACAGCCCGCCGATTCCGCCCCCGACGACGAGGACGCGTTCGGCCATCACTGCACGAACAGGCCCGATGCGCCTCGGGACTCTGCGACGGCACCGGCGTCGGGCGTGGGGAACGATTCCATCATCGACTCCGGCATCGCGACGTTGCGGTAGATGCTGTTGGACCCCTGCGAGGGCAGCCAGCGGACCGGCTCCCAGTCAGGCGCGAAGTTCCGGTAGCCGCCGGCGTTGAGCTCGATCCGCAGCCCGCTCGGTTCGCGCACATACAGATAGTCCTGCTCGCCCATCCCGTGGCGGCCGGGCCCGAACTCGATCGGGACGCCGGAATCGAGGAACACCTCGGCGACGCGGAGCAGCTCCTCGCGCTGGTCGACCCAGAAGGCGACGTGGTTGAGGCGGCCGGGGATACCCGAGTGGTCGAGCACGATCGCCATGTCGTGGGCGAGGTGCACCGTCGTCGTCATCGCGAACACGCACAGGTCGTGGTCCTCCTCGGCGACGATGTACTCGGTGAAGCGGTGCCCGAGCGTGTCGCAGTACCAGCGCACGTCGGCGAGGATCTCCGGCGAGGCGATCGTCACGTGGTCCAGCGAACGGACCGCCGCGCCGCGCGGTTCGTAGCGCTGTGGACGGTTGGGCAGCAGCGGTGCCTTGTCCGGCGGGGGCGAGTAGCGCTCCACCTCCCAGAAGACCTCGTGCAGGTGCTGGCCGTGCGGCGCGCGGTAGCGGAAGGCGGGGCCATGACCGGGGCTGTCGTCGTGCCATCCCTCGCCCTGGCCGCTCTGCTGCAGCTTGGTGATTACCTGCTCGAGCTCCTCTGGTCCCTGCGCGCGCCAGCCGACATGGCCGAGCCCGGCGTGATCAGCTTCGGTGAGCTGGATGCTGTGATGAAAGAACTCACCCCACCCGCGCAGGAACACCGACTGGCCGTCGCGTCCGGACTCCTCGAGCCCCATCACCTGGGTATAGAAACGCAGCGACTCCTCGGGCGTGGGGGTCAGGATCTCCACATGGGCAAGCTGCGACAGGAGACGCTCCGCCATGACATCTCTCCTCGGTGCATGTGCCGCGCGGGAGGTCGCGGGCACGCTGTGCATACGTATACGCAGATTATCAGCTGGCGGCGCTTCGTCAAGGGTTCCGCCGAGGACCGCTCCCAAACGTCGCGCATCACCTGACGCTGGGAGCTTTCCCCACTCTGAGCGTGGATAACCCTCCCAGCGATGCGCTCCACCGGACCCTGGGAGCCTTTCTCGTCCGGGGGGCGAACCGGACGGCAGCCCTACGGGGCGGTCTGCAACGGCACCGTGAAGCTGCCGCCGGCGCTGACCATGCCGGCGCTCTGCTCGGGAGCGGTCACGTCCTCCATCGTCGCCCCGATCGAGCCGGAGATCGTGCCTCCGGTGATCGCGGTGATGGCGAACCCGCCGGCCTGGGCATCCGTCGGCATCTCAGTCGCCGTCCACGTGCCACCCAGGTCGGTGTAGCCGACGTCGGCGCCGGTCGTCGAGCCGCGGTCGGTGACCTCATAGGAACCGAGGCCGGTGTAGTGGAAGGTGGAAAACGTGAGCTGGCCGATCGCGGCGCCTCCCGGCTCGGCCATCTCGAAGAAGCACT
>DATAUL010000557.1:0-10268 GCA_036268255.1 Solirubrobacteraceae bacterium | reverse complement strand
GCGGCGTAGCGCAGCTCGCGGGCCCACGCCTGCAGGTTGCCGCGCCGCTCGTGGCCCGTGTCGTCCGCCCGGCGCACGATCAGCGCGACGCCGAGCCGGTCGCACATCTCCGCGCAGTGGCGCTGGTCGTCGTCGGCCCCCGGTCGCAGCCCGTAGTTGACGTGCAGCGCCGTGACCGCCGGCGGACCGGCGATCCGGACCGCGACATCGAGCAGGCAGGTGGAGTCCCGTCCCCCGGAGTACATGACAACCACCGGACGGCCGGCGGCAAGCAGTCCGCCGTCGCGGATGCGCGGTTCCAGGTCGCTCACGGCTCCGCGTCCTCGCGCTGGCGTGCGATGAACACCTCGGTGGACTCGTTGAATCCCTTGAGCCGCACCTCGCCGATGCGCTCGAACTCCAGATGGGGCGCCGAGACCGCGTCGACCACCGGCCGCGTCACCAGCACCTCGCCTCCGGCCGAGCGCGCGGCCATCCGCGAGGCGATGTTCACGTCGCGGCCGTAGTAGTCACCGTCGCGGTACATCGCCGCCCCGTAGTGCACCGCGATCCTCGGAAGTGGTCGCTCTGACTGCATCGTCTGAAACCCGACCGCCCAATCGGTGAGGCTGGCCGGATCAGAGCCGACGATCATCGCCTCGTCGCCGATCGTCTTGATCACCCGCGCCTCGTCGGGCAAGGTCACCTCGACGGCGTCGACGAATCGCTCAACAGCGTCGACGGCGGTCTGCTCGCCCTCCTCCTCTGTCATCCGCGTGTAGCCCGCCAGATCGGCGAAGGCGATAGCCACCCGCATCCGCCGCAGGTCAACCGAGGTCCCGTCCATCTCCAGGTCTGACTCCATGTGACCGACGACATCCTGCTCGACGAAGTGCGTCAGGTAGCGCTGGTGAATCTGATCGAGCACCGGGCCGACGAGCGGCAGAACCTCGCGCGACAGCGCGTGCATCTGCTCGGCGGTCTGGACGCCGTCGGAGCCCGCGCGCAGCAGCGGCTCGTGCACGTAGAGGTGAAAGAGCCGCACCTCGGCGTCGGCGATCCTCGCCATCGCTTGCCCGTAGACACGCACGAGCTGCAGCAGCGCCACGAGCGGAAAGCCCGACTCCAGCACCGCGGAGACGTATCGCAACAGTTGGAGCTCGTCCTCGCCGACGGTGCCGGCGTGCTCGCGGCTGATCCCCAGGCCACTCAGCAGCCGGGCGACCAGCCCTTCCTCGAGTCCCGTCTCGCGGGCGGCGTCGCGAATCGAGAGACGCGCATGGTCGGTGGGGAACAGCTCCTCGAGGAAGCCAAATGCCAGCCGCCCCTCCTGGGTGGCCCGCTGGATCTCGGTCAGCGCGTGCCCGCGCTCCCGCATTCGCGCGACAACCCGGGCGGCGCCGACAGCCGACGGCGTCCATTCCCCGTCGTACTGGGGCACCAATCCCCGCCGCACCCACCGCCGCAGCGTGGCGGGGGTGACGCCGACGCGTTGCGCGGCCTCGGCCAGCGTCATCGTGTCGCGCAGAGGTGTCGAACGGCGACCGGACACGCAAGTCGGCGGCGGAGTCCCGATGAGAACGAGTCTCCGCCGCCCGCGGGCATGCCGGCCCGCTGCGTCGGCCGTGGGCGCTCGTCACGTTTCCGGCGGCGCCTCGCGGTAGCGCCGAGCGGCGCAACCACGCTCCGGCCTGTGGCCTTGCGTGTGCACATAAGGTCTACTCGCGCTCCGCCGTCGTGTCAATAGTGACGAGCGAAGAACACCGACAGCCGGTCAGAGTTCCAGGTGCGCATAATCGGCGGCGACCATCGCCCGATACCGCGCGTAGAGCGGCTTGGTGATCGGGATCAGCGCGAGCGCCGCCTTGACGTCGCCGCCGGCCTTGATTCGCCGTCTCGCGATCGCGATCGCGACATTCTCCTTGCCCTGGAAGTACCGGTTGGCCGTCTCCGAGCTCATCGACATCTTCACCCTCGGCTCCCAGTCGATGTCGTCGCTCCACTCCCACGCCAGGTTGGGCTCGCCCGGTCGGCCGGCGCGCACGTTGACCACGAGGTCCAGATCGGTGAACTCAAACCGTTGGGGGGTGTCAGCATCACGCAGGCGCGGCCCCATCTCCGGGTCGTCGCTCATCAGGGCAAACGTCCGGTCCATGACCTCACGGAACTCCTCGGCCGACGTGAATTGCGCCATCGCGGGGCCAGTCTAATCTGCTGGCGCTCGATGTCCGACACGATCCATATCCAGCCGACGGCACCGCTGGCCGAGCGCGTGCTGGTCCCCGGCGACCCCGGACGCGCCCTGCTGCTCGCCCAGGCGCTGCTGTCAGAGCCGAAGATGTTCAACCACAACCGCGGTCTCTGGGGCTATACCGGCCCGGCGCTCCTCGACGGCGAGCCGCTGACGATTCAGAGCACCGGGATGGGTGGTCCGAGCGCCGCAATCGTGATCGCCGAGCTGGCTGATCTCGGAGCTCGCACGATCGTGCGGGTCGGCACCTGCGGCGGGCTCGACGAGTCGCTGGCGCTGGGCGAGCTGCTCGTCGCCTCCGAGGCCGTCGGCGAGGACGGAACCAGCCGGGCGCTGCAGTCGGCGGGGCGGGTCGGCCCGGACGCGGATCTGCTGGCCCGGCTGAGCGACGCCGGCCCCGTGCGCGTCGGCCCGGTGGTGTCCACCGACCTGTTCTACGACACGGCTCCCGGCACCGAGGAACGCTGGCGCGACGACGGCCTGCTGGCCGTCGAGATGGAGACGGCGACCCTGTTCGCGCTCGCCGCCCGTCGGCGGCTGCGAGCCGCGGCGGTGCTGATCGTCACCGATCTGCTGTTCCCGAGCCGGCGGCGAATCGACCCCGAGGAGCTCCACGAGGCCGAGCACCGGCTCGGCGAGCTGGCCGTCGCGGCGCTGGCGGCCGACCCCGCTTAGCTTTGGCCTCGCGCGGGCTTGGCGCGGGCCGGTTTGGCGGCTGCCGGTTTGGCGCCTGCCGGTTTGGCGGCAGCGGACCTGGCGGCCGCCGGTTTCGGCGCCGCCGGCTTCGTCGCCTCCAGGCGCTCCAGCGCAGCCTCGATCCGAGTCAGGCGATCGTCCAGCGTGGGCGTGTTCGAGCTGCGGTCCAGGCGGTCGTCGAGGCGGTCCAGCCCGTCCTCGATCCCCTCCAGTCGCTGCGAGACGCTGCGGACACGCCGGGTCAGGCGCTCCAGGTCACTGGCCGAGGGCAGGTTGAGCGCCCCCATCGCGACCTCCTGGGCCCGCATCGCGCGCTCTCGGGTCTCGAAGGCGGCCGACAACGCGCCGGACACGACCGGGTTCTCGAGGAGCTCTTGTGCGAGTTTTCCGATCGCTTCTTCGCCCTGCCGGGTAACACGTTCCTTGAAGCCTTGTTCGTCGTCGCTCATGCCGCCGACTTTACAGCCAGCGCGCGGCGCATTGGAGGCCAAGACCTCCAGTCTCAACCTGGACTCGACCGTGAGAATGAATGATTCAGCAGGAGACAGCGGCCTGGACGGCGGGCCCAGCGCGCTGGGAGCTTCGAGTTTCCAACGCGCGTGCGCGCGCGCACGCGCGCGCACGGTGCAGTGTTGGCCCGGTGTGAACGCTCCGGTTCGAAATTGCAAACCTCCGGACCAGGCAGTACCGTGGCCCTCGGCACGGCCATTTGCACCGAATTTCAATGCATGAGAGGCGCCCGTTGATGGTGGCAGGAGAGGACGGACGAGCTTGACGTTCAAGCGGAGGTTGCGAGCAGTGCTGTTGCTCGCCGCCGCGATCTTCGTCGTCCTCGGTCTGGCCGCGATCCCGGTGGCCTACGCCGACACGTGCACGATCACCGTCACCCTCGTCGGCGGCGGGACTCAGACCGTGGGGCCTGTGATCGCCACCCCGGGCGTCATCCCCCCCGTCAGCGTTCCCGGCGCCGTCTCCGAGACGATGACCTGCACGCCGGCGACGACCTCGTCGTCGTCCACCACGACCACCACGACCACCACGACCACGTCGCCGAGCTCGTCGAGCTCCTCGTCGTCGCCGTCCTCGTCCTCGTCCTCGTCGTCTTCGGCCTCGTCGTCCTCGTCAACCACCTCGAGCTCAACCTCAACCTCACCTTCACACTCGGGCACGACCAGGACCAAGACCACGACGACAACGACCTCGTCGAGCACGACGCCGCACCCGACCTCGTCTTCTCCCGAGCAGTCGTCCAGCCACGGCCAGACGCCGACGAGTAGCCCGAAGAAGAGCAAGGCGAAGAAGAAGAAGCCCACGAGCACGACCACGCCGGCCGCCAAGCTTCCGACCGGCAAGGGCGTACCCAAGACCTCGAACCCGACGTTCTCGCTGTCGCTGCCGGGGCCCGCTCCGATCGGCGTGCCGAATTTCTTCATCGACTCCTTCCGGATCCCGCCGTTCCTGATCCCGATCTACCAGGCGGCCGGGATCGAGTACCAGGTGCCGTGGCAGGTGCTGGGCGCGATCAACGAGATCGAGACCGACTACGGGCGCAACCTGTCGGTGTCGTCGGCCAATGCCGTGGGCTGGATGCAGTTCCTTCCCTCGACCTGGAAGGAATGGGGCGTCGACGCCAATGGCGACGGCGTGGCCGATCCTTACAACCCGGTCGACGCGATCTTCACGGCCGCGCGCTACCTGCACGCCGCCGGCGCCTCCAAGAACCTGTCGCAGGCGATCTTCGCTTACAACCACGCCGGCTGGTACGTGCAGTCGGTACTGCTGCGCGCCAAGCTGATCGGCGGGATCCCCTCGCAGCTGATCGGCGCGCTGACCGGCCTCGTGCAGGGTCACTTCCCGGTTGCGGCGCCCGCCAAGTACGCCGACGACTCGGTCGTGTCGCTGGCCAAGCACAAGGTCAAGGGGTCCAACGCCGCGATCCCGATCAGCTCTGATCCGAACAGCAAGGGCACCTCGATCTTCGCCAAGAAGGGCTCGCCCGTGATCGCCGTCAACGACGGCAAGATCGTCAGGGTCGGCTCGAGCGCCGCGCTCGGCAACTACGTCAAGCTGCAGGACTCGACGGGCAACATCTACACGTACGCCCACCTGGGCAGCGTGTCGAAGACCTACCCGGTGGCCAAGCCGGTGAAGATCACCGCCAAGGACATCGCCCGGGAGCTCGCGGCGCCGAAGATCAAGGCCCCGAGCGCGCCCGCCTCCGCGGGCCTCCAGCAGACCACCCCGGCCGCGACGCCAGCGCCGTCCAAGCAGGCCAAGTCCCAGACCAAGACGGCCCAGGCCAAGGCGACAAAGGCCCCGGCGAAGACCAGCGCGAGTACGGCCAAGCCGTCGGGCACGTCGGGCGCCGGCTCGTCCTCGACGGGCACGATCTCCGCGCCCCTCGTCAAGGAGCGCCTCTTTGCCCGCCCCTCCCGCTCGGCGTCGTATGCCGCCGGCGGCAACCTCCAGCTCAAGAACACCACCCAGCAGGTGACGAGCTTTGAGAACTACTTCTCCGATGCCCTGCACCTGGGCAAGAAGCAGTACACGCTCAAGCGTCTCAGGAGGGGCTCGATCGTGATCGCCGGGACGATCCTCGGCCGGATCGGCGGCCCCACCCAAGGGCTGTCGCCGCACGTGTACTTCACGGTCCAGCCGGCCGGCAAGGGTGCGCCGGACATCGATCCCAAGCCGATCCTCGACGGCTGGAAGCTGCTGGAGGCGACCGCCGTGTACCGGGCATCGAACGTCGACCCCTTCTACGGACCGGGCGCCAAGAACCCGACCGTCGGCCAGGTCCTGCTGATGTCCAAGCAGCAGCTCACGCTGCGTGTCCTCTCCGACCCGCGTGTGCGCATCTACAACTGCGGCCGGCGCGACATCCAGACCGGCCAGATCGACCGGCGGGTGCTGGCGACGATCGAGTTCCTCTCGGCGTCGGGCCTCGACCCCTACGCCTCCGGCCTCAAGTGCGGCGCCTCGGTGAACGCCGCGACAGGCACCGATCAACAGGGCGCGACCGGTCAGAGCGTCGACATCTCCAAGATCAACAACATCCCGGTGGCGGGCCATCAGGGCCCCGGATCGATCACCGACATCGCGATCCGCCGCCTGCTCACCCTGCAGGGGTCGATGCGGCCGGACGAGATCATCTCCGACATCGCCTACAAGGGCCAGTCCAACACGCTCGCGCTGCCCGACCACCGCAACCGCATCCAGATCACCTACACGCCCGACTACGGCACCAACAAGAAGCTGGCCAAACAGATCACGAGCATCCTGCAGCCGGGCCAGTGGGAGCAGCTGATCAACCGCATCAGCCAGATCCCCGAGCCGGTCGTGCCGATCGCCCCCAGCAAGTACGCGATCCGCAAGCACAAGGGCTGATCGCCCGGCGGGCGCGGCGGGCGGTGAGCGCCGAGCGGTCAGAGACGATGCTCTTCCGTTTCGCTCAGGTCGAGCTGCCCTGGGCGCTCGGCCCCCCCGACGGGCGCTACCTCGCCCGCCCCGACGGCGAGGCCTCCGCCGCGCCGACCCACGTGATCGTGTTCGCCACCCTCGGAGCCCCCGAGCGCCGGCGGCTGGCCGCCCGACGACGGTCGCGCCCCGCCGAGCCCGAGCCGCTGCCCGCGTCCGTCGTCACCGGACGCGCCACGGTGATCGACGTGGGTCAGCCACTGGAAGGCGAGGCGGCGGCCGCCGCGTGGCTACGCGCCGCCGAGGAGCCGGAGTTGGAAGAGGCTCTGCGAACGCTGAACCGCGCACTGCATGCGTTTCGCGTCGTCTCGGCCGACCCCTACCTGTACCCGGTGGCCCGCCGGCAGACGATTGTGGCGAGGCTCGGCTACGGAGTGGGCGAGCAGGTCGCCGAGGGACTGTGGACCGCCGCCCGCGAGCTGACCGCGGTGGGCACGACGGGGTCAGTGGGCCGACCGGGCAGACTCGGCGGAATCGGCTCGCGGCGGTCACGGCTGCTCGCGCCGCAGGCAAGGCTGGCCGCCGTGCTCGGTGGGCGCGAGCCAGCGCTGGCATGCGAGGAGCTCGTCCTGCGCGCCCGGCTCGACCTCGACCAGGCCCGCCCCCGCGAGGCGGCGCTGCAATTGCTCGTCGCCCTCGATGCAGCGCTGGCCGAGCTCACGGCCGATTCCCGCGCCGAGGCGTTCGCCGACCGGCTTGGCGAGCTGCGCGACCAGCGCGAGGCCGTGGCGGGCGCGGCTCAGTCGGCCCTCACCGGGTCGCTGACCGATCCCGAGCGCGAGGTGGTTCGCTTCACCGTGGCGCGCCTGGAGGCGGCACTACGCGCGCGAGCCCTCGCCCACGCCTGAATCGCCCGGCCCCACCCCGGCCAGCTCCGGCTCGAGCGCGGCGAGCACCGCCTTTAGCTCGTGGACGACATCGCCTCCGCAGCGCACGGCCGCACGACCGTCGAACGGCGTCGCGCCCTGGGTGATGATCGCCACGTCTCCCCCGGCGGCGAGCGTCACCGCCGGAAGCTGAGCCACCGGGTAGACCTCCAGCGAGGAGCCGATGCAGAGCAGCAGGTCGGCGCCGGCGGCGAGCTGCTCGGCCCGCCCCAGGGCCTCGGCGGGGAGGTATTCGCCGAACAGAACCACGTCGGGCTTCAGCGGCTCGCCGCAGTCGCAGCGGGGAACGCCGGTGTCGTCGCCGCGCTGGCGGTTGCGCACCTCGGCGAGCGGATACCGTGCCCGGCACACCAGGCACGAGGAGTGATCGATCGTGCCGTGAACCTCCACCAGCGCCCGGGTTCCGGCCCGGGCGTGCAGGCGATCGATGTTCTGGGTGATCACGGCGTCGAGCAGCCCGGCCTGCTCCAAGCGGGCCAGCGCGGCATGGGCGGCGTTGGGGAGTTTGTGCTCCAGCGCCTGGAAGCGGTCGCCGTAGAAGTGCCAGAACCGCGCCGGGTCACGGCGGAAGACGTTGATGTGGGCGACCTCCATCGGATCGACGTTCGTCCACAGCCCGGTCCCGGGCGTGCGGAAGTCCGGAATCCCGGATGGCACCGACACGCCGGCGCCGGTCAGCGCGACGGCCGAGTCGGCGCCGCGGATCAGCTCCGCCAGCTGGATGGCCTCGCTCGACACGGCGCTCGAGTTTAGGGCGGCTACCAGGGCGGTGGCGGGTGGGCGGACTCGAGGCTGGCGCCGAAGCGCGACAGCGTCTGCTCCAGCGAGTCCGTCATCGCGCGGCGGATGAACAGCACATCGATCACCGGGGTGAGCGGGGAGCGACGGCGGATCTCGTACGCAAGGCTCAGCTCGACGCGCACCCCGGGCGGCTCGGGGGTGAAGGCGATCGCCTGCTCGCCGCGGATGGCGTCGTCGGAGACCTCCACCGTCTGGCCCTTGAGCGGCTCATGCGCGACCACGCGCTCGGTGACGTTGCCCCTGCCCGCCGGGCCCGAACGCCAGTTGACGGTCGCACCCGTCCGTGGCCAGGCGCCCTCCACCATGACCACGCGCTCCAGCCCATCGACCCATTCGGCCCAGCGCCCGGTGTCGTACCAGTGGGCTTCGGCGTCCGGGACGGAGGCCGCGAACGTCCGGGCGACTCGAACCGTGCGCATGGTGGTGATTGTCGCGAGCTGGAGTAGGCTCTGGCAGCAGATGGCGGAGAGCCTCCCCGAAGCCGTAGAGCCCTACCCGGAGATCTCCTCCAAGGCCTACGAGCATCCCGCCGACAAGGCCGCGACCGCGGCGCTCAAGTCCGTGCCGATGCTCGACACGGTCGTGCGCAAGATCGTCGAGTACAGCTACGAGCGCGCGCTGCGCCAGTCGCTACTCGGCAACTCGGTCAAGGTGTCCGAGCGTCAGCTGCCGGAGCTCTGGGCGTCATACCGCGGCGTGCACCGGATCCTCGACATGCCGGCGGACTACGACCTGTATGTCAGCTCGTCGCTGTACTGGAACGCGTTGACGATCGGCTCCCAGAACCCGATGCTCGTCATGGGCTCCAACCTCCTGTCAAAGCTCGGTCCCGGCGAGCAACGCACGATCGTCGCCCACGAGCTGGGCCACATCCTCTCCGACCATGTCCTCTACACGACCGCCCTCAACGTGCTGCTCGCCGCCGGAAGCGGACTTCCGCTGGGTCTGGGGCTGCCTGTGCGCGCTGTCCGTGCCGTTCTGCTGGAGTGGAGCCGCGCCGCCGAGCTCAGCTGTGACCGCGCGGCAACCCTGGCGGTGCGCGACCCACGGATCGTCTGCCGCGCGCTGATGGTGATCGCCGGCGGGCTTCCCGCCGACCAGCTCGATCTCGACGCCTTCATGGCCCAGGCGATGGAGTACGAGAACTGGGAGGACTCGCACGACCGGGTGCGCCGCTTCTTCAACGAGCTCAACCTCACGCACTCCAACGCCGTCCGCCGCGTCTCCGAGGTCATGCACTGGGTCCAGAGCGGCGAGTACGACCGCATCATCCGAGGCGAGTACCGGCGCCGCGGCGAGGAGACCCACGTCCGCGAAGAGGCCTCCGAGGCGATGGAGTTCTATGCCGAGCGCTTCCGCGCCATGTTCCGCGAGTTGGGCGACAACGTCACCACCCTCGGCAACCAGGCGGCCGACGCGAGCCAACAGATCGCCGACTGGATCCGCAAACGAGGATCAGGTTGACGGTGGCGGGCCGCGGCGGCTGATCCCTGCTGTCCGCGCGTCCTGTTGGGTGCCGACGGCTATGGGGTATCGGCGTGACGCGAGGACAGCAGAGATCAGCCGCCCCACCCGCCCCGCGCCTTCACGCGCGCTTGCGGTGTCGGCGTGCCGGAGCCCGAAGCGTGGGTGTCTACCCCGCCCCAGATGGCTGCGGAGGGGTGTCCCTTCCTGCCGTTCCGCGCCCCAGAAGGCTGCGGAGGGGGTGTCCATTTCCGCCGCCCTAGAGGAACCCGAGGCAGCGCTCCGAGCCCCCACGTCAGGGGCGGCGGGAATCTGGACGCCCCCGCAGCTCTTGACAAACGACCGGTAACGATATATCTTTGACGCATCGTGATACTACGAACCAAGGATTTGAATACATGACAAGCGATTCATTTGCATTCCCAGCGCCCGGGCGAGCCGCCTGGGCACCCAAGTCACATCGAGACCATCACCACCACCATCACCACGACGAGCCCGGCGAGGGCGAGCGTCACGGCGGCGGTCACCACGGCGGCCACCGCTCCGAAGGTCGCCACGGCGGCAAGCGCGGTGGTCGCGCCGCCAAGGCGGCATTCGCCCAGGAGCTCGCTCGCCAGTGGGCCTTCGCCCGCGGCAAGGGCGGCCACGGCCGGCCCTCCCCCGAGGAGCTCGAGGAGCTGATCGCGCTGCGCCGGATGCGCGGCGGGCCGTTC
>DATAUL010000556.1:0-6469 GCA_036268255.1 Solirubrobacteraceae bacterium | reverse complement strand
CGGGCGACCAGCTGCTGGGGGATCGGGCCGAGCCTGCCGACGATCTGGACGGCTACGTCATTGATCGGCGAGCTGCGATCGGGGCCGGTGGCGAGCGCCTCGCCGTCGGCGGCCAGCAGGGTGCCGCGCGGCGGGAGCGTGATGTGGCGGCCGAGCTGCTCGCCCGGGCGCAGCCCAGGGAACAGGAGCTGCGGTGCCAGGCGCACCCGCGCCGATCCCCCGCTACCGCTCAGGGGCACGATCAGCGTCTCACGCAGGCTTCCCCACAGCTTGGTCTTGACGCTCACCAGCACCCGGATCGAGTCGCCCTTTCGGCCGGCGACGCGCACCGGCGCGAGCGAGGTCTGGGTCGCCGTGGCGGCAGCGGTCTCGAGCTGGTGAGCAAAGACGGGTTCCGACGTCTGCCGGCGCGAGTGTGCGTCCAGCAGCGCGTACATCTGCACGACGTCGTCGCGCTCCCACGCGCGCATGAAGCGCACGACCAGCTGGTGCTCGTCGCGTCCCGGCTGGGTGGCGAGCACGGCCCCGGCGGCGAACGCTCCAGCGGCGAGCAGGAGGACCGGGCCCACGCGCATGAGGACACGCCTTCGCCGCCGGCGCCGTCGGGCGGGACGGGGTCTACGGGCGACCGTGACAGCGCTGTCTACCACCTTGGCTGCAAACGGTAGAAGATGGGGGCCGGGACCGGGTTCGCATTACCCTGCCTGCAGTGACCGGTCTCGACTGGGTGATCGTCGGCTTCACCGCCCTGCTGGCGTTCTACGGATACCTCCAGGGATTCATCATCGGCGGACTGTCGCTCGCCGGCTTCGCGCTCGGTGCCTTCCTCGGGACCCGGTTGGCGCCGCTGCTGCTCAGCGACGGCTCGCATTCCCCGTACGCGCCGCTGTTCGGGCTCATCGGTGCCCTGCTGGTCGGTGGCGTATTCGCCTCGGGGCTGGAGGGGCTGGGGTCGCGCGTGCGCTCGGCTCTCCGGATCCCGTATTTCAAGCAGGTCGACGGCCTGTTCGGCGCTGCGCTGACGGCGTGCGTCGGACTGGGCATCGCATGGATCATCGGAGCCGTTGCCCTGGACTCTTCCACGTCGACCCCGTTGCGCGACGAGATCCAGGGGTCTACGATCCTGCGGGCGCTCGACCAGCTGCTGCCTCCGTCCGGCCCGATCCTTGACGCTCTGGCACGGTTCGATCCGCTCCCGTCGGTCCGTGGGCCGGAGGCCGACGTCGCCAACCCGACGCGTCGGGTGCTGGCCAGCCGCGGCGTGCGAGCCGCCCGCCCGAGCGTCGTGCGCGTCTACGGGACCGCCTGCGGGCTCGGCGTGGAGGGCAGCGGATGGGTGGCCGCCCCGCGGCTGGTGGTGACCAACGCGCACGTGGTGGCCGGCGAGGCCGACACGACGATCCAGATCGGTGGAGCCGGCGCGGGGCGTCATGCCGACGTCGTGCGCTTCGATCCCCACGACGACATCGCGATCCTCCGCGTGCCCGGACTGATGCTGCCGTCGCTGGCGATCGCCCCGCGCTCGCCGGTGGGTACCTCGGCGGCGATCCTCGGCTATCCGCTCGACGGAGCCTTCGACGCCGAGCCGGGGCGAATCGGCCAGACGGAATCGGTCCGCACGCAGAACGCCTACGGCGAAGGTCACATCCAGCGCAGCATCACCGCGCTGCGCGGCCGCGTGCGCCCCGGCAACTCCGGTGGGCCGATGGTCGACTCCAGCGGACGCGTCGTGGCGACGGTGTTCGCGTCGATCACCGGTACGCCGCGTGCCGGCGGGTTCGCCGTGCCCAACGCGCTGGTGCAACGCCAACTGGTCAAGGCTCGGCGTGCGCGCGGAGTCGTCGGCACGGGGCACTGCGCCAACTGATCGACGCCGTGGGCGGGCGGCGCGCTCGCGCCGCCCGCCTCAGGCGTTGAGTGCCCCCGGACGTTCCTCGGCCATCTGCTGCACCACGTCGCTCCCAACTGCCCCCAGGAGCTGTGGATGGTGATGCGCGAGGTGAGCTTGGGCCGCCTCGAACAGCTCGTCCTCGGAGTTCCCCGCGAGTTGCGCCCCGCACTCGCAAAAGGCAATCCGACTGTGATGTTCGTTGACTGGGGTCATCGGTCCTCTGTCTGGCGGCCAAGCCCTGGTTTTGTGGTGTGTGGTTCCCCGGTGAACCACGAGCGGAACGATTGCACGGCCCCGTTGGCGATACGTTTCCAGAACGTTGCCAGACCAACGCACCGCGAGAGAGCGAACGCGGATCCAGCTATGCGGCCGCCTGTCGGTGGAGCTCGACGGCGTCGAACTGGTGCGGACGCTGCGCGGGCGCCAGGTGCCACTGCTGTTCGCGTTTCTCGTACTCAGCCGCAGCCGCTCGGTCGGTCGCGACGAGCTGCTCGACGCGATCTGGCCCGAGAGCGCCCCCCGCTCGCAGGACGGCGCGCTGCGAACGCTGCTCTCCCGGCTGCGCTCGGGACTGGGCAACGGCATCCTCACCGGCCGCGACGAGCTGGTGCTTGTCCTGCCCGAGCCGGCGTGGATCGACTTCGAGGCGGCCGGCGCCGAGGTCCGGAGCGCGATCGAGGCACTCGATCGCGATGACGCCCGCGGTGCCTGGGCGCTCGCGCAGGTGCCGCTGAACGTCGCCAGCCGCGGCCTCTTGCCGGGCGTGCAGGCGCCCTGGCTGGAGCCCCCCCGTCGCGAGCTGGCGGAGATTCGCCTGGAGTCCCTCGAGGTGATCGGCCGAGCCGGACTCAAGCTCGGCGGCGGGCAGATCTCCTCGGTCGAGCGGGCGGCGCGCACCCTGATCGGCACCGAGCCCTATCGCGAGTCCGGCTACATCCTGCTGATGGGCGCGCTCGAGGCCCAGGGCAACGTGGCCGAAGGTCTGCGGGTCTTCGACCGCCTGCGCGGGCTGCTGCGTGATGAACTCGGCACGAGCCCCTCGCCCGAGGCGATGGTCGCCCACGAGCGGCTGCTGCATCCCGGCGGGCGAGGGATGGAGAACCGCGCGGCCGCCGCCGCCGCCGCGGGGGGCGGGGTCCCGCACGGGCTGCCGCTCCCGCCGGAGATCCGCGGACAGCCGGGCTCCCCGCTCGTCGGCCGACGCGACGAGCTCAACCGCCTGCAGTCATGGTTGGCCGAGCCGGGCTCCGAACGTGTCCTGATCCTCTCCGGCGACGCCGGGATCGGCAAGTCGCGCCTGCTCGAGGAGACCGCGCGCCAGGCGCACGCCGCCGGGGCGACGGTGCTGGCCGGACGCGCCCCGGAGGAGACGCTCGTCCCCTATCAGCCGTTTCTCGAGGCCATCGGCCACTACGTGTTCAATGCTCCGCTTCCGGATCTGCGGGCGGTCACTCGCCATTCCGGCGCCGAACTGGGGCGGCTGATCCCCGAGCTCCAACGCCGGCTGCCGCAGGTGTTCCCGTCCACCCGGCCCGAACCGGGCAATCCCGAGACCGATCGCTACCGGCTGTTCGAGGCCGTCGCCGCGCTCCTGGGCGACATCTCGGCCTCGTCGCCGGTGCTCGTCGTGCTCGACGACCTGCATTGGTCCGATCGTCCAACGCAGCTGTTGCTGCGTCATCTGGCGCGGGCGCCGCAGGCGTCCGGTCTGCGGATCCTCGGCGCCTATCGCGCCGCCGAGCACGGGACCGAGGGCTATGAGGCGGCGCTCGCCGGTCTGCGCCACGAGCGCCTGGTGCGCGAGCTCGAGGTTCGGGGCCTCCCCGAGTCAGACGCCTCCGAGCTGATCCGCCTGCGCACGCTGGAGACGCCGTCGGCGGCATTCGTCCGCGCGCTGTACGCCGGCACCGAGGGCAATCCGTTCTTCATCGAGGCGATGGTGCGCCATCTCGCCGACTCGGGCGTGCGCTCGCACGAGGCCGGCGCCGGCGAGCTGCAGCGCTTCGGGTTGCCCGACGGCGTGCGCGGCGTCATCTCGCGGCGGCTCGAGCGTCTCGACGACGACGGCCTGGAGTGCCTCAAGGTGGCGTCGGTGATCGGTCGCGACTTCGACTCCTCGCTGCTGGAGACGGTGCTCGGCTTCGACGAGGAGCGGTTCCTGCGCGCGCTCGAGGTGGCGCTCGACGCGGGCCTGGTGTTCGAGTCCCCGGGCGAGCACGGCCGCTACAGCTTCGCCCATGCGCTGGTGCGCGAGACGCTCTATGCGGCGATGTCGTCAGACCGCCGCACGCGGGTGCATCGCCGGGTCGGACTCGCGCTCGAGCAGCTCAGAGATCCGCCGCTGGGAGCGCTGGCGCACCATTTCACCCGGGCCGCCGAGCCCGGAGACGCCGAGCGTGCGATCCGCTACGCCCTGGCGGCGGGTGCGCAGGCGAAGGCGATGCTTGCCAACGAGGAGGCCGCCGAGCACTACGCCCGCGCGCTGGAGGTGCTGGAGCGCTCGAGCCCCGACGCGCTGGAGCGCCGGTGCGAGCTGCTCGTCGAGCTGGGCGAGGCCCGGTTGCGCAGCGGCGAGCGCCCCGCGTCCTGGGCGGTGTTCCGCGAAGCGGCCGCGCTGGCGGCGGGACTGGGCGACGCCACGCTCATGGCCCGGGCGGCGATCGGGGCCTCGCGGCGGTTCATCCAGCCGCCGGGGGTCATCGACGAGGAGCTGATCGCGCTGCTCGAGCAGGCGCTGGAGATGACGCCCGCCGACCAGCCGATGACGCGCGTCGTCCTCATCACCCGCCTGTGCGGAGCCCTGTACTTCTCCCCGGAGCGCCGCCACGACATGCGCCGGTTCAGCGCGGAGGCGACGGCGATCGCCGCCCGGCTCGGCGACACCCTGGCGGCGGCCCTGGCCGCCGCGGCGCGCCGGCGGGCCTACTGGGGTCCCGGGCACCTCGAGCGGCGGCTGGCGGACTCGACGCAGCTGCTGCGCTCCGCGCGGGAGGTCGGTGACCTGGAGCTCACCCTGCAGGGCCACGCGTGGCTGATCGTCGACCTGCTCGAGGCCGGTGACCGCACGGCCGTCGAGGCCCAGGTGGCGGCGTTCGAGGCCGGCGCGGCGGAGTTGCGCCAGCCGGTGTTCCAATGGAACGCCGCGGTCTGGCGGACGATGCTGGCGCTGCTCGACGGTCGCCTCGCCGATGCCGACCGCCTGGCCGCCGAGGCGCTGTCGGCGGGAATCATGCCCGAGGGGGTGACCGCACCCCAGTACTACGCCATCCAGCTGCTGGGAATCCGCCGCGAGCAGGGGCGCATGGGCGAGCTGGAGGGTGCCGCCCGGGAGATGTTGGCGACCAATCCGCTGCGCCTCGCCTGGCGTTCGGGGCTGGCGACGCTGCTGTGTGACACCGGCCGCCACGACGAGGCGCGTGAGCTCCTGGCCGGCATGGCCGAGGAGTTCTCCGCCGTTCCCCCGGACGGCGACTGGATGATCACGTTCGCGCTGCTCGCCGACGTGGCCGCCGATCTGCAGGACGTCGAGCACGCAGAACGCCTCTACGAGGTGCTCGAGCCCTACCGCGACTCGAACGTCGTGATCGGTCACGGAGCGGTCTGCTTCGGGTCGGTCGCGCGGTATCTGGGACGGCTGGCGCTGACCGTCGGCGAGCGCGACCTGGCGCTGTCGCATCTCCGTCAAGCGGTCGACTCCAGCGCCGCGATGCGAGCCCCCGTGCACCTCGCCCACGCGCGGCTGGATCACGCCACGGCGCTGGTTGCCGGCGGGGACTGGTCGGCCGCGCAGACGCTGATCGAACAGGCGGCCGAGACCGCCTCGGCACTCGACCTCCCGTTGGTGGCCCGCCGGGCCGAGTCGCTGTCCAGCATGCACGGGGGGTTGCGAGGCGCCTGAGGGGGCACTTGTCACGAGCGCTACCCTCGGCGCTCTATGTCCAAGACCCTCGTCATCGCCGAGAAGCCATCCGTTGGGAAGGACCTGGTGCGCGTGCTACCCGGACCCTTCACCAACCACAAGGAGTACCTCGAGGGACCCGACCACGTCGTCACGTGGGCCGTCGGCCACCTCGTGCAGCTCGCCGATCCCGACGAATACGACGAGAAGTTCAAGAAGTGGCGGATGGCCGATCTGCCGATCGTCCCGGAGCATTTCAAGCTCGTCGTCCGCGACGAACGCTCAAAGAAGCAGATGAACGTGGTCAAGCGCCTGCTGGGGCGCGACGACATCGACAACGTCGTCAACGCCTGCGACGCCGGGCGCGAGGGCGAGCTGATCTTCGCCTACCTGTATGAGAAGTCCGGCTCGCGCAAGCCCGTGCAGCGGCTGTGGCTGAACTCGATGACGAAGTCGGCGATCCAGGCGGCGTTTGACTCGCTGCGGCCCGCCGCGGAGCTGGCGACGCTCGAGGATGCGGCCCGCTCGCGTTCGGAGGCCGACTGGATCGTCGGCATGAACGCCACCCGCGCGGCCACGATCCGCCTGCGCTCCTCGTTTGACGGGGCGGTCTCACTGGGTCGCGTGCAGACGCCGACGCTTGCCATCCTCGCCCGCCGCGAGGAGGAGATCCGCGCCTT
>DATAUL010000555.1:0-2936 GCA_036268255.1 Solirubrobacteraceae bacterium | reverse complement strand
AGCGTGCCGAAGCCCACGACCGCCATCGCAGCGGTGGCGAGCCACGGGCTGCTGGAGCACAGTGTCCCGAGCGTGACGAACGCGCCGCCGACACACCCAAGTGCGAGGTAGGCGAGCAAGCGCGTTCGCGCCGGCCCTGTGAACTGGGTCAGGACGAGCAGCGCAAAGGATCCGATGGACGCGAACAGCGCCGTCGACTGATTCCCGATCACCTTGTCCGCAAACGCGAACATCCCCGCTGTCACGATCGCCGCGCGCGCGGCGCTCTTGAGAGCTGCCCGATCCACGACGAAGAGCGATGACACGTTCACTCCTCGCCTCAGACCAGGCCCGGCGACACCGTGTCGCGATATTCCGCGCCGGTGAGCTCGACACGAGCGGTCGGTGTCCAGGGGAGGACCAGCGATTGACGGTCGTGGAGGGCGATCACGAGCGCGGCGCGTGGATCGAAGTCCCTGACGCCGGCGAGTAGGCGTGCGGCGGTGGGCGCGTCGAGCGCTTCCGTGGGCTCGTCGAGGAGCAGCACGTCTGGGTGGCGGAGCAGCCCCTGCGCAACGCTGAGGCGACGGCGCTGGCCGCCTGAGAGGGCCGCGCCGCCGGGCCCGACCGGGGTGTCGAGCCCTGCGGGGAAGCCGGCAACGGTGTCGTCGAGCGCAGCGGCGGCAAGCGCAGACCAGAGCTCCGGCTCGCTGGCGACGGGATCCGCGAGCTTCAAGTTCTCCCGGATGGTTCCGTCGAATACGTGGGCGTCCTGGGCGACAAGCGTGATGCGCTCCGGCCGCCCGCCGATCGCTCTCAGGATGGTTGACTTGCCGGTTCCGGACGCGCCGGTGAGCAGTACGGTATCGCCTGGCGCGAGCGCGAACCGGGTGTCCTGTGCGGCTGCGGGCAGCGTGCTGGCGCTGCGTGGGAACAGTTCGGTCAGGCGAGCGGACGCCGCGCGCGCTCTGGCCGTTGCGGTGACCGCGCCCGGCAGGCCGACGATGGGCTCGAAGACGGCGATCGCGACAAGACAGACAGCCACGAAGGCTGGTGCGGGCAGCGCGCGGGTGCCGATCAGGCCGGCCGCCGTCAGGATCACAGCGAGCAGGGTGAGGTCGCCGAGGAAGGTTCCGATGCTCTGACCCCGGGCCGCCAGTCTGGTGAGCTGCCGTCGGCTTTGGCCGAAGAGCTGAAGCTGTCGCGTCGTCGACGCTGCGGCTCGCTGCTCGGCGCCGAAGGATCGGAGCTCGGGGAGGCCATCGAGCGTCTCGATCAGCGTGTGGCGAGCGTCGGCGCGGGCAGCCACGAGCCTCTGGGCGGGCTGGCCGGCGTGGCGACGGGCCAGGCCCACGAGGACGCCGCTGGCGACCACGAGTCCCGTCACCGCGACGATCGCTAACGCGATGGACAGGGTCGCGAACACCGCGGCCGCCCCGACCAGCGCTGCGATCGCCGCGAGGATCGGAAACGAGCTTCGCAACAGGAGGTTCTCGACCGCGTCGCTATCGACCGTGATCCGACCGAGCAGCTCGCTGGTGCGCAGCTCGGAGACGCGATCGCGGGGGAGGCCCAGCGCCCGGGCGAAGAGGCTCGTCCGCAGGGATCCGACGAGATCAAGCGTGGCCTCATGGGTCGAGATGCGCTCGCGATAGCGCGCGAGCGTGCGAGCCCAGGCGAGCGCCTGCACCCCCGCGCTGGGAAACAGGAACGAAAACGTGCTGGCTACCGCCAGGCCGGCGACCGCGGAGGCGGCGATGAACCATCCGGCGAGGCCGAGAAGGGCGGTGCCGAGCGCGAAGGCCAGCACCACCGTCGCGGCCGGCTTGGCCAAGCGTCGGCCAGTCGGCGCGCGCTGGGCCTCTTCAGCGAGCAGTTCTCGGATCGCGCTGCCGCTGCTCATGCCGCCGCTCCCACCGCCGCTCGGCTCGCGGCTCCGATCAGCTGTCCGCGGTCGAGGGTGATCACCCGATCACAGATGGCGAGCAATGCGGGCGAGTGGCTCGCGACGATTGTGGTGGCGGACTGCGAGAGCGTGGCGATGATCTCGGTGATCGCAGACTCGCTGGCACCGTCGAGGTGAGCGGTCGGCTCGTCCAGAAGCACCAGCGGCGCGTGTCCGAGGAATGTGCGCGCGAGCGCCACGCGGTGCGCCTCCCCGCCCGAGAGGCCCCAGCCGGCCTCGCCGACCGGGGTGTTCAAGCCTTCTGGAAGCCGGGCCAGCAGACCGCCGAGGCCTGCCGAGCGGGCTGCGCGGCGGACGTGGAGGTCGTGTGGCTCGGTCCCCGCCCACCCGAGCGCGATGTTGTCGGCCACGGTGCCGGAGAACAGATACGGACGCTGGCCGAGCCACGCGATCCCAGTTCGCGCGACGCCACGCGGCGGCACGCCAGCGAGCCGCACGATGCCGGACGTGGGCTCAAGTTCGCCGGCGAGCGCCCGGAGCAAGGTGGACTTCCCGGCGCCTGAGGCGCCCGTGACGCCGATCACCTCGCCGGCCTGGATCGCAAGCGACACATCGTCGAGTGCAGGCAGGTCGCGCCCGGGGAACGTGACGGTCAGCCCGGAGATCTCGATCGCGGGCGGGTTCGTGAGCGGCCGCGTGACCGCGCGCTGGATGTCAGGAGGGCCGGCCTCGAGGAGCGGCTGGAGCGCTTCGATGGCCGCCAGCGCATCGGCGCGCTCGTGGTAGGCCGCGGCGAGGGCGCGCACCGGCTGGAAGTACAGCGGCGTCACCATCAACAGGAATAGTCCGGTGCGCAGCGACATATGTCCGGGGATGCCGGGAACCTGCACGTACCCGAGCAGCGTCAAGCCGATATAGATCGCGACGACGGCGACGGCGACCGTCACGATCGCCTCAAGTGCCGCGGCCGATACGAAGGCAACCCGGAGGACCGCCATCGAGCTCTGTGCGAGACGCTCTGAGGCTTCACTCACGCGCTCGAGCTCCGCCC
>DATAUL010000554.1:0-10120 GCA_036268255.1 Solirubrobacteraceae bacterium | reverse complement strand
GGCGTCCTCGAACCGCCGATCGGCGGCGAGGTGGTCCTGTCGGTGACCTCGCCCGAGAGCCTGGAGCGCCAGGGCGAGGACGTGCAGCGCGTCATCCGTCAGGCGGGAACCGGCAATGAACCTCTCGTCATCGTCGTCCAGGCCGGAGAGACCTTCCGACAGGAGGATCTCGAGCCGGTCGTGGCAGCCGCCTCCCGAGCGTCCAGGCCCGTGATCCTCCGGGTGATCCGGCCGTCGGAAGGCGCTTAGACCTTCTCCTCGACGAACTGCTCGCGGAGCGCCGTCTTCTTGAACTTGCCGGTGGCCGTGCGCGGAATCTCGTCGATGAACTCGAAACGGTCCGGGATCTGCCACGTGGCGTAGGTGCTCGACAAGTGCTCGCGCAGCCGGTCGGGCTCGACCTCGCGGCCGTCGCGGGCGACGATCACCGCCAGCGGCCGTTCACCCCAGCGGTCGTCGGGGATCGCGATCACGGCCGCCTCGGCGACGTCGGGATGGGCCATCAGCAGGTTCTCCAGGTCGACCGAGGAGATCCACTCCCCGCCGGACTTGACCAGATCCTTGGAGCGATCGCAGATCTTCAGGTTGCCGCCCTCGTCGATCTTGACCACGTCGCCCGTCTGAAACCACCCGTCATCGGTGAACTTCTCCTCGCCCTGCCCCTGGTGGTAGGCGCGCGCCACCCACGGCCCCCGGACCTCGAGCTCGCCCATCTCCTCGTCATCCCAGGCCACGAGTTCGCCGTCGTCGCCCCGCGCACGGATGTCGACGAACGGCGACGCAGTCCCCTGACGGCAGCGGTAGTCGTAGATCTCCTGCTCGGGGGCGTCGTCGAGCTCGGCCGGGGGACGGCTCACGCTGCCCAGCGGCGAGGTCTCGGTCATGCCCCACGCGTGGACGATCGTCAGCCCGTGCTTGTCAAAGCCCCGGAGCATGCTCTGCGGCGCGGCCGAGCCGCCGACGACGAGGGTCCGCAGGGCGCCCAGGTCCCAGCGCTCGGAGTCGGCCTCGATCGCCTCGAGCACCGCCATCCACACGGTGGGCACCCCCGCGGTGATCGTCACGCGCTCGTCGGCCAGCAGATCGAGCACCGACTCGGCGTCGAGCTTGGGGCCGGGGAGCACGAGCCCGGCGCCGACAAGCGCGGCCGTATAGATCAGGCCCCACGCGTTGGCGTGGAACATCGGCACCACGGGCAGCAGCATGTCGCGCCGCGAGACGTCCTTGACGTCAGGCAGGGCCGCCACCAGCGAATGCAGAACCTGCGAGCGGTGCGAGTAGACGACGCCCTTGGGCCGTCCGGTTGTGCCCGACGTGTAACACATGGCCGCGGCGCGCCGCTCGTCGTCGGGCGGCCACTGCATCGCCTCGGCGTCGGCGATCAGCGCCTCGTAATCCTGATAGCCGTCGCGCAGCTCGTCCTCGGAGCGGCGAACGACGATCACGTGCTCGAAATCCCGGGACTCGTGGAAGCTCTCGAACACCTCAAGCAGCGACTCGTCGACGATGATCGCGCGGTCCTCGGCGTCGTTGACGATGAAGCTCAGCTCGTCGCGGTGCAGCCGCGGGTTGAGCGTGTGCAGAACGGCGCCCATGGCGGGCACGGCGAAGTACAGCTCCACGTGCTCGGGCTGGTTCCACATGAGCGTGGCCACGGGATCCCCCTCCTCGATCCCGAGGCCCGCCAGCACCGACCCGACCCGCCGTCCGCGCTCGGCGCAGGCACCGAACGTCGTCCGTCCGACGGAACCGTCGGGGCGGCGGAAGACGATCTCACGCTTGGGACTGAACCGCTCGACCCGCTCGACCACCTTGGTCAGCGATAGCGGGTAATCGTCCATCATCAGGCCTTCGCGCATGCTCTCTCCCGTTTCGCGCTGGCAGGTAAGCGTGAGATTACGCCGCGGGCCGTCCCCGCGCTACGGATGCCCGGTCAGGCGGCGACCGCGAGCTCCGGCCGGACCTCGACACCGGTGGACGTCACCGGCGCGACCGCCTCAGGCTCGTTGTCGCCGCTTCCCGGAAGCGCCAGGCGGACGATCTTCTTGACGACTGAACCGAACTGCTTGTGAAGCGGGCCGGTGTTGTACGGCAGGCCGTAGCGCTCGCAGATATCGCGCACCTGCACGGCGATCTCGCCATAGCGATGTGCCGGGATATCGGGGAACAGGTGGTGCTCGATCTGGTGTGAGAGGTTGCCGCTGAGCAGGTGAAACAGGCGGCCGCCGGTGAGATTCGCCGAGCCGAGCATCTGGCGCACGTACCAGCCGCCGCGTGTTTCGGATTCCACCTCTTCCTCGGTGAACTCCTCGACGCCCGCGGGGAAGTGGCCGCAGAAGATGATCATGAACGACCACAGGTTGCGTGTCAGGTTGGCGGTGGCGTTCCCGGCGAGCACGAACGGCGCCCCCGGGCCGGCGAGCAGGGGGAACACGACGTAGTCCTTGAGCACCTGGCGCCGGCCCTTCTCCCACACGGCGCGCAGGATGTCGCGCTTGTCCTCAAGGGTGATCTCGCCGGCCTCGATGCGCTCGACCTCCAGGTCGTGCGCGGCCACGCCCCATTGGAACAGCAGCGCCAGCAGCGTGGCGTAGACCGGGTTGCCGATGTCGCGTTTGCGCCAGGGCTGCTCCTCGGACATGCGCAGGATCCCGTAGCCGATGTCGCGGTCCTTGCCCAGCACGTTGGTGTGGGTGTGATGCACGTAGTTGTGGGAGTGGCGCCACTGGTCGCCCGGGCAGGCGGTGTCCCACTCGAACTCCTTGGAGTCCAGCGCGGGATCCTTCATCCAGTCGTACTGGCCGTGCATCACGTTGTGGCCGATCTCCATGTTGTCGAGGATCTTCGACAGCGCCAGCGCGGCCGTCCCGCCGAGCCACGCGGGCGGCAGCCAGCCGGCGAACAGGAGCGTTCGACCGCCGATCTCGAGCGCCCGCTGGGCCTTGATCACGTTGCGGATGTAGTCGGCGTCGCGCTCGCCGAGGTCGGCGATCAGGCGTCCGCGGAGCTCATCGAGCTCGTCGCCGAGCGCCTCGATCTGCTCGAGGCTGAGCGTGGGGTGGGTAGGAGGTTTCATGGTCGATCTCCTTTGACTCAAAGTTGGAGTGCGACGTCCCCGGCGGGGACCGATACGCACAGCTGGATGTCCTCGTCTTCCTCGTCTGAGACCTCGCCGGTTCGCACGTTGCGCACCGCTCCGGCGGTCTTGCGACAGGTGCAGGTCCGGCAGATGCCCATCCGGCAGCCGAACGCCGGGGCGAGGCCGGCCGCTTCGGCCTGCTCGAGCAGCGTTCCGGCGGCGATCGCCGCCCGCGCGTCGCTGCGCAGGAAGCGCAACGTGCCTTCGGCGGCCTCGCCGCTCACCGTGAGTCGCGCCGGCGTGAACGTCTCGGCCAGTAGCTGTTCGGGGCGCCCGTGGCGCTCGCTCCACGCCCGGCGCGCGGCGTCGATCAGCGCCGGCGGGCCGCAGACCGCCGCCCAGGTCTCCTCGTCGACCCGCCCCAGCATGTCCGCGTCCAGGCGGGCGGGGCGCCGGCCACGGGTGGCCCGGTAGGCCACCGTCGCGCCGGCGGACAATCCGCGAACGTCGTCCTCGTAGAGCCAGTCGGTCTCGGTCCGGGCGAAATGGAGGAAGCTGTGCTCGCCGTCGGCGTCCTCGTCGGCAAGTGTGCGCAGCATCGCCAGGACCGGGGTGATCCCGCTGCCGCCGCTGATCAGGACGACGCGCGGCGGTCGCGGCAGCGGGAGGGTGAACTCGCCGAGGCCCTCGCTGAGATGAAGCAGCATTCCGGGACGCGCGTGGCGGATCAGATACGGCGACACGAGGCCGCCCGGATGCTCGGTCACGGTCAGCTCCAACTCACGGCGGCGGGCGTGCTCTGAACCGGCGGGCGAGTAGGTGCGTGTCCGGCGGACGCCGTCGATCTCCACCCCCACGCGCACGAACTGCCCGGCACGGATGTCGCCAAAGGCACGGTTGGGGCGCAGCGTCAGCGTCACGCTCCGTGGCGTCTGGCGTCGAACGGCGACCACCTCGGCCCGCGCGTCAGACACCGTCAGCCGGGGGTGAATCAGCTCCAGGTAGCGATCGACGCCGTGGGGGCCGAGCAACAGGTCGACGACCGGCGAGCGCAGCAGGCGCTGCGCGATCGTCTGGCGGGGCGGCTCGGTGGCGGTGGTCATCGGCTCACGTCGCTCCTCAAGTTAGTGTACGACCGTTCACCAAGTATCTTCCCGTATGCTCCTCGCACGTCAAGGGGAAACCTTGGTCCTGTGACGAGCTTCACACAATGAGCGTGAACAGACGTACACATCGCAGCGCGCATTCCTCGCAGCTGTCAACCCGCGAGCCGCGTACCCAAGCCCAGCGACGCTCGGAGACCCGCCGAGCGCTGCTCGACGCCGCGCTGGAGCAACTCGACGGGGGAGTCGGCTTCGACTCGCTCAGCCTGCGGCGCGTCGCCCGGACCGCGGGCGTGGTCCCGGCGGCGTTCTACCGCCATTTCGCCAGCATGGACGAGCTCGGGCTGGCGCTCGTGGAGGAGTCGGTGCAGACGCTGCTGGCGATGCTGCGCGAGGCACGTGAGGACCAGGCGCGGCGCGCGAACCCCGAGCACCTGATCGCGCGCTCGGTGGCGATCCTCGTCGAGCACGTGCGGGCCCACCGGCGTCATTTCGCCTTCATCGTGCGCGCCCGGGCCTCCGGCAACGCGGTCCTGCGCCACGCGATCCGCTCAGAGACCCGGCTGTTCGCCTCCGAGCTGGCCACCGACCTGGCCCGCTTTCCCGTCCTGAGCGAGTGGACGACGACCGACCTGCAGATGCTGGCCGGGATGTTCGTCGACTCGATGATCGCGACGATCGACGCGATCCTCGAGGCCTCGGGCTGGGGTTCGGGACCGGACCGGCTCACACCCCCGCGCCAGGCCCAGATCACCAAGCTCGCCGAGAAGCAGCTTCGCCTGATCGTGCTCGCGATCCCGCACTGGCACAGCCACCCATAGGTCGATGGCGCGCAGATCCACGCCGGCAAAGGATTCCGCGGGGCTCCGGACGGGCATGAGGAACGTGATGACCGACGCAGAGACCTATACCGGCGCGCTGGCGCAGCTCGCCGTGCGCCTCGGCGCCAACGTTCAACCGGGACAGATCGTGGCCATCTCGTCCGAGCCCGGCAAGGAGCCGCTGGCCCGCGCAATCGCCGAGGCCGCCTACGAGGCGGGCGCCAAGTTCGTCGACCTCTCCGTCTTCGACCCGTACTTCAAGCGCGCGCGGGCGCTCCACGCCGACCGCGACTCACTGACGTTCGTTCCGCCATGGATCGGCGAGCGCGTCCTGGAGCTCGGCGAGCTGCGCTGCGCGCGCATCGCGCTGTCGGGCCCGAGTGCCCCGCGGGCGCTCGAGGGCGTCGACCCCGAGCTGATCGCGCTCGATCAGCTACCGCGCGTGCCCGAGTCGATGAAGCTCGTCAACGAGCGCACCACCAACTGGTCGATCGTCCCGTGCCCCAATCCGGCGTGGGCGACGCTCGTGCACCCCCGCTTGGAGCCGGCCGCGGCCCTGGGGCGGCTATGGGGGGAAATTGCCCACATCTGCCGTCTCGACGAGCCCGATCCGTTCGCCGCGTGGACGGCCCGCCTCACCCAGCTCAAAGATGCCGCCGCGAAGCTGACCGGGCTTCACCTCGACGCGCTGCATTTCGAGGGCCCGGGAACCGACCTGCAGATTGGCCTGCTCCCGTCCAGCCACTGGATCGCCGCCGACTTTGAGACCGTCGATGGGATCGACTCGCGGCCCAACCTCCCCACCGAGGAGGTATTCACCACCCCGGACCCCGAGCGCGTCAGCGGGACGGTGACCGCGACCAAGCCGCTGTTCACGGCCGGCACGACGATCAGCGGGCTGGTGGTCGCCTTCGAAGGCGGCCGCGTCGTGTCGGTCGAGGCCGATGAGGGCGCAGAGGTGCTGCGCGGCATGATCGATATCGACGAGGGCGCCGCGCGACTCGGCGAGGTGGCGCTCGTCGACCGCGAAGGCCGGATCGGGCCGCTGGGAACCGTCTTCTACGACACCCTGCTCGACGAGAACGCCGCCAGTCACATCGCGCTCGGCCACGGCTATCTGCAGGGCGTGAGCTCCGAGGACGAGCACGCCCGGATCAACCGCTCCAAGATCCACACCGACTTCATGATCGGCGGCAACGAGGTGGCGGTCACCGGCACGCTCTCCGATGGCCGCCGGATCCCGTTGCTGCGTGACGGCAGCTGGCAGCTCTGACCGTCCGATCAGCGCCCCGTGCTCTAGATTGTCTCGCCCCGGGAGAGGTGCCGGAGCGGCTGAACGGGCGCGACTGGAAATCGCGTGACGGGGGAAACCTCGTCCGGGGGTTCGAATCCCCCCCTCTCCGTACGCCCCCCGAGGCCTCAGGGCGTGCGGTACGTGAGGACGACGATGCCGCTGGCGAGCGTGACCGTGTCGGCGAGCGCGAACGTCGCCGGGCCGCCGTCGCGATAGACCAGGCTCTCGGACCCGCCCGTCCCGACGAAGAACGGGTGCACCCACAGCCGCAGTTCGTCGATCAGGCCGGCGTGCATCAGCAGATGGGCGAGATGGCCGAAGCCGTAGTGAACGATGTCTGCACCTGGTGCTGCCTTGAGCTCGCGTATGAACGCGACGGGCTCTGCGGTGACGACCTCGGTGTTGCTCCATTCGGGATCGCTCACCCGGCTGGAGAAGACGAGCTTTCTCATCGCGTTGATGTGATCGCTGTACGGATCGCCTGAGCGCGCGGACCAGACGGGGGCAAAGCCCTCGTAGGTGCGGCGACCCATGATCTGGGCGTCGCAGGCCTGCAGCAGGTCGTTCTGGATGGTGAAGCCGCGGCCGTCGTCCTGAGAACCCGTCGACGGCCAGTCCTGCGGATCCTGGATCACCCCGTCAAGGGTGATGTACGTGGAGTTGATCAGGCGTCTCATGGGCCCTAGCCTGCGGACTCCCGCGTCATAAGTCCAATGAGTATCGTTCCACTAAACATGAGGGTTGCTCATGGCATCAACCTCGCCCAGCTGCGCGCTTTCGTGGCCGTCGTCGACGAGGGCGGATTCGGCTCGGCCGCAGGCGCGCTGGGGATCACCCAGTCCGCCGTCTCCCACGCCGTGGCCGCGCTGGAGCGGACGGCGGGCGGCCGGGTGTTGCAGCGAACGGCGCGCGACAACTCGCCGACGGCCTTCGGCGCGCGATTGCTCGACCACGCTCGCGCGGCGCTGGCGGCCACCGACGCGATCGGCGACCTCGCGGCCGCCCAGCACGGGATGCCAAGCGGTGTCGTGCGCCTGGCGGCGCCGCCGACCGTGTGCCAGGGACTGCTGCCCGACCAGATCCCTGTCTGGCGCGCCGAGCTGCCACGCGTCAGCGTGCGGGTATTCGAGGGCGAGGACGACGAGGTCGAAGACTGGCTCGCCGCACGTTCCGTCGAGGCGGCGGTGCTCGTCGATCCTCCGTCGTCGACTCCCGGTGCGCTGCTCGCCACCGATACGTTCCAGGCGCTGCTCCCGCGAGACCATCCCCTCGCCGGAGAGGCGCGGATCGAGCTGGCCGATCTGGCCGATGACCCGATGCTGTTCGCGGGAGGATCGTGCGAACGTCCGATCCTGGACCTCTACCGCCGCGCCGGAATGCGACTCGCCCCCACCCACAAGGTGAGAGAGCTGAGCACGCTGTTCGCGATGGTCCGCTCGGGCCTGGGGGTCACGATCGTCCCCAGTCTGGTGGCGCCGATGCTCGATCGGTCTCTGGTACTGGTCGCACTGCGCGACGCCCACCGACGCCGGCTCGTCCTGACCGGCCCGCGCGGGCGCGAGTGGCACCCGGCCGTCGCGGCGCTGATCGACCGTGTTCTCGTGCGACGTTTCTAGGGACGGATCGTGACAAACCCTGCGCATTGCGCGCAATCGTTCGCATCGCGCACATAATACGTTCGTCGGCTAACCGAATACGGGTTGAATTTCCTTGCGCCGCCTCCGATGAGTACCTAGACTTCGGCTCAGGGAAGGAGCCGCGTCAAGCCGACATCGCGGTAGGGACAAGTCCAAACAATGCAAAGACCAGCGCTACGACTAGTTGAAGGCGGACTGGATACCGTCGTTCCCTGGCGTTGGTTCTGCGGACACTGCGCGGCGCCTTCGCCGACCGGGGCGGCACCGCCCCCGACGGCGCGGGTCTGCACCTCCTGCGGACTGGGGCTCCTGCTCGAGACGCGCGAGGACGCGGTCCCGGACACCCGCGACGCGTTCCTGGTCGTCGATTCCTCCCTGCTCGTGCAGGCCATGTCTCGCGAGGCGCAGACGCTGCTGGCGATGAGCGAGGAGATGGCCGTCGACAAACCCGTCGCGGAACTGCTGGTGCCCGCCGACGCCGAGGCGGGTCGCACCGGATTCGCGGCCGCGGTCGCCCAGGCAGCGGATGGCCAGGATCCGGACACCGCCCGCGCCGTCGTGCGGCCGTGGAACACGTTCGGTGTGCGGATGCGCGCGCGCATTGCCACCTGCGGACCGCCGCGGGCCGCGTTGATCGTGCTCGACAGCGGACGGGGCCCGACGCTTCGCGCCGTTCCCCGCGCCGAAGCGCGCAACGCCGCAGCGCGCTGAGCGCCCTAGATCGCCGACGCCAGCACGCCCGGCGCGCCGAGTCCGTGGAGGGCGGCCGGCAGTACGATCGACCCGTCCTCCTGCTGCCCGTTCTCCAGCAGCGCGATGATCGTGCGCCCGACGGCCACCGCGGTGCCGTTGAGCGTCGCCAGGTGGGCCGGACGGCCGTCGGCCGGGCGGTAGCGGATGTCCAGCCGCCGCGCCTGGTAGTCGGTCGTATTCGAGGCCGAGGTCAGCTCGCGATAGCGGCCCTGGCCGGGGAGCCACGCCTCGACGTCGTACTTCATCGCCGCCGACGCCCCGAGGTCGTTCACGGCGATGTTCACCACCCGATACGGGATCTCGAGCTCCCGCATGATCGACTCCTCGGTCGCCAGCAGCCGCTCGTGCTCGGCGACCGCCTGGTCGGGCTCCACGAAGCTGAACATCTCGACCTTGTCGAACTGGTGCACGCGGAAGATCCCGCGGGTGTCCTTGCCGGCCGCACCCGCCTCGCGGCGAAAGCAGCTGGAGAAGCCGGCGTAGCGCCGCGGCAGGGTGTCGGCGGCCAGGATCTCGTCGCGATGCAGGGAGGCCAGAGCGACCTCGGAGGTGCCCGCCAGGTATAGGTCGTCCTCGGGCAGCTGGTAGATCTGCTGCTCGGTGTCGGGGAGCATGCCCGTGCCGAACAGAGCCTGCTCGCGGACGAGCACGGGCGGGATGACCGGCTCAAAGCCCTCGCCGGCGAGCTTGTCCATCGCGTAGCGCACGAGCGCCAGCTCGAGCATCACGAGCTCGCCGCGCAGGTACGCAAAGCGCGAGCCCGACAGCCGAGCGCCGCGCTCCATGTCGATCCGCTCGCCGGCCAGCTCGAGATGATCTCGGCCCTCGGGGGTGCGCTGGCCGACCTCGCGCAGCACCGTGTCCTCGTCCGGCGCATCGGTCAGGGGAAGATTGGGCAGCGCCGCCAGGGCCGCGTCGCGTCGCGCCCGGACGGCGGACTCCTCGTCAGACAGCGCGCGTCCGCGCGCCGCCAGCTCAGCGAGCTGGGCGCGCTGGGCCTCGTCCGGCGCGCCGCGCAGGGCCTTCGAGGCCTGATTCCGCTCGGAGCGCAGCTGCTCGAGCTCGGTGGTCAGCCCGCGCCAGCGCTCGTCGAGCTCCAGCACCTCGGTGATCGTCTCGGCCGCCTGCGGTCCCCGGCGCGAGAGCGCCGCGACGACCTCGTCGGGATCGCGTCGGATCAGCCTGATGTCGAGCATCGCCGGGCTCCGGGCCGGTCGTCAGCCGCCGGCTGCGCCGTTGCCCGCACCCTGCTTGGGGTTGGAGCTCTTCGGGGTCGCTGAGCCCGTGTTGCCGGTCGGGCCCGGCGTCGCCGGCGCGGTCGTCTGCCCCGGCTGGGGCAGCGTGCCGATCGGCTTGTTCTGGCAGTTCACGACGCCGGTCAGCTTGGGCGCCAGGCGGCCCGCGTAGGTGGCCACGAAGTTGGCCACGTCCTT
>DATAUL010000553.1:0-2101 GCA_036268255.1 Solirubrobacteraceae bacterium | reverse complement strand
GAGCTCACGTCCTCGCCGAGCCACGCGCACAGGCCGGCGAGACGTTCGCCCGGGCGATCGGAGAAGACGTAGAGGCGCCATCGGCCGTCCGCGCGGGCGACGTGGCCGAGCTGCATCGCGCGCGCGTCGCTGACCCGGACGACGGGGGCCGAATGAAAGCGCGTCCCGATCTCGAACCCGCTGGCGAGCTTCGCGTGGTCTGTGGGACCGGTCAGCTCCGATGGGCCGTAGCGGGTGGCGACCCCGGCGGTGTAGCGGCCCTGGCGCCCGAAGTAGTCCTGCAGCTCGGCCGGATCGACGCCACCGCGTTCGGGATGCTCGGAGTCGCGCGGCGGCGCGGCGAGCATCGCCGACCACTCCCGGTCGAAGTCGATGAGCTCTCGCGCGACCGGCTGGCGCTCGGCGGAATAGGTGGCAAGCAGCGCCGGATCGCTGCGGCGCTGCAGGACCGCGGCGAGCTTCCAGCCGAGGTTGAAGGCGTCCTGCATCGAGACGTTCATGCCCTGTCCGGCCTTGGCGCTGTGGGTATGGCAGGCGTCGCCCGCGATGAAGATCCTCGGCATGCCGTCACGGTCGGTTGCGTCGTCGAATGCATCGGTGACGCGCTGTGCGACCTCGTAGATCGAAAACCAGGCCACCTCCCTGACCTCGATCGTGTACGGCGCGAGCACCCGCGCCGCGACCCGCATCACGTCGTTGCTGCTCATCGCGCGCACGCGCTCGCGGTTCTCCCCGGTGACCTCGCCGAGATCGACATAGAAGCGCACCATGTACCCGCCCTCACGGGGAATGAGCACGATGCTCCCGCTCGTCGACTGGATCGTGGCCTTCAGACGGATGTCGGGGAAATCGGTGATCGCCAAGACGTCGAGCACACCCCAGGCGTGGTTGGCGGCGTCGCCGCGCAGCTTCAGACCGATCGCCTCTCGCACAACGCTGCGGGCACCCTCGCAGCCGACGACATAGCGGGCGTCGACGGTGAAGCGCTCCTCGCCACGGACGAGCCTGACCCGGACCGGGTGGGTGCCGTCCATCGCGACGTCGAGCCCTTCGCAGCTGACCCCATAGTCAGGCGACAGCCGGTGCGCGGAGCTGCGCATGACGCCGAGCAGATACTCGAGCACCCGCGCCTGGTTGACGATGACATGGGGGAACTCCGACAGCTCCTCATCGGTGTCCGGCGCTCGGCCTGACCGGATGATCCGACCGGAGTCGGCCGGATCGGGCCGCCAGAACGACAACTCGTTGACCCAATACGCCTCGGTCATCAGACGCTCGCTCAGGCCGAAGGCCTCCAGCATCTCAAGCGTCCGGCACGCGACCCCGTCGGCCTGCCCAAGCTCAAGCGGCCCGGCGCGGCGCTCCACAATCCGCGTTGTGATCCCCTCAAATTGAGCGAGCTGCGCGGCCAGGACGAGGCCAGCCGGCCCGGTACCGACGATGAGCACGTCGACCTCATCCTCCTCCTCCAGCCGCCGCACAGCCGGCCGGTCGCCGACGGGCACGACCCTCGGGTCCCCCGCGTAGAACCCGTTGAGGTAGAACTGCACCCGCTCCTCCTGTCGTTGGTGCACCAACCATACCCCGCCGCCTTCAAGGTCGCTCCGCAGTCGCGCCTGGGACTGGCCGCGCTTCACGCCGACTCGGACACCCCGGCCCCCGTCTCGTCGGCCGGGAGGCCGCGAACGTTGCCTGGGACAGTTGCCCGGATCCACGATGAAGCGACGAACCCCGCGAGACCAGGCCGAATCGCCAGGATCCACGGACACTTGAGAAGCGGGAGCGACGGGACTCGAACCCGCGACCTCCGGCGTGACAGGCCGGCGCTCTAACCAACTGAGCTACGCCCCCGTGAGGGGAGAGTTCAGTATGCCAAGCCTGTTGGGCCGACGCCTACGCGCCTCACGAGTCGCCGAGCACGTGGATCCGCAACCAGTCGTTGACGAACGCTCCGCGCGGGTCCAGCTCCTCGCGCAGGTGCCGGAAGTCGCCGAGGCGCTCATAGAGCGGAGGGAGGTCGGCGGCGCGGAGGCTCGTGACCTTGCCCCAGTGCGAGCGCGCCCCGAGCGGCTTGAGCGCGGACTCGATCTTGGCCACCGCC
>DATAUL010000552.1:0-13649 GCA_036268255.1 Solirubrobacteraceae bacterium | reverse complement strand
ACGGCGAAGATCGGGCAGCGGATCGCGGCGTAGTGCTCGCAGGCCGAGCCCTGGCGCCAGTAGTCATCGCGCCGCTGGTGGCCGAGCCACGGCTCGATGAACAGCCGAGCGTTCTCCAGGCGCGTGCGCCACTGCTCTCGCCAGGCGTCGCCGACGATCAGCGGGTCGGGCGGCTGGTTGAGGTAGGCCGCCATCGAGGTCGCCCACTGGGTCATGTCCATCGCCGAGATACACCCGCCGGCGTAGTGCACGTCGTCGGAATAGCGATCGTCGGAGCCATGGATCGCGACGACGCCCTTGAGCTGCTCGGGATGGCGCGCGGCCATCTGCAGCCCGGCGAAGGCGCCCCAGGAGACGCCGATCATGCCGACGGCACCGGTGCACCACGGCTGCTCGGCGATCCAGGCGAGCACCTCCTCGCAGTCGAGCTGTTCCCGCTCGGTGTACTCGTCCACCATCACCCCGCCGGAGTCCCCACTCCCGCGCAGGTCGACGCGCACGAAGGCGTGGCCGCGGGCGGCGAAGTAGGTGCCCCACGCGGCGTCGCCGATCGCGGTGCCGTCGCTGCGCCGGTAGGGCACCGAATCGAGGATCGCCGACACCGGGCACTGGACCGCGTCCTCGGGCAGCCACACCCGCACGGCCAGGCGGATGCCGTCTGTCAGGGTGATCCAGCTGGTGGAGATCACGCGCACCGGCCGGGCGCCGGCCGGCGCCGTCGAGGGCTGTGATTGACGCGGACTCACGGTGGTCGTAGAGTAACCACTGCCGATATGCGGAAGCAAGTTTCGATGAGTGAGAATTCGGTCGGGACTCTCGCCCGCGGCCTCGACGTCCTGGAATTGTTCGCGACGGCCGGCTCCGAGCTCTCCCAGAAGCAGATCTCCGAGGCGCTCGGACTGCCGATGCCAACCGTGCACCGCCTCACCGCGCTGCTCACCGAGCGCGGCTGGCTGGACCGCGATCCGGGGACGCGCCGCCTGCGCCTCGGGCTCGAGATGGCTCGCCTGGTGCCGGCGCTGCTGGCCGGCCTGCGCTTGCCCGAGCTCGCCCGCCCGTACCTGCTGGCGCTCACCGCGGACCTGCAGGAGACCGTCAACGTCGCGATCCTCCAGGGCGCCGAGGTCGTGTATCTGCTCAGCGAGTCCGGCGACCGGCTGCTGACCTCGCAAGCATCGGTCGGCATGCGCCTGCCCGCGCACTGCACCGCGCTCGGCAGGTGCCTGCTCGCCCAGCTGCCCGAGGAGGTCGCCCGCGACGTCCTCGGTCCCGAGCCCTACGAGCCCCGCACCGAGCGCACCGTAACGACGTGGGCGCAGATGGCCGCCGGCCTGGCGACGATCCGGCAGACCGGGGTGGCCGTCTCCGAGGAGGAGTACGAGGTCGGGCTCGTCTCGATCGCCGTGCCCGTGCGCTGGATCGACGGGCCGGGCACCGGCGCGATCAACGTCTCATTGCCCGCCGGGCGCGCGACCGCCGAGTTTCGCGATCAGCTCACGCGTGGCCTGCTCGCCGCCGCGCGCGAGATCGACCGCGACATGAGCATGTCCGGGGCGCGCCGGTGACCATCGACGCCGCGCCCGCCGTGCAAGAGCTCGCCGATGATGCCGATACGTTCGCCCGCTCGCTGGCCGACGTGGTCAACGCCGATCCGGCCCTGCGCTTCCAGGGCATGCCGTCAGACGGGGACTCACACGCCGTCTACCGGGCGCTTGGGGAGGCCGGCTGGATTGGGATCCACTGGCCGCAGGCGCTCGGCGGCCGCGGGCTGAGCTCACTGCACACGCTGGCCTGCGAGGAGCGTTTCGGCTACCGGTGGCTGCCGCTGTCGGGGTACCTGCTGTCGGTCAAGACGATCGGCAACGCGCTGCTGCGCTTCGCCGGTCCCGAGTTGCAGGAGCGGCTCGTCCCCGAGGTGGCCGCCGGGCGGATGCTCTTCTGCCAGGGCTTCTCGGAGCCTGACGCGGGGTCCGATCTCGCCTCGCTGCGCACGCGGGCTCGCCTCGACGACGGACGCTTCATCGTCGGCGGCCGCAAGATCTGGACCTCGAGCGCCGACTACGCCGACTGGGTCTATCTCGCCGTGCGCACCGACCCTCAGCGCGAGCGTCATCGCGGCGTCTCGGTGCTCGTCGCCGACATCAACACCCCGGGGATCACCGTGCGGACCCACCGCACGCTCGGCGGGGGCACGATCGGCGAGCTCGAGCTGACCGACGTCGAGATCCCCGCGGGCCAGCTCGTCGGCGAACTGCACGGAGGCTGGCGCGTTCTGATGGGCACGCTCGACTACGAGCGCGTGACGAGCGAGAAGGTCGGCACGATCTGCTCGCTGCTCGATTCGCTGGAACCGCTTGTCACAGATCCGGCGACGCGGCGGACGTTTCGACGACTGCGGGGAGCCGCCCAGGCAGCTCGCCTGCACGGCCGTCGCGCCGCCGAACTGCTCCAGGCCGGCCGGCCGGCGAGTGAGCAGAGCTCCATGGCCAAGCTGTCGATCGCCGAGCTGATGCAGCAGGTGGCGGGCTTCGCCGTGGAGCAGCTCGGCCCCGGGGGGCTGCTGGAGGAGGGCGTCGGAACCCTGCGCGGCCGGGTGGCCGCCTTCCAGCGAGCCTCGGTGGCGACGACCATCTCCGGGGGTGCCGCCGAGATCCAGCGCACCGTGATCGCGCGGCGGGGCCTCGCGTGTCCGCCCAGATGAGCACCGCCCCGCCGCCCCTGGCCGGCCTGCGCGTGCTCGAGTACGCGCAATACGTCGCCGGGCCGTTCGCCGGCATGCTGCTCGCCGACCTGGGAGCCGAGGTGATCAAGGTGGAGCCGCCGGCGGGCGACGCGTGGCGGCTCTACGAGCCCTTCGCGGACGGTGAGAGCCGGTACTTCTACTCGCTGAACCGCAACAAGCGCTCCGTCGTGATCGACCTCAAGCACGAGGATGGCCGGCGCGCCAGCCGGAGCCTGATCCGCACCGCCGACGCCGTGCTGCACAATTTCCCGCCGTTCCGCGCCGATCGCTTCGGCCTGGACCGGACGAGCGTGCGCGACGTCAACCCCGACGCCGTGTGGTGCTGCGTCTCGGCGCTCGGCTCCGACGGGCCGGAGGCGTCGCTGACGGCGTTCGATCTCGTCGCGCAGGCGCTGTCGGGCCTGCTGCTCGCCAACGCCGGCTCGGGCGCCGCGGTCCCCCAGCGCGCCGGGGGGATCGCGATGGCCGACTTCACGGCTGGGCTGCTGGCGGCGATCGCGGTGCTCACCGGCCTGCTCGCGCGCGAACGCGGCAGCGCCCCCGGGATCGAGGTCTCGCTGCTGGGCGCGGCGCTGGCCGTCCAGGCCCAGCGGTTCGTCTCTGTGGAAGCGCTCGACGGTGGACGACAGCCCGGTGCGGCGCTGGCGACGGCCGACGACCTGCGCGCGCACGGCGACGCGCTGCGCGCCGCCGAGGAGCTCGAGCCCTACTACCGCGCCTATGCCGCCGCCGACGGGTTCTTCGTGCTCGCCTGCCTGCACGAGCGCCAGCGGGTGGCGGCGGGCGCAGTGCTCGGGCTCGATGACCCGTGGGCGGCCAACCCGCAGGCGTGGCCGTCAGACGCGGCCGAGCGCTCGCAGCGGCGGGGGCTGGTGGCCGAGTTCGAGCGGCGGCTGGCGGCGGACACCGTCCGCGTGTGGGTGAGGCGCTTTCGCGCCGCCGGCGTCCCCGCGGCCGAGGTCCGCCTGCTGGACCAGCTCTACGCGCATCAGCAGGTGGCGGCCAACGGGCTCGTGCAGTCCGTTCAGCGCGACGGGGTCGGCGAGGTCAAGCTGCTGGGGTCGCTGTTCAAGATCGACGGCGTCGTGACGCCGGCCGCGCGCGGGGTCCCCTCGCTCGGCGAGCACACCGAGGAGGTGATGGCCTCATGCCGGGATCCGCAAGCCTGAGTGACGCCCGGGAGTTCGCCACGAGTGTCGCCGGGGTCGTCTCGCGACACGGTGGGGCCGCCGCGGCGGACTGGGCTCCCGGGGAGGTCGGCGTCGCCCCCGACCCCGCGTTGAGCGCCGCGCTGGAGGAGCTCGGCTGGGATTCGCTTGCCGAGGACGCGTCGCTCGTCGTGTGCGCGGGGCTGGGCGCGGTCGAGCTCGGGCGCCGCCTGGCCTCGATGTGGCACGTCGATCGGCTGCTCGGAGGAAGTCCGGCCGTGGACGATCTCGTGCGCTGCGTGGGACCGTCGACCCCGGCAGTGGTCGTGCGCGACGGCGCGCGGCGCGCGCTGCTGCGCGCCCAACGCCGTCCATCGGCGGATGGTCTGGACGTGCACCAGGTACTCGAGCTCGGACCCGCCGGCGACGCCGTGACGGCGGTCGCCTGGGATGCGTGGTTGGCCGCCGGCGTCGGCTATCTGGCCGGGCTGGGCGAGGAGGCGCTCGGGCTGACCGTCGACTATGCCCGTCAGCGTGTGGCGTTCGGCTCGACCCTCGCCGCCCTGGCCCCCGTTCAGCAGCTGTTGGCCGGCGCCGCCACGGCGGTACGCGGAGTGGCGCTGCTGGCCGGTTCCGGGCCGGCGGACGGCGACGCGCTGGCCCACGCGGGGGCGGCGATCGCCGGAGCGTGCGCGGCCTGCCAGCAGGTGAGCGGCGCGATCGGCTTCACGCTCGAGTACCCGCTGCACCGCTTCACCCAGCGGGCGCGGGCGCTTCAGGCCTGGAACGAGGCGCTGCTCGATGGCGCCGCGGTCTCCGAGCCCGCCTGATCGCCGCCCTGCAGCGGGAAATGGCATGCCACCAGCCGATCGTCGTGTGACCGCAGCTGCGGGACGTCGGTGAGGCAGCGCTTGGCGCGCCGCGGACACCGGGGCGCGAACAGGCAGGCGGTCCGCTCGGCGCCCAGCGGCTCCGGGAGTACGCGCGGCTCTGACACGTGGCGTTCGCTCGGCCGCGTCGCCGGTACGGCGTCGAGCAGCGCGCGCGTGTACGGATGGCTGGGCGCCGAGGTGATCAGCGGCGCGGCGCCCTCCTCGACGATCGTGCCGGCGTAGATGACCGCCAGCCGGTCGCTCATCCGCCGCACCACCTCGAGGTCGTGGGAGATGAACAGATAGGCGAGGCCACGTTCCCGTTGCAGCGTGAGCAGCAGGTTGAGGATCTGCGCCTGGACCGACACGTCGAGCGCCGACGTCGGCTCGTCGCAGACGATCACGTCGGGCTCGAGCGCGAGCGCGCGGGCGATGCCGATCCGCTGGCGCTGGCCGCCGGAGTACTGACCGGGGTAGGAGTCCAGGTCGGCGTTCTCCATCCCGACCGAGGTGAGCAGCTCCTGGATCCGGGCGCGTCCGCGGGGCAGGCCGTGGGCTCGCAGAGGCTCGTCGACGAGGTGCTCGAGCGTGAAGCGGGGATCGAGCGAGTCATACGGGTCCTGGAACACGATGCCCACCCGCCGCCGGATCTGGCGCAGCCGCCGCGGGCTGCGCGGATACGGTTCACCGCGGAAGCGCAGCTCGCCGCCGGAGGGCTTCTCCAGGCCCATCACGAGGCGGGCGATCGTGCTCTTGCCACACCCTGACTCGCCGACGATGCCGAGCGTCTCCCCCGGCATCACGCTGAGCGACACGCCGGCCAGCGCGTGCACCGCGCGGTAGCGCTTGTGGACGTCGACGAGCTCGATCAGCGGCTCGGCGCTCATGCCGGCGCGCTCGTCAGATGGCAGGCGCACACGTGGCCCGGTTCGAGCTCGACGGTCGCCGCCATCGTCTGCGGGCAGACCTTAAGCGCCGCCGGACAGCGGGGGTGAAACGGACAGCCGGAGGGGAAGTCGCCGAGCGGCGGCGATCCGGGGATCGCGTTGAAGGCCGCCTTCGGCGGGGCGTGGCGGCTGTCGCGCGGGGATTGCACGAGCGCCTGCGTGTACGGGTGCGCCGGGTGCTCGAAGATCGTCTCCACCGGTCCCTGTTCGACGATCAGGCCGCCGTACATGATCGCCACCGTGTCGGCGATCTCGGCCACCACCCCGATGTCGTGGGTGATCCACACGAGCGCCATCTGGTCGGCGACGACGAGCTCGCGCACGAGCGCCAGGATCCCCGCCTGCACGGTGACGTCGAGCGCCGTCGTCGGCTCATCGGCGATCAGCACCTGCGGGCGCGCCGCCAGCGCGATCGCCAGCATCACCCGCTGTCGCATGCCGCCTGAGAGCTCGTGGGCGTAACGGCGGGCCACCGCGTCGGGCTCGTTGATCCCGACGTCTTCGAGCAGGTCGACCGCCCCGGCCGCCGCCTGCCCGCGGTCGACCCCGCGGCGCAGGCGCAGCACCTCGGCGATCTGCCGTCCCGCCGACTGCACGGGGTTCAGGGCCGCCATCGCGTCTTGGGGCATGTAGGCGACGACCCTGCCGCGGGCGTTGCGCAGCTCGTCGCCGGTCGCCGATGAGATATCGAGGTCGCCGACGACGGCGCTGCCCTCGGTCGTCGCGCCGACCGGCAGCAGCCGGGAGACCGCCAGTGCCGTGGAGGACTTGCCGCACCCGGATTCGCCGACGATCGCCAGCGTCTGGCCCCGGGCGACGGCGAAGGAGACACCGCGCACGGCGTGGCGCTCGCCGTAGTGGACGTGCAGATCGGTGACGGCGAGGCCGCTCGAGCGCAGCGTGGCGGTCATTGGCTGACCAGCCGGGTGCGAGGATCGATCGCCATCCGGATCAGGTCGATCGCCAGCGTGGCGACGACCACGAGCACGGCGGCCACGACGACGGTCCCCATCAGGACGGGACGGTCGACGTTGTAAAAGGCCTGGGTCTGCAGCTGTCCGATGCCCGGCCAGTCGAAGACCGTCTCCACGAACACGACGCCGGAGAGCAGGATCGCGAAATCCAGGCCGGCCATCGTCAGCGCCGGCGAGAGCGCGTTGCGCAGCACGTGGTGGCGCAGGACCTGGCGCCGGGAGAGGCCCTTGGCCACGGCCGTGCGCGTGTACGGGGCGGCCAGCGTCTCCTGCATCGCGTCGCGCACCACGTTGGCGTAGTACGGCATCCCGAACAACCCCAGGGTCAGCGCCGGCAACACGATCCGGTCACCGCCGGTACCGCCGTCGATCGGAAACAGCGACAGCTCGTAGCCGAACAGGAGTAGCAGCAGGAAGCCGAGTGAGAACGACGGCACCGAGAGAAAGCCGACGTTGACGACCGCCAGCCACCGGCTGCGCTTCTCCCGCAGGCCGTCCCACACCCCGAGCGCCCCGCCGAGCACGAGCTCGACCGCCAGGCCGGCCAGGCCGAGCTCTGCGGTCGCCGGCAGGCGCCCGCCGATGATCGAGGACACCGATTCCTTCTGCACGTAGGAGATCCCGAAGTCGCCCTGGACGATGCCCGCGAGATAGTGGCCGAGCTGGGCGAGCACCGGCTGTCCGAGGTGCAGGTTGGCGCGCACCAGCGCCAGCACCTGCGGTGTGGCCCGGGGACCGGCGATCGTGCGGGCCGGGTCGCCCGGGACGACGAACATCAGCAGGAACGTGAACAGCACGAC
This sequence comes from Solirubrobacteraceae bacterium, assembly GCA_036268255.1. Classification (GTDB taxonomy): domain Bacteria; phylum Actinomycetota; class Thermoleophilia; order Solirubrobacterales; family Solirubrobacteraceae; genus Palsa-465. Next base: position 6,165 of record DATAUL010000552.1, on the reverse strand, counting down.
GGCCAGGATCGTCAGCACGCCGAGACCGATCCGGGCGGCTAGATATCGAGCCATGACCTGCGCAGGGAGACGGAGCCGCGGCGGGCGATGCCATCGCCGATCAGCACGAACGCCAGCACGGTGAGCACGACGCAGACGAGTGGCTCGACCACCTCGTGGGGCATGTATTCCAGCGCCGCCTGTCCCGAGTTGAGCATGTCCCCCCACTCCGGCGTGGGGGGCTGAACGCCCGCTCCCAGATAGGAGAGCCCGGCGCCGATCGCCACCACCGCCGCTCCGTTGAGCGCCGAGATCACGAGCAGCAGCGACAGGAGATGGGGAAGGATGTGGCGGCGCATGATCGTCGCGCTCGGCACGCCCTGGGCGATGGCCGCCTCCACGAACGGCCGCTTGCGCAGGGCGAGCGTCTCACCGAAGATCACCCGCGCCGTCCACGCCCAGTACAGCGCGGTGACGACGACGATGACGCCGAACACGCCCTGCCCGAGGACGCTGGCCAGCGCCAGTCCCGAGATGACCGTCGGAACCGAGAGAAACACCTCGGTGATCCGCATCAGCACGAGCTCGGTGACCCCGCGCAGAAAGCCGGCGACGACGCCGACGATCGCGCCGACGCCGATCGAGGTGATGTTCGCGATGAACGCGACCTCGAGCGTGGTCCGGCCCCCATAGGCCAGCCGGGTCAGCATGTCGCGGCCGATCGAGTCGGTGCCGAGGATGTGGCCGGAGGCGCCGAACGGCAGCGGCAGCCCTTTGGCCGAGATCCCGTTGGCGTAGATCTTGTCCGGCTGCCCGAACACCGGCGCGATCAGGGCGAACAGGACCAGCGCGCCGAGCAGCCCCAGCCCGACGGCCAGCGACGCGTTCGGCCGCGGGCGAGCTCTCGCTACCGAAAGCCGGCTAAGCCGACTTCCAGAGGCGGTCGTAATAGGTGCCGTAGAAGACGTTGTAGTGGAAGTTCTGGAGGGCGGGAGAACGGCCGTCGATGAAGTTCAGGCTGCCGAGGAACAGTCCGGGCGCATCGGCGGCGATCAGCTTCTCGGCCTCGGCGAGATACACGTTGCTCTGCGCGGTGCTGGGCGCGCCCAGCGCCTGGGCGGCGAGCTTGTCGACCTTGGAATTTGAGTAGTTCCAGTAGTTCGATGAGGCATTGGTCGTGTAGTTGGAGTCCAGGATGTCGAGCGCTGTGGGCTGCACCTGGTACCAGTGGACGGGTGCCGCCGTGAAGTTCTTCTTCTCAGTGGACGTGTTGTAGGCGGAGTCGGAGACAGTCTGGATCGACATGTTGACGCCGACCGCCTTGAACTGCTGCTGCAGGATCTGAGCGATGCTGGGGTTCGGGTCGTCGGACGTCGTCGTCAGCTGGAAGGAGAGGTTGTGCGCCCCGGCGGCGGCGAGCAGCGCCTTGGCCTTCTGCGGGTCATAGCCGTACTGCGTGGCGACCCGGTGGAAGCTGGGCAGGTTCTCCGGGAACGGCAGACCCCAGGGGACGCTCTCGCCGTAGCCGATCCGGGTGATCTGCTCGCGGTTGATCGCCCAGTTGAGCGCCTGGCGCACGCGGATGTCCGTGAACGGCTCGCGCTTGAGGTTGAGGCCGATCCACCGCACGGCGGGCAGCTGGACCTTGACCACGTACTTGGCCAGCGAGGGCTGGGCGGAGACCTGCGGGACGAGCGACGGCCCGATGCCGGGCCCGATCGAGTCGACGTTGCCGTGCTGGAGCTGGAGCAGTTCGGTCTGCGCGCTCGTGCCCCAGCGGTACATGACGCTGTCCAGGTAGGGCAGGCCCTTCCAGAAGTAGTGCGGGTTGCGCTTGAACACGGCGGTCTGCCCCTGCTGGTCATAGCTGGTCAGCGTGAACGGGCCGGTCGAGACGACGTGCTTGGCGAACTTGGCGCCGTAACGCGTGACGGCTTCCTTGGCCACGGCCGTCAAGTACGGCTGGGCGAGGATGTTGATGAACGTGATGTCCGGCGAGCGCAGCCGGATCTTCAGCGTCATCGGGTCGGCGACCGTCAGCCCCTTGACCGTCTTGGCTTTGCCGTTGAACACCGCCTCGGCGCCCTCGATCGGGTACAGGTAGCTCGCCGCCCACGAGGCGATCTTCGGGTCGAGCACCCGGCCCCACGAGTAGACGTAGTCGTGGGCGGTGACGGTGCGGCCGTTCTGAAAGCGCACGCCGGGTCGCAGGTGCATGGTGTACAGCGTCCCGCCGTCGCTGATGTCGACCGACGCGGCGGCGTTGGGGAACGGCCCCTCGCCCTCGGCGCCGAAGATCATCGGCGCGGCCGTCGTGCAGTTGCACAGCGAGTCCCAGCTGATCAGGTCATAGCCGATCGCCGGATCGAACGAATTGCCCTCCTGCTCCCACCCGACCACGATCGAGCCGCCCTGCTGACCGCCGCTCGCCGGCGGTCCCGGAACCCCCACCCCGGCGGTCGAGCTCGCCTTCGTCGACGTCGTGCCCGGCAGCTTCTGCGAACTGCCGCCGCATCCGGCGATGTACAGGGCGCCCAACCCCAGTCCCGCGCCCCGGATCAGGTCACGCCGGGACAGACTCGCTGGGTCATCGCTGCCTTGATCGCCCATGGCGTCGCCCTCGCCTTCAGTTTCGATAATCAAAAGGCATTTTCGCTCGGTAAGACTACCGGTCCTCTCCAGCGCGCGCAAGAACTCGCGCATGTCGCAGTGCGCGTGATTTTGTTGTGAGAGTCTTGTGAGCGGGGATGAACGCCGCCGCCGAGCCGATTACCATCCCGACCGCGTTTGACTGGGCCGGTTGGCCCCAGGTCCTCAGAGCAGGGGAGCGCATGGGCGCTGCCCGTGGATATCAGGCTGGTGATGCGGATGCAGTCGGTAAATCGGCGTAGGTTCCTCCAGCTTGCGGGTGGCAGCATCGCCGCGACGATGCTGTCGGACAGCATCGCTCGCGCGCTGGCGATCCCGGCGAACCGGGCAACCCGCTCGCTTAACGACGTAGAGCACATCGTGGTGCTGATGCAGGAGAACCGGGCCTTCGATCACTACTTCGGCGTGATGCGCGGGGTGCGTGGGTTCGGCGACCCGCACCCGGTGACGCTGCCGAGCGGCAAGCCGGTCTGGTACCAGGCCGACGCCGGCACCGTCACGCCGCCGTTCCGCCCGGATGTCGCGAACCTGGCGCTCACCTTCATCGAGGATCTGGACCACAGCTGGGACGGGACCCACCAGATGTTCAACGGCGGCAACTGGGATCAGTGGATACCCGCCAAGACCACCACCGCGATGGCCCACATGCAGCGGGCAGACCTCCCGTTTCACTATGCGCTGGCCGATGCCTTCACCGTCTGCGACGGCTACCACTGCTCGATGCTGGGTCCGACTGACACCAACCGCTACTACATGTGGACTGGCTGGGACGGCAACGACGGCAAGAACGGCGGCCCGGTGATCGCCAACGACGAGCTGGGCTACGGCTGGCAGACGTATCCGGAGCGGCTCCAGGCCGCCGGAATCAGCTGGAAGATCTACCAGGACCAGGGGGCCGGCCTCGACGCCGCCCACTCCTGGGGCTGGGGGACCGACCCGTACATCGGCAACTACGGCGACAACTCGCTGCTGTATTTCCACAACTACCAGAACGCTGCTCCCGGCAGCCCGCTGTACGAGAACGCCCGCACCGGAACCAACGTGAAGAGCAGCGGCGGCTTCTTCGACATCCTTGCTGCCGACGTCAAGAGCAACCAGCTGCCGAGCGTCTCCTGGATCGTCGCCCCCGAGGCGTACACCGAGCACCCGGCGTGGCCCGCCGGCTACGGCGCCTGGTACACGGCCGCGGTGCTCAACGCGCTGACCAGCAACCCGGATGTGTGGTCGAAGACGGCGCTGCTCATCACCTTTGACGAGAACGACGGCTTCTTCGACCACGTCGTCGGCCCCTACCCGAACGTGGGCGCGCTGCCTGGGCAGTCGACCGTGCCACTTAACAACGAACTGTTCAATGGCACGGGCGGGACACCGGGCGGCTCAAACGGGGTGGTCGGACCGTATGGCCTCGGCGTCCGTGTGCCGCTGCTGGTCGTCTCGCCGTGGAGCTCCGGTGGGTGGGTCTCCTCCGAGACGTTCGACCACACCTCGTTGATCCGCTTCATCGAGGCGCGGTTCGGCGTCGATGAACCCAACATCACCCCATGGCGGCGGGCCATCTGCGGCGATCTGACCTCGGCGTTCGATGTTGAGAGCGCGTCCGATTCGGTTCCGGCGCTGCCCGACGTCGAGGCCTACAAGCCGCCCGGCACCGCCAGCGCCGTCTATCACCCGACGCCGCCGGCGTCGGGCTCGGTGCCGGCCCAGGAGCCTGGGGTCCGCCCGTCGCGCCGACTCGGCTACCGCTTCGCCGTCGACTTCGACGCCGGCCCCAAGACGCTCAACCTCGCGGTCAACAACCGCGGCAGGCTCGGCGTTCACATCCAGGCACGATCGCTGACGGTCGCCGGTGCGCCCTACAGCTACACGATCGGCGCCGGGGATGAGATCGCGATCACACTCGCCAACCCGGGCACCTACGACCTCAGTCTCCACGGCCCGAACGGCTTCTTCCGCCACTTTGCCGGCACTCCCGCGACGGTGCTGCAGGTCAAGGCCCACGTCGAGCATGACACCGGCAGGCTCAGGCTCCGGCTGATCGATAGCGGCGACCGCCCCGGCCGCCGCCGCCATCAGCCGCCGGTCCTCGTCGACGTCGCCGACGCGTATGGCAACGACCAGCAGGTGGAGCTGCGCCACAGCGGCGAGATCACGATCCACACCGGCCACTCCGGCGGTTGGTACGACGTCGCGCTGACAACGCCGAGCGACGCCGGCTTCGGCTATCAGCTGGCGGGTCGCCTGGAGTCCCGCGCGGGGTTGACGAGCGACCCGCAGTTCGGCCGCTCCTAGCGTCACAGCTGGCTAACACCAGGCGGCCCCGCCGCGAATAACGTGCCCGCGCGGTGAGCACGGCACGCGACGAACGTAGGGAGATACACATGAACCGCCAACCCGTCGCCCGGGTGCTCGCATTGGCGGCCGTACTCGCCGGTCTGCTCGTCGCTGTGCCCGCGGCCCACGCGGCGTACACGCCGCCGCCGATCAAGCACGTCTGGGTGATCGACCTCGAGAACGAGAACTTCGCCTATACGTTCGGGGCCAGCGGCCACACGTTCACCCCCTAGCTGACCAAGACACTGGTCTCGCAGAGTGCGCTACGTCCACACGATCGCCGATCAGCTCACCGCCGAGCACCTGACCTGGCGCGAGTACGCCCAGGACATGGGCAACAAGGCCCACCGCGACGGCAGGGTGATGACCAAGAACGGGCCGGCGTGCGGACATCCTCCGATCGGCGGAATCGACCTCACCGACTCCACCGGTCCCAAGGACGACAGCTACGCGACCCGGCACAACCCGTTCATGTACTTCCGATCGATCATCGGCCACAAGGCGTACTGCGATACGCACGTCGTGTCGCTGACGCCGCTGGGCCGTGACCTCGGCCGGATCTCGAGCACCCCCAACTACTCGTTCGTGACGCCCAACACGTGCGCCGACGGGCACGATTGGCCCAAGTGCCAGGACGGCTCGCCCGGCCGCCTGCGGCGGGTCGATCAATTCCTCAAGAGCTGGATGCCGCGGATCACCGCCTCCCCCCCGTCACACCCCAACATGAACGAGGTCGGGCTCTACGGACCGGGCGGCGGCCGTGCTCGTCGCCCTCGCTGCCATGCTGGTCGCCACCCCGCGCGCCGGCTGCTGTGGGTGACCGATCGCCTCGGCGAGCCCGGCTGGACGGTGGGTGGCACTATCACGTGTGTCGCATCGTCGAGATGTCGATCGAGTTCTGGGATCGGGTCTCCCTGATCGAGCAGCAGCAGATGACCAGCCGCTACCGCGACACGGGCGCACCGCTCGACGGCCGCATGACCACATGAGTCACCCCCGACATGTAACCCTCGACACACTCACCTCCATCACCGTGCAATCGTCAGATCAATCTGTACGGCTTCAGGCGCAAACCTCCGTTGTTTGCTGTGTCGCTCGGCTTGACACCGCGATGGCGAGCGACTTAGAGTCACAATGTTCGGGGATTCGAGAGCTCGTCGCCGCCGCTGTGGGCACCGCGCCCTGACGCGGGGCGCGGCGACACCT
>DATAUL010000551.1:0-4013 GCA_036268255.1 Solirubrobacteraceae bacterium | reverse complement strand
CCCGGCAGTCTGCTCAAGCAAAGCGCGGACCGTCATGACCTCAACCGACCAAGCATCGCGCCGTCAGCCGGCGTTGGCCAGCTCGGGCACGAACCGGGCGGCGTCGATCGTGCCCACGCCGGTGGCGAGGTCGTATCCTCGCCGGGCGGCGTAGCCCTTGACCGTCGTCGTCTTGCCTGGTGCCGATCGGAACGCCACGGTGTTGTTGCCCTTCGTGACATCGACGATTCCGGAGGCGTGGGAACGCGCCAGCCGGTACAGCGCCGGGTTGATCAGCCCGACGCGACCCTTGTGCAGCCGGGTTCGGGCGTACTGGTCGGCGATCGCGATGATGCCGGCGAACTCCGGCGTGGCCTCGCTGGTGCCGCCGTTCGCCGGCGACCAGCCTCCGGCCACCGCGCCCGGGTACGTCTCGTACAGCATCACCCCGCCGCTGAACGCCGCGCTCATCGACACGTCGGGGACGCCGCGGCTGTCGCCGACGATCCCGCGCACCCCGTCCTGGTCGGACGGGCGGGAGAAGATCAACGACACTCCGCCGTTGCTCGCCCACGGGACCGGCGGTGGCGAGTTGCTAGTCCCCTTGGAGATCAGCGGGTTGTAGGTGTCATTCCACACGGTGTCGGGCGATGTCCGCCGGCCCGCGGCGTTCAGATGGAGCTTGGTGCCGCCGACGGCGGTGACCAGCGGATCCGAGGCAGGCCACTCCACGACGCGATGGGCGTACAGGCCCCGCCTGGGCTTGGGGCCGCTCACGCCGTTGTCGTTGGAGGCCGCCAGCACCGTAACGTGATGGCGCTCGGCGTTGCGGTAAGCCAAGCGCAGCCGGGCGATGCGGACGCGGCCGAAGTTCTGCTCGGGCAGGCTGAAGCTCTGGCTGATCACGTCGCCGAGATTGTGGTCGATGACGTAGTTCTCGGCCGCCATGAACTGCGGAAAGCCGCGACCGGCCGGGTTCTCCTGCACCGGCGTCTCGACCAGCAGGATGCTCGCGCCGGGGGCGATGGCGTGCGACCACTCCACGTCGAGTGTGGTCTCAGCGGCCTTGTCGACCATGCCCGCGTTCTTGGGGTTAAACGGGGGAACCGCGCCGACCGGCTGCACGACGCGCAGCACCCGCGGGTTGGGCAACCCGAAGGCGTGGTCGAATACCCGCAGATCGGAGCCGATCGTCGGGGAGCCGAACGGGTCGACGATCACGATCGTGCTGCCCTTGCCGTTCAGGCCCTTGCGGTACAGCGGCCGCAGATCGTAGGCGCGCTGCAGCTGTGGCGGCGTGTAGCAGGCCACATGCAGGACCTGCAGGCAACGCCCCAGCGTGGGCGGTGGGAGCACTGATTGAGCGGACGGGCGGGCACCCAGGGCCGCCTTCGCGCCGGCGCCGCCGCTCGCCAACGCCAGCACGCCGAGGGCCGCGAGCATGCTCCCAGCAGCCACGCCAGCCACACGGGTCTTCCTTGCAGCACTCATCGCGAACCTCCAGGCAACAGTGTCGTCAGCGGGTCACGGCATGTGCACCATATGCCAGCGCCGGTCCGCCGGGCAAGTCTGTGACGCCTCGAGCCGTTGCTCTCCGGCGGGCGGCCGCCTCGAACGCTCGTCGAATCACGCTTCTGGACATCAACGTGGTCTGGAACGGTTGCGCGCACCTCGGTGACGGGGCCGCGTTGGGACCAGCGCCGGCACGACGTTTGCGCCACGCCCGACTTGATCCCTCTGATCCCAGGTGAGTGTCTTGTGGCTCTCCGAGTAGCGTGGCGGCAATGCGTGTTGGCGTCATCGCGGTACCGGACGCCTTTGATTCGGCTTTGACCAGCGTGCTTGATGTGTTGGGGTGGCCGAGGAGCTCCGGGAGACGGTCGATCCCGAAGATCGAGAACGTGACCTGCGGGTCGGTGGGACCGCGGACACGCCGCGTGGGCTAACGGTCCCGATCGAGCAACAGCTGCTGGAGCTGCACGCAGACGACTTTGACCGTTGGTGGTGCCCGCTCTGGGGGTGTTCGACGCCGTGGACGCGCAGCGGGTGCTCGCGCGGCCGGCGGCTCGGAAGGTGTGGGAGTTCCTCACCGAGTTGGGGCCGGGATCGGCGGCCGCGTCTGGCCGGTGTCTGTGGCGTCGGTGAAGGCCACCGGCGAGATCGATGGCCACCGGCCAGGCCAACGTCAAGGCGTATAACCGCAAGCTGCGTGACCTGATCGAGGCCGGCAAGGCCAAGCCGTCGTTTCTGATCTCCCACGAGCTGCCTTTGGCCGAAGCACCCGATGCCTACACGCATTTCGATCACCGCGACGCGGGTTGGACCAAGGTCATCCTCAAGCCCGCCGGCTGAACCCAACATGCTCACCGGCACCCATCACGGCGACTTCAACGGTGTCACGGCGACCGGCAAAAAGATCGAGGTCAGAGGCATACAGATCGGACGTTTCGAGAACGGGCAGCGGGCTCGCCGCCTGGATGGCCGGCACCGCGGCGATGACCGTCCATCAGAGGGCTGTCACCAAGGTGCGCGGCAGCGGGGCGAGCTGGGGGGCGGTCTACGCGCTCACCGACGCGATCGGCGACACCCCGGCCATACGTCGCGGGATTGGCGTTCGGTACGGCCGTGTGAGGCGCAAGCCTGCTCGAGCTGCCCGCGATGAAGCTCGCCCGCCGGTGTGGGAGTACCCGCCGCTCGAGCTCGTGCTCGAGGTCTCCTACCACCTCGTCTACGGGATCGCAGTCGCCGCCGCCTACCCGGCGCTGGGCTCATAGATCACCCGATCCATTGGGAGCAGTGCCAGACGAACTGAAGGGCAACACAATCGGGCGCGCGGCCACTTCTGGTGGCTGTGTGCGGTACACCCAGCCAGCCGGCCGGCCGAGGCGCCGGCGCGGCCGTCCCTTAGCTCGACTTCTTGCCGCCCTTACGTCCCGCGGCGGCTTTCTGCGCGCGGTTTCCGCCACTACCGCTTCCGCTGCTGCGGCTGCTCTGACTGCCGCTCGAGCTACCGCCGCCGGAGTTCTTTCCGCCCTTCTTCGAGGCGTCGGGACTATTGGCGATCGACGCCGCGCGGGACTTGCTCATCCCCTTCTTGCGCAAACCCTCGTACTGCTTGTCGTCCTTCACGCTCGATCCATGATCCTTCGCCACGACATACCTCCGTCGGTCTTATAGGTCCGGTGTCCGTCCAATACCCGATCCCCGACGCTGCACACCACTATCCGACGTTCACCTGCCGCAGCCAAGAGACGGCCCTCTCGCAGGCCTGGCGTCAGACGCACGAGAGCAGGAGCGACAGGCAGCAACCGAATACAACCCGAGTAGCCAGACCAACCTCGACGGACGCGTCGTGCTCTTCTACAACGCGCTCGCCGCCGGTCATCAAGCTGATCGTCTGGCTCTACTTCCAGGTCAACCCGACCAACGTCGGCAAACGACGCGAGGACGTCGAGCTCGACAACGGCGCGGCGTTGATCACCCGTGTACACCGCTCCCTGACGATCTTTCCCTAGTAGCCCTCATGGACCTCGTCATCCGCGCCGCCGTCGTGTTCTTCTTCATCTTTCTGGTGACGCGGATCGCGGGCCGACGGGAGCTCAGCACGCTCGAACCGTTCGACGTGATCCTCCTCGTGGTGCTCGGCGAGGCTCTTTCGAGCCGGAGCCCATGACTGTGGCTTCGGGAGTGGGCACAGAGCACACCTAGGGTGCCTATCTCGGGGGCGGCGCCGCAGCGAGGATGCAGTGGTCATCCAAACACCCATCACCGGACGGAGAGCCACTATGACCAAGATCAACCTCGCCTCACGCGCCGCTTCACTGGGCCGCCGCGCCGGAGCACTGGCTGCGCTCGGGCTGGCGTGCGCGTCGGTCGCTGCGGCGCCCGCCTATGCGCAGGCGGTCGACCCGACAGGAGGGGGACACGGCTGCCCGGTCGTCGATGAGCACGGCAACGTCAGCTACGTCCCCGCCGGGACCAGGTACCTGCTGTGGCACTGCGGCGCTGACGGCGAATGGCATTTCGGAACCGTG
>DATAUL010000550.1:0-6872 GCA_036268255.1 Solirubrobacteraceae bacterium | reverse complement strand
GTCACCAGGGGCATGATCGCGCTCGCAGCGCCCGGGCGGGCGGTCCTACGCGCCCAGGATGTTGTGGACGATGAGGTCGACGAGCTTGATGCCGATGAACGGGGCGATCAGGCCGCCAAGGCCGTAGATCAGCAGGTTGCGTCGCAGCAACGCGCTGGCGCCGATCGGCCGGTAGCTGACGCCCTTCAGCGATACCGGGATCAGCAGCGGGATGACCATCGCGTTGAAGACGATCGCCGAGATCACGGCCGAGCGCGGATCGCCCAGCCTCATGATGTTCAGCACGTGCAAGGGGCCCTGGCCGTTCTTGGTGGCGGCGTAGGTGGAGAGAAAGATCGCGGGGAGGATGGCGAAGTACTTGGCGACATCGTTGGCGATTGAGAAGGTGGTCAGCGCGCCGCGAGTGATCAACAGCTGCTTGCCGACCTCGACGATCTCGATGAGCTTCGTCGGATTGGAATCGAGGTCGACCATGTTCCCGGCCTCACGGGCTGCCTGGGTGCCGGTGTTCATCGCCACGCCGACATCGGCCTGGGCCAGGGCGGGAGCGTCGTTCGTGCCGTCACCGGTCATCGCCACCATCCGGCCGTTGGCCTGCTCCTCCTTGATCAGGGCCAGCTTCGCCTCCGGGGTCGCCTCGGCGAGGAAGTCGTCGACGCCGGACTCCTCGGCGATCTTGGCCGCGGTCAGGCGGTTGTCACCGGTGATCATCACCGTGCGAATCCCCATCGCCCGCAGGTGATCGAAGCGCTCGCGCATTCCCTCTTTGATCGTGTCCTTGAGGTAGACGACGCCGAGGACCTGCGAGTCGCGCGCGACCGCCAGCGGCGTGCCGCCCTCGCGTCCGATGCGCTCGAGCACCGGCTGCAGCTCGGCCGGTGGGCGGCCACCCTCGCCTCGTACCCATTCGACGACCGAATCGCCGGCGCCCTTGCGCAGCTGCCGGCCGTCGAGGTTGACGCCGCTCATCCGCGTCTGCGCGGTGAACGGCACGAACTCGGCGTGCAGCTGCGCCATGTCGTGCTCACGCAGGCCGTACTGCTTGGCCAGGACGACGATCGAGCGGCCCTCGGGAGTCTCGTCGGCCAGCGAGGAGAGCTGCGCGGCTTCGGCAAGTTCGGCCTCCGAGACGCCGGGCATGGGGATGAACTCCGACGCCAGGCGGTTGCCGATCGTGATCGTGCCGGTCTTGTCGAGCAGCAGGACGTCGACGTCGCCCGATGCCTCCACGGCCCGGCCGGACAGCGCGAGGACGTTGCGGCGCACCATGCGGTCCATGCCGGCGATCCCGATCGCCGACAGCAGCGCGCCGATCGTCGTGGGGATGAGCGCCACCAGCAGCGAGATCAGGGTCGTCTCCGAGATGGAGGTGTCTGCGAACAGCCCGAATGGCCGCAGCGTGGCGACGACGATCATGAAGATCAGCGTCAGCCCGGCGAGCAGGATGTTGAGGGCGATCTCGTTGGGGGTCTTGCGGCGGGCGGCGCCTTCGACGAGCGCGATCATGCGATCGAGGAACGAGTTGCCGGGCTCCTGGGTGATCTCGATCACGAGGCGGTCAGACGTCACCCGGGTGCCGCCGGTGACGGCCGAGCGGTCGCCGCCGGACTCCCGGATCACCGGCGCCGACTCGCCGGTGATGGCCGATTCGTCAACGGACGCGATGCCCTCGATGACGGTGCCGTCGCCGGGGATCAGCTCCCCGGCCTCGACGACCACCTGGTCGCCGGCCGTCAGCTCCGAGGCCCTCTTGGTGGAGCCGTCGCGCAGTGTCGCCACGGTCTCCTGGCGCATCGATCGCAGGGTGTCGGCCTGGGCCCGTCCGCGGCCTTCGGCGAAGGCCTCGGCCATGTTGGCGAAGATGACCGTCAGCCACAACCAGATGGAGATCGTGAACGTGTACCAGGCGGGCTCGTTGCCTCCGCCCAGCGGGCCGCCGCCGAAGACCTGGATGAACCAGGTGACGGTGGTGATCACGGCGCCGATCTCGACGAGGAACATCACCGGGTTGCGGACCTGGACGCGCGGATCAAGCTTGATCAGGCTCTCGAGCAGTGCCCGACGGACGATGTCGCGGCGGAACAGCGAGATCGCCTGACGTTCGTGCGAGGCTCTCGGAGTACTGGTTTCAGGGGGAGTGGTTGTTGACATATCCGTTTGGGTCAGCGGGTTGAAGGAGAGAGCCGGTTCAGCGCGAGGTTGAGCTCCAGGACATCGACTCCGGGCTCACCCGAGAATCCGAGGCCGCGTCCGACCGAGTACCTGGAGATCAGTTGGCGCACGGTCGACATCGGGAGATGGCGGATCGCGGCGATCCGGTACGCCTGGATGTCGGCGTTGGCAATCGAGATGTCAGGGTCGATGCCCGACGCCGACGTGTCGACGGCGTCGACCGGGATTTTCCCGGCGGTCAGCCCACCGGGGTAATACGGCCGGCCGTCGGGTGCCTTGTCGAGCGCGACGTAGGACGCGATGTTGGCCTTCAGCGCCTGCTCGGTGACGATGCTGTTGGGCCCGTAGTTGGCAAACGCGGTAGCGGCCGCGTTGTCGGGCGGCGTCGTCCCGGAGGGGCGGGTCTGGAAGTAGTGGGGATCCGGCGTCGTCACCGGGTTCCCATTGGCGTCGAGCTTGGGCTTGCCCGTCTTCGGGTTGGTGACGACGTCGGCGAACTGCTGGCCGATGATCTTCGAGCCGACGAGCTTGCCGCCGACATAGACCTTCTGGCCGTTGGCGTTTCCGGGGAAGGCGACCTGGCTCACACCGGTGATGACCAGCGGGTAGATGATCCCCAGCACGAGCGTGAGGACCAGGATCCCGATCGCGGAGGTGATGATGTCGCGTTTGAGTGTCATTAGTTAAGGTGTCCGGTCAGGCCCTGGACGATCGGGCCGAGGAGGAGTGCGGGGAAGAAGGTCAGGGCGCCCACGAGGATGATCACGCCGATCAGCAGCACCACGAACGTGGGGTTGTCGGTGCGCATCGTCCCCAGACCGGTGGGACTCACCCGCTTGCCGGCCAGCGAGCCGGCGACCGCGAGCGCGAACAGGATCGGCACGTAGCGGGCGAACAGCATGTCGAAGCCACCGAGCAGATCGGCGAACGTGACCCCGTGCGCGCCCACGTTGCCGGCGGCGGGCTGGATGAACCCGGTGTAGCCGGCGAATGCCGAGCCGTTGTTGTTGGCCTGGGAGAGATACGCGTAGAAGCTTTCGGAGAACGCCTGCGGGCCGCTGGCGACGGCGGTGTCGATCGACGCCCGTCCGGCCTTTGAGGCCACCGCCATCGCGGTGCAGAACAGCGCGGCGAGGGGTGTGATCAGAATTCCGAGCGTGACCAGCTTGATCTCTCGCGCCTCGATCTTCTTGCCCAGGTACTCGGGGGTGCGGCCGACCATCAGGCCGCCGATGAACACGGCGAGCAGGACATAGAGCAGGATCGAGTACATGCCGGTGCCGACGCCGCCGAAGATGACCTCAGAGGCCGACAGGTTGGCGAACGGCACCGCCCCGCCGATACCGGTGAACGACTCCATCGCGCTGTTGACCGCTCCACACGACGTCACCGTTGTCACGACGTTGAACAGGGCCGAGCCGGCGATTCCGAAGCGCTGCTCCTTGCCCTCCAGGTTCCCGCCCGAGGAGCCGTGGATGACGGCGGTGTGCAGCCCGGCGGCGTGCTGAGCTGGGGAACCGTGCGCCTCGGCGATGTACGCGACGATCACCGCGCCGAGGAACATCACCATCATCGTCGAGTAGATCGCATAGCCCTGACGGCGGGCGCCGACCATCTTGCCGTAGGTGAAGACCAGCGCGGCCGGGAATATCAGGACCGAGAGCATCTCGGCGAAGTTCGTGAACGCGGTCGGGTTCTCGAACGGGTGCGCCGAGTTGACGTTGAAGATCCCGCCGCCGTTGGTGCCGAGCTCCTTGATCGCCTCCTGAGAGGCGGCCGGGGCAACGGCGATCGTCTGTGACAGACCGGTGATTCCGTGCACCGTCATGTATGAGGCGAACGTCTGGATCGAGCCCTGGAAGACGAGCACCAGGGCGAGCAGGATCGACATCGGCAGCAGGACATACAGAACCGTGCGGATCAGGTCCTGCCAGAAGTTGCCGATGCTCTTGCCGCTGCGCGACGCGACCCCGCGAATCAGGGCGATCGCGACGGAGATGCCGACGGCGGCCGAGAGGAAGTTCTGGACGGTGAGCCCAGCCATCTGGCTGAAGTAGCTCATCGTCGTCTCGCCGCCGTAGTACTGCCAGTTCGTGTTCGTGAGGAACGACGAAGTGGTGTTGAACGTCACGTTCCACGGCGCCGAGTGGAAGTGCATCGGGTTCAGACCGGTGAAGTTCCACAGCCCTTGCGTGCGCAGGATGAAATACAGCAGCAGCCAACCGCCCAGCGAGAAGATGATCAGGCTCTTGGCGTAGGCGGTCCAGTCCTGACCCTTCGTGGCGTCGACGCGCAACACCCGGTACAGCAGCCGCTCCGGGCCTCCGAGCACGCGGTCCATGAACGTGCGCTCACCCGTGTACACCGCCGCCATGTAGTTGCCGAGCGGGACCGCCAGGGCGGTGAGGATCCCGACGAACAGGAAGATCGTCAGCCAGCCGAGGAAGGTCATGGTTCTAGAACTTCTCCCCGCGCAGCAGCGCGTACAGGAGATAGAGACAGATGAGCGCCGACACGATCAGGCCGAACAGGTCCGCCGTGCTCATCGTGACCCCTCGCCATCCGGGCTCGGTTGAAAGGTCACGGCGCGGCTCATCCGGCTGCTCATATCCGATCGATCCCGTTGACGAGCGCGATCAGCAGGGCGAACATCACAACTCCCAGCACGATTGACAGAATGTCCATGATGGGAGAGACACTAAGGTCGCTCCCGTCAAGGGCGCATGAAGAAAGTGAGCCTGGGTATCAGGATTCCATCAAGATGCCGGCGGCCCGATGAGCCGGGGGCTGGCGCGGCGGTCAGCCGACGAAGCGGTAGCCGATACCGGCGTCGGTACGGATGAAGTTCTTTCCCCGTCCGCCCGCTGCCAGCTTCGCGCGGAGGTTGGCGATGTGGGTGCGCAGGAGCGGCATCGCGTCGTCGTACTCCGGTCCCCAGACCTCCGTGAGCAGGGCGCGGTGAGTCATCAGCAGGCCCCGGTTGGTCGCCAGCACCCGCAGCAGTGAGAACTCGATTGGTGTGAGACGGATCTCCTTGTCATCAAGAAGGACGCGATGGGCGGCCAGATCGATCACGAGCCCGTCGGCCTCGATCCTCGGCTCGGTGGCGACGCGTCCGGCACGGCGCAGCAATGCCGCGATCCGTGCGACCAGCTCGCCAGGGCCAAACGGCTTGGTCACGTAGTCGTCGGCACCGTTCTGCAGCGCCTCGATCTTCGCGGCCTCCTCCCCGATGGCCGACAGGACGAGGATCGGGATGTCCGACCAGTCGCGCAGGCGCCGGCACACCTCAATCCCGGGAATGTCAGGCAGCATCAGGTCGACGATCGCGGCGTGGGGCCCGCGGACCGCCGCCAGATCGAGGGCCCCCGCGCCCGTCTCGCTGGTGAGAACTTCGTACCCGGCGTCGCGCAGCATCAGGCGCAAAGCGCGCAGGATCTGGCGATCGTCGTCGCAGACGAGTATCCGCTCGCCGGTCACGACGGTTCGGTCGCGACCGGCGAGTCGGCGACGGCCGCCTCCGGGAGGACCGAGGTCACCGATCCCAGATCCGCGGCGTCGGCGCTCATCGGCAGGTCGACGACGAAGCTTGTCCCCTGGCCCGGCAGTGACTCGACGCGGATCTCTCCACCGCCGGCGTTGATGAACCCCTTGGCGATCGCCAGCCCAAGACCCGAGCCTTCGTGTGACGAACCGCCATCCGCCGAGCGGTAGAAGGGCAGGAAGATGCGCTCCTGCTCCTGGGCGCTGATGCCCGGCCCCTGGTCGACGATCCGAACGCGCACCCGCGAGCCGATGCTGCGGACGAGCACCACCACCGGCTGCTCGGCTGAGTAGCGCACCGCATTCTCCAGCAGGTTGCCGAAGGCGCGTTCGAGCTGACCCGCATCTCCCTCCAGTAACGGAATACCGGGATCGATCGCGGACCGGACCACCCCGGGGGCGGCATCCACCCCCTCGGCCGCCTCCGACAGCACCTCCTCGATCGAGTACCACTCGCGGCGCGGTTCGAGCGTTCCGGATTGGAGCACGGTGAGGTCGAGCAGCTTTTCGATCAGCCGCGCCAGGCGCATTCCGGCATGTGTCACGACATCGCGCACCTCGCTGACATCCTCCGGTGTCGGATGTTCGGGATCGAGCGCCGACACGGCCGTCAGGATCGCCGTCACCGGCGTGCGCAGGTCATGCGACACGGAGCGCAGCACCGCGGTCTTCATCTCGTCGCTGCGCCGCAGGGCCGACGTCTCGACGACCTCGGACTGCAACTTCGCGCGGTGCAGAGCGGCCGAGAGGATCGACTCGAGCGCCGGAACCACCCGCGCCGCCACGCGCTCGCGCTCCTGCGCCGACAACGTCGCCGGCAGCACCAGCGTGCCGATCGGTGGGCCGGACTCGCTGGGATCGTGCAGCGCGAACGCGATCTGGCGATCCGTCGGCGTGACCGGGTGCAGCTCGAGCGCGGCCCCGTCGACGCCGATCGCGGCCGCGAGGCGCTTCGCCGCCAGGGCAAGCGCCTCGTCGACGCGAAGACCTCCGAGCAGCACCTGAGCCAGCTCTGCCGCCAGGTCGGCCTCGCGCCGTCGCTCATCCGCCTCCTGCGCACGCACGCGGGCGAGCTCGGCGATCAGGCCGGTGGCCACCGCGACCACGACAAACGCCACCAGCGCCGCCCAATCGCGCCGGTCGGCAACGCTGAGCGT
>DATAUL010000549.1:0-15574 GCA_036268255.1 Solirubrobacteraceae bacterium | reverse complement strand
ACGCCCGCGAGGATCGGCAGGGCCTCGGGCAGCGGCAGCCGGCCGCGGCGGGTGAGGACCTGGCGCAGTGTCTCGCCCTCGATGTACTCCATCACGATGACGAGGTGGCCGTCGTCGGTGTCCAGGACGTCGTAGACGGAGACGAGGTTGGTGTGGCTGAAGGAGGCGCCGACCAGCGCCTCGCGGCGCAGCCGGGTGAGGCCGTGCACATCCGCCTCACCGCTCATGCGCTTGAGCGCGACGCGCCGACCGAGCAGCGTGTCCTCGGCCAGGTCGACGGTGGCCATGCCGCCGGAGCCGAGCTTGGACATGATGCGATACCGCGCGAGGTCGCCGATCGCGGTCACGGAAGCGCCACCGCGGTCAGGCCTCGTCGTCGACGACGTAGTGACGCTGGCCGCCAGCGTCCTCCCAGACGCGCATCACGCGGTTCGTGCGCGTGTCGCGAAAGCGCTCGTTGGTCGGTCGCCAGTCGGCCTGCGGCGCGTCGGCGTGACCGTGGCCGCGGCGGCGGCGGGCCGACGCGGGCAGCGGATCGCCCGGCAGAGCCGGGAGATCGGCAAGCACGGCGGCGGCCTCCTCACGGGTCTGCGCGGTGGCGACGGCCTCCACCCGGCGTTCCAGCTCGGCGACGTCGAGACGACCGGCGGCGGCATGCCGGCTGAGTCGCTCGAACAGCCGCTCACGATCACTGTCATCAAGGCGCACGTCCGGCCGGGTGCTCGTCCCGGTCAGCGGGACGTCTGGACCTTGACGGCGGTGCCGTAGGCGACGATCTCGGTGAACTGCTGGCCGATCTCCGAGGAGTCAAAGCGCACGGCCACGATCGCGTCGGCACCCATGAGCCGCGCGTTGTCGACCATCCGATCGATCGCGTGGCGGCGCGAGTCCTCCAGCAGCTGCGTGTACTGGTGAATCTCGCCGCGCCGTAAGGACTTGAAGGCCGCGCCCACGCTGCCGGTGAAGCCCATGCTGCGCACCACGAGGCCATAGACCACGCCGAGCGTCTCGGTGATCGACAGACCCGTGAGCTCCAGCGCAGTGGTCATCGGCAGACCGGAAGTAGTCGTCTCCTGCGCCATCGCGGACACGGTAGCAACGCTCCTGGCACAGCGGCCAGCTAACTTCCCGCTGGTCCTGAATGCGCCCGCGCACCCTCATCACACTCGCGGCGACGGTCTGTGCCCTGCTCCTCGCGGTCGCCGGCTGCGGCTCCGGCTCCTCCAACTCGAGTTCGAGCTCGAGCGCCACGAGCACGGCGAGCTCCGCCGCCACGGCAACGTCATCGGCGGCGACGAGCACGGCGACCGCCAGCTCGACCACCTCGGGACCCCAGATCGGCTTCGAGGCCGTGCCGCTGGAGCAGGGCCCTGACCTGGCGTCGGCGAGCACGACGCAGCCGACCGCGGTCGACGGCATCCAGTGCAAGCCCTCCGAGCAGCTTGTCTACCACATCCACGCCCATCTGGCCGTCTTCGACAGCGGGCGTCTGTACGCGCTCCCGGGCGGCATCGGGATCCCCGGCTCCCAGAACGAGCAGTCGCAGTACGGCCCCGTCGCCGTCGGCGGACAGTGCTACTTCTGGCTGCACACCCACACCGCCGACGGGGTGATCCACGTCGAGTCACCCGAGCGGGCGATCTTCACGCTCGGCGATTTCTTCGACGTCTGGCGCCAGCCGCTCACCGCCGACCGGATCGCCAGCCTGCATGGCAAGGTGTCGGCCTTCGTCAACGGCAAGCCGTGGCACAAGAGCGTGCGGGCCATCCCGCTGCTGCCGCACGCGGACATTCAGCTCGAGATCGGCGAGCCGATCCCGCCGATCGTCACGGTGAACTGGAAGAAGACCAGCCTGTAGGCCGGGCCCCTCGCTGCGCGTGGCGGCCGGCGGCATAGGCGCCGCCCGCCGTCCGGATAGGGGCCGCGGGAGATGATTGTCCAGCTGGCCAATGCCGCGCCGGGCGCCGTCGCGCAGGATGCCGCCCCATGCCCCTCAACATTATCGTCTCGTATGACGGGACCGCCCATGACGACGACGCGCTGACGCTGGGGCGGATGCTCGCGGCCACCGGCGCAAACCTGTCACTCGCCTATGTCCGTCACGCGCGCGAGTACGACCCCCGCCGCGAGGAGATCGCCGAGCACGACGCGGCGCGCCGGCTCGAGCAGGGCGCAATCTGGCTCGGCGACGAGTCGCTGACACGACATGTGGTCGTCGACCCGTCGACCAGTGCCGGCCTGGGCAGCCTGGCTGCCTCCGAAGGCGCCGATCTGATCGTGTTCGGCTCGGACTACCGCACCCCGCCCGGGCGCGTCGAGCCCGGCAGCTCGGCGCAGGGCCTGCTGGACAGCGGCTCGGTGGCGATCGCGGTGGCGGCCGCCGGGCTGCGCACCGATCACGGCGCCGCGATCAAGACCGTGTCAGTAGCCGGCGAGCCCGACGGCGCAGCGGCCACGACCGCCCAATCGGTGGTCTCGTCGCTGGGCGCCCAACTGCTCGAGGGGCGCAGCGACGCCGACCTCATCCTCGTCGACTCCCGCCCGAGCGCCCCCGCGGGCAGGGTGGGCCTTGACGGCTCCACGCGCGCGCACCTGGATTCGGCCCGCGGCTCGGTGATGGTGCTGCCGCGCGGCGTCGCGCTCAGCTTCTAGGCGAGTGCCGCGCTCGGGTCGACTGGGCTGGATCTCCCGGTTTCCCGGTGCCTGCGGCGTCGTTTATCCCTATGTCCAGAAGGCGCCGGGGTTTGCTGGACGCGAGGCCATGGGGAGCGGCCCCAGGCGCCGAAATACTCATCAATGGTTGCTATGAGGGTCCGGGGAAATGTGTCCCGGTCCGCCCCACCATCCGTCGCTGCGGGCGTAGCGGCGGGTGTTCCGTTCCAGTCTTAAGGACAAGGAGACAAATACACAATGTGGCAGGCCTATCCATCGTGGCTTAGCCCTGGGGACAACGCTTGGCAGATGACAGCGGCAACGCTGGTCGGTCTGATGAGCGTCCCCGGCCTCGTCGTCCTCTACGGCGGCGTGATGCAGAAGCGGTGGTCCATCAACAGCATGATGTTGACGTTCGCGGGGTTTGCGACCGTCCTCATCTTGTGGGTGCTCTGGGGCTTCAAAATGGGCTTCGGCACGCCCTGGCACGGACTCGCCCACTCGGGTTTCTTCGGAAACTTCATCGGAATACCGGGGGAGATCCTCGGACATAAGGCAGAGCAGGGCCAAGCGGCGATCCCGCTGGCAACGCTCGGTCCAGCGTTCCGATTCCCACAAGCCACGCTGGCGTACTTCCAGTTTGTGTTCGCGGGGATCACGCCGTTGCTCATGCTCGGCTCGGTACTCGGGCGGATCAACTTCAAGGCCTGGATTCCGTTCGTCCTGCTCTGGTCGTCGATCGTCTATACGGTTGACGCCTTCTGCATCTGGGGCGGCGGCTTCTTCGCCCAGCACGGCGCCATCGACTACTCCGGCGGCTACGTGATCCACCTTTCCGCCGGCGTGTCAGGTTTCGTTGCTGCGGCGGTGATCGGTCCGAGGTTGCAGCGTGACCGCGAGATCGACGCCCCGAACAACGTGGCGATGGTGGCCATCGGAGCGGGTCTGCTGTGGTTGGGTTGGAACGGCTTCAACGGAGGGGACCCGTACTTCGCGGGCGCCTCGGCGTCGGCGGCCGTCCTCAACACCAACCTCTGCACCGCGGTCGCGTTCCTGGTGTGGGTCGGCTGGGACTACCTGACCGGCCGCAAGCCAGGCCTGATCTCAGGTGTCAACGGCATGATCGTCGGGCTGGTTGCGATCACGCCGGCGGCCGGCTTCGTCAACGGCTGGGGAGCCATGGCGATCGGGATCATCGCCTCGACGCTCGTGTACTTCGCGCTCAACTACATGAGCCGATTGCGACCATTCCGAAACGTCGACGACACGCTGGGCGTGTTCTACACGCACGGCATCGCCGGCTTCCTCGGTGGATTGCTCACCGGCGTGTTTGCCGATCCCAACATGGTCGTCTACCGGGGCCTCGGCAACACGGCGAGCGTGGCGGCTCAGCCCGGTGTCGTCCACGGCGGGTTCACGCAGCTGAAGTGGCAGTTCTTCGCCGGGGTCTTCGTGATCGCCTGGTCCGCGGTGGCCACCTTCATCCTGCTGAAGTTCGTGGGCCTGTTCGTCCCGCTGCGGATGTCCGAGGAGGACATGGAGATCGGAGATACGGCAGTGCACGGCCACGAGGTGTATCCCTCGGATATCCCCTCGTTGGGTTATCCCAACGGGATACCCGGGGTGGCCAGTGGGTCCGGCAGTACGGCCACCACGCCCGCATGACGTGGGCCTGGCTGACCACGGTCCGCGTGCGCAGCGAGCATGCGCGAGCGACCTGACCTGGTCAGCGGTCAAAGGTCAGCGCAGGACCGGGGAGCGGATCGCACCGCTCCTCGGTCCACGCCGCTGACGCTCGTCGCCGGCGCGGTCGCCGGCGGTGACCTGGAGAGCGTCGCCTCCACCGCCGCCGACGCTCTGCGGCGACCGGTGGTGATCGCCATTCCGGCGCTGGGCGCGCCGGTTCTCTCCCCGCCGGATTCCCTCCCGGAGTCAGACACAGACGCCATCCTGAACCACGCGGGTGTGGTGATCGCCGGTGTCAAAGGCTTGCTGCCGGACGCGATCGCGGAAGCGGTTCCCGTGCAGATCGGCGACCAGGTGGTCGGCATCGTGGTCGCCGCCGGCCCCCCACCGCCGAACGCCGATGGAGCCGCTTCATCGCTCGAGCAGCGCGCCTGGCTGGAGGCCGCGGCCGCTGCCGCCTCGGTGACCGCGCTGATCCGCGAGGCCCACGGTGCTGCCGACTCCGCCCAGGCACTCCTCACCGAGCTGGCGGCAGCGCCGCCTCAGGACCAGGCGGCCTTCCTGGCGCGCGCCCGCCGCCTCGGGCACGAGCTCAGCTCCGGGGCTGTGGCTATCTGCGGCTGGCCGGCCGTCCCCGGCGACGGCGACGCGACGCCGGGAGCCAGCACCGCGGTGGAGGCGCTGGGCAGCAACGGCGGTCCGCCCGTGCTCGTGGCGTCCCGGCCGGGAGGGCGAGTGCTGGCACTGGTGCCCCTGACAGACGGACAACCGACCCCCGTCGAGCTGGCCGAGCGCCTCCGGGCCGGCGGCTTCGATGTCTGCCTATCGAGCCCTCGCCGCGATCCGGCGCTGCTGTATCAGGCGGTCGTCGAGGCCGAGCTGCTCGTCGAGCTGGCCGCGTCGGTATCCCCGGTCCGCCAGGACGAGACCTTCCGGCTGCTGATCGGCGTGCTGCTACGTGACCGTCACGAGCTCGAGCAGCTGCGTGACCACACGATCACGCCACTGGCCGACTATGACGCTCGCCACGACACCGAGCTGCTGGCCACGCTGCACGCGTTTCTCGACCACGACGGCTCGACCACCGAGACCGCCGAGGCGATGAGCCTGCACCGTCACACCGTCGGCTACCGGCTGTCGCGCGTACACGAGGTCTCGGGTCTCTCCCCCTATGAATCCGATGGTCGTGAGCGTCTCAGTCTGGGTATCAAGGCCCACGAGATCCTCGACGCAGAGGGCCGCCGCCGCTGAGCGCCGGCGGCCCGGTTCGGACACTTGTGCCTGCCCAGTCCAAGTAAGCCAGTAGACTTCGTTGCATTAGCTCGCCGCGCTCCTACCTGGTCTGCGCCACCCAGCGCAGCGGCAGCACCCTTCTCTGTGAGTTGCTCAAGGGAACCGGCGTCGCCGGGCGTCCCGAGGAGTTCTTCGAGGCGGTCCGCGACACCGGGCTCCCGCCGCATCCCGGCGAGTACCTGATGGGTCTGGCCCGTACCGGGGCCGGCATTCGCGACGACGACACCCCGCCCGAGGCTCCCGCGTACTCGTCGCTGGAGGGCATCGCCGATTACCGCGAGCATCTGCAGCGCACGTTCGCGTGGGGGACGACCGACAACGGCGTGTTCGCCTCCAAGCTGATGTGGAACCAGATACCCGAGCTGCAAGCGCTGGCCGAGGCGATTCCAACGTACCGCGGACTGGAGCCGATCGAGCTCCTCACCCGCCTGTTCGGCGATCCCGCCTACGTGTGGGTGACCCGTCGCGACAAGGTGCGCCAGGCGGTGAGCCTGTGGAAGGCGCTGCAGACGCGCAGCTGGCGCAATGGCAGCGGCCGCCGCCCGTCCGAGCTGCACTACCGATTCGAGGGGATCAATCACCTCGTCGAGCTGTTCGAGTCCGAGGACCGGGCATGGAGCGGGTTCTTCGCCGAGCACCGGATCGAGCCGCTGGTGATCGGCTATGAGGACCATCTGGAGCGCGACCAGGATGCCGCCGTGCGCTCGGTGCTCAGGCTGATCGGAGTGCCGGCGCCGGCCGGCTGGGAGGCGGTCCAGCCGATGACGCGTCAGGCGGACGCGCTCTCCGAGGAGTGGGTGGCCACGTATCATCGAGACCGCGCTCCGCAGCAGTCCACGGCGACAGCCGCCGCGGCCGCGGGCTGAGCAGCTCGACGACGCACGCACGCTTGGCCAAGCCGCCCAACATCCTCTACCTCAATTCGCACGACACCGGCCGGTACGTGCAGCCCTACGGCAACGCCATCCCGACGCCAAACATCCAGTGGCTGGCCGACCAGGGCGTGATGTTCCGCAATGCGTTCTGCGCCGCGCCGTCGTGCTCGGGCAGCCGGGCGGCGCTGTTGACCGGCAGCTACTGCCACAACAACGGCATGATGGGCCTCGCCCATCGCGGCTTCTCGCTGTTGGACTACGACCAGCACATCGTCCGCACGCTGTCGGACGCCGGGTACCACACCGAGCTGGTCGGCGAACAGCACGTGTCGGCAGAGCCCAACACCCTCGGCTACGACGTCGTGCACGACATCGAGAACACGACCGTCAGCTCGGTGGCGCCGGCAGCGATCGAGGGACTGGCCGGCGGAATCCCCCAGCCGTTCTTCATGTCGGTCGGCTTCTTCGAGACCCACCGCAGCTTCTTCGCCCCCAGCTCGGTGCGCGATCGGGTGTACTCGCTGCCCCCGCCGTTTCTGCCCGACACGCCCGAGATCCGCCAGGACGTTGCCGCCTACAAGGCGAGCGCCCGCTCGCTGGACCACGGTGTCGGCGCGGTGCTCAACACCCTGCACGAGACCGGTATGGATCGCAACACCCTGGTCATCTGCACGACCGACCACGGCCTGGCCTTTCCGACCGCCAAGGCCAGCCTCCTGGACCGCGGGATCGGCGTGATGCTGATCATGCGCGGACCGGGGATCCCGCCAGGCGTCGCCCACGACGAGCTCGTCTCCCAGATCGACGTGTTCCCGACGATCTGCGACGTCGCCGGCGTCGATCGGCCGGACTGGCTGCAGGGCTCCTCGCTGATCGGGCTGCTGTCGGGCTCCGAACAGCCCGGCATCCGTTCGCAGATCTTCTCCGAGCTCACCTACCACGCCGCCTACGAGCCGCAGCGGGCAATTCGCACCGAGCGCTTCAAGTACGTGCGGCGCTTTGACGACTATCCCTACCCGGTGCTGGCCAACTGCGACGACAGCCCCAGTAAGGACGCCTACCTGGCGCGCGGGTGGGGCAAGCGCACGGTCGCCCGGGAGTCGCTACACGACCTCTTCTTCAACCCCGGCGAGGGACGCAACGTGGTCAACGACCCCGAGTACAGGCACGTCGCAGCCGACCTGCGCACCCGGCTCGAGCGGTGGATGGAGGAGACCGCCGACCCCCTGTTGGAGGGCCCGGTCCCCGCCCCACCGGGCGCGCAGATCAACGCTCAGGATCAGCTGTCGGCCGACGAGCCGACCTTCATCGCCGACGGGGCGATGGTCGGCGCCGCCACCGACGCACCCGGCTGGCTCAGCCGAGAACGATCTCGGCGGCCTGGCGCAGCGTCGCGGGGTCGCCGCCGATGAGCAGGGTCGTCACGATCGAGTCGCGCCAGACCTCGAGGTCGTGGCGGATCTTGTCGGGCGGGCCGATCAGGGTGAGCTGCTGCAGCAGTCTGGTCGGGATCGCCGCTGCCGCATCGTCCTTGCGGCCCGACAGGTACAGCTCCTGGATCGTCGCCACCTCGGCCTCGTAGCCCATCCGGATCGCCACATCGGCGTGAAAGTTGGTCCCCTTGGCCCCCATCCCCCCGAAGTACAGCGCGTACATGGGCCGCAGCGCGTCGGCCGCCGACTCGATGTCGTCGGTCACGATCAACGGCACGCTGGCGGCAACCTCGAACGCGTCGGGCGTGCGCCGCGCGCCCGGGCGCCGGAAGCCCTCGGCGAGCGCGTCGCGGTAGAAGTCGTCGTGATGGGGCGAGTAGAACAGCGCCAGCCAGCCATCGCACAGTTCCGCCCCCAGCGCGATGTTCTTGGGCCCCTCAGCGGCGAGGTAGATGGGGATGTCGGAGCGCAGTGGGTGGATGCTTGACTTCAGCGCCTTGCCCAACCCGGTGCCGGCGGGGATCGGTAACGGGTAGTGCGGGCCGTCGTTGGTGACCGGGCCTTCGCGGGCCCAGACGGCGCGCAGGATCCCGATGTACTCGCGCATCCGCGCCAGCGGCTTGGCGAACGGCTGGCCGTACCAACCCTCGACCACCTGCGGGCCCGAGACGCCCAGCCCCAGGATCAACCTCCCCCCGCTGAGATGATCGAGGGTCATCGCCGCCATCGCCGTGGCCGCGGGCGTGCGTGCCGAGATCTGCACGATCGACGTTCCCAGCTTGATCTGCTCGGTCGCCGAGCCCCACCAGGCCAGCGGCAGCAGAGCGTCTGATCCGTAGGCCTCGGCGGTCCACACCGAGTCAAAGCCGAGCCGGTCGGCCTCCCGGATCGTCTCGGCGGCCCCCGGCGGAGGTCCGCCGCCCCAGTATCCGAGGCTCAGCCCCAGTCGCAGATCGCGTGCCATCGCGCCGGGACCCTACCGCGTGAAACGAGTCCGCAGGCGCTGCAACCAGCTGGGCTCAGCGGGCTGCGTACGCTGCCATTCCTTCCGGGTGGGCAGTCGGCCGGCCCGGCGAGCGGCCAGCACGCAGGCCGTGTGAGCATGGCGGCGTGAAGCGGAGTCGCCCTCGGGCACCATCAGCATGTGCTCGGACATCGACGTCAGCGGCCTGTTGCACAGCGGGCAACGGTAGGTGGCCGGCTTGCGGTTCTGGGCGCGCCGGATCTGCCACCAGCGCGGGGTCGGCGCTTTGGCCATCGTCCCTGAAGGATGCCATCGACGGCTATCGTCAACCGCGTGGAGCATCGTGACGAACGCATCATCGTCGAGACCGATCGCCACCGGATCACCGGGATGCTTCGGTTGCCGGCCGACGGGTATCGCAGCCGACTCACCGATTACCTCAACGCCTCTGAGCGGGTGTTCCTGGCGCTCACCGACGTCGAGGTGGCCAGCCTGCATGGCACCCCCCGCGTCGAGCAGCGAGACTACGTGGCCCTGTCGCTGCGCCACATCGTGCTGGCCATGCCTGCCGACGATGCCGAACCGTTCCGCCCCGACGGCGAATCCGCCTGAACCTGCTCAAACCGGATCCCGGCGGGAGCTAGAATTCTGCCCATGGCCACCCAAGGAGCAGACGAGGTCGACCGCCTGAGCCGCTCCGAGGCGCTGCGCGCTTCGCCGCGCATGTTCGACTCGGACCTCCTCGACAAGCTGTCGCGGGTGCATTGGAGCGTGCCGCCGATCATCTTCGTACCGGTGATCGTCGTGCTGCTCGTCGAGGGGTTCGTCCGCGGCGCGGGCGCGCTGACGGTCGCCTGGATCCTCGGCGGTTACCTGTTCTGGACCCTCACCGAGTACTGGCTGCACCGGATCGTGTTCCACTTCGAGCCCGAGCACGGGATCGGCGCCCGCCTGCACTGGATCATCCACGGCGTCCACCACGACCATCCCAACGACCCGATGCGGCTGGTCATGCCCCCGTCGGTGAGCATTCCGCTGGCCGCCCTGTTTGTCTGGGTGTTCTCCTTGGTGCTCGGCACCCCGGGGTTCCTTCCTTTCGGCGCGGGGTTCCTCGCGGGCTACCTGGCCTACGACATGCTGCACTACCACGTGCATCACCACCGTCCCAAGTCCGCACTGGGGCGCCGCCTGCGAGAGCTGCACATGCGCCATCACTTCCAGAACCACGAGCGCGGCTACGGCGTCAGCGCCCCGTTCTGGGACCACGTGTTCGGCACCGCGCCCAAGCAGCAGCCGCGCGGCTAACCCGCGTTCACGCGGCCTGCGGAGCGCTCAGCCCGTACAGCTCGGCGGCATTGCCGCGCAGTACGGCATCGCGATCCGCGTCGGAGAGCTGGGCGAGAAGCGGTTGGATTCCCGCGCCGTGCTCGTGAGGGTGATCGCTGGCGTAGGCGAGCATCCCCGCCCCGCCGAGCATCTCCAGCAGCTGATCGACGGCCGCCGGATCATCGGGAATGTGCGCCGGGGCGGTGGTCATGGCGAAGTGGCGCCGGACGTACTCCGACGGCGGCTCGGTGACCCACGGCACCTCACGCCAGACGCCCTTCCAATCCTTGTCAAATCGCCACAGCAGTGGCGGCAACCAGGCGAAGCCGTTTTCGATCAGCATCACCCGCAGGTCCGGGACGCGCTCGAACACGCCCTCGGCGACGAAGCTCAGCAGCTGCGCCTGCGCGATCGGCTGGTTGCCCACGTAATCCTCAAGGTAGGTCGTCGTGAAGCCGCTGGGGGTCGGCGCCTTGCCGGGTCGCCCCCAGGCGTGCAGCCCGACGTGCAGCGACCGCTCGCGGGCCGCTGCGAACATCGCGTGGTTGTTCTTGTGCCCCCACGGAAGGTCCGAGCGCGCCGGCAACAGCACCTGCAGGAACCGCGGATCCTCGCCGACTCGCTGGATCTCGGCCACCGCGTCGTCCGGCGAGACGGCGGACACCGCCAGACTCGCGCGCAGGCGGTCGTCATGCCCCAGAAACTCCTCGCGCAGCCAATCGTTGACCGCGCTGGCGACGGCGGCCGAGAAGTACGGGTTGCGGTGGGTCTCAAAGCCGGTCACGCAGTTGAGCACCGCCACTTGGGGCTGGGCCGGCTCCAGATATCGCTCCGCCAACTCGGCGAAGCTGTGCGGGAGCGGTCCGGTCACAGCGGGCGGGTAGGCATGCGCCATGTCCGTCAGGCGCACGCCCGCCTCGGTGACGTATTGGCGCCAGTAGTCGCTGAGATAGGGGAACAGGTCCTGCACGGAGGCGGGCGCGACGTGTACGTCGCAGTCGACCGCGTTGGGTTGCATGGTGAAGGCGGGCATCAGCTCAGCCTCCGTTGACGATCGCACGCTCGCGCGGGAGTCCGTAGAGGTCCAGGGCGTTGCCGCACCGCACCGCGTGGCGCAGCTCCGGACCGATCGCCCGCGGCAACGCCTGTGCGGGCGAGTCGAAGTCCCAATGCGGATAGTCGGTGGCGAACAGCAGCCGATGCTCGAGCCGGGCCTGCCGGATCGCGGCGACGAGGTGCTGGGGATCGGCCGGTTCCTCGATCGGCTGGGTGGTGAACCACACGTGCTCGTCGATGTACTCCGACGGACGGCGCCGCAGCCGCGGATGGTCCTGACCCATCACCTCCCAGGCGGCGTCCAGCGACCACCGCAGCGCCGCCGCCCAGGCGAGGCCGCTCTCGGTGAGCACGACGCGTAGACCCGGGACGGCCTCGAACAGCCCACCGGCGACCATCCCGGCGAGCTGGCTCTGCATCACCAGCCCGTTGGCCACGTGGTACTCGAGATAAAACGAGGGATAGCCGGCGCCGCGGTGATCGACGTAGCCCCCGGTGTGGATGACCACGGGACGACCGCACGCGGTCGCCGCCTCGTAGAGCGGCCAGTATTTCGGCGACCCGAGGGGCTCGGCGGCGCTGGCCGGCAACAGGACGGCGACGAAACGCTCATCCTCGGCCCGACGCTCGATTTCGGCCACCCCCAACTCGGGGTACTCGTGCGCCACGGCGATCGTCGCGCGCAGCCTCGGGTCGAAATCCAGCCACGTGTGCAGCTGCCACTCGTTGACCGCGCGGTTGCGATCGGCCGCCAAATCGGGATGGTCATAGCAATCCTGCCCGCTGAGCACCTCGAGGATCGCGTAGTCGACGTCGAACTCGTCGAGCAGCTGTTCGCGCAGCATCTCGGGATCGCTGCCCCAGATGTGGCCGGGCTTGTTCGGCCAGGCGTCGACGCGCATGCCGGCGTTGCGCGCCCGGGGATACCAGTCGGTCACCTTCGGCGTGCTGCGGCCGAAGCGCTCCAGCATCCTGCGCGAGCTCGGGCCCATGTGTTCGGCCAACATCGCGTCGGTCGCCTGGGCATGCACGTCGCAGTCGATCAGCTCGACGGCGCGCGTCGCCGGTGCCTGCGTCTCCGGTGCCGTGTCGATCTGGGTCATCACTCTGTCTCCCGTCTGATCAGGCGTCGAGCACGACGTAGTCGTCCTCGACGCGCACCTCGAAGGTCTCCGCCACGTAGGGCCCCGGACGCAGCTGCGTGGAGCCCGCCTCGATCTCGGCGAGCAGCGCTTCGCCCGGCGCCGTTCCGACCCCGTAGCTGCGGACGCCCGCCTCGCCGGGCCCCATGAACGACTGGCCGCTGTCGAGGTCGTACTCCCAGCCATGCCACGGACAGGCGATGCGCAGCGGCTCCGCGGACACGTGTGCGCGGCCGGGCTCGTCGGCCACCGCGTCGCCGAGCATGTGGCCGAGGCACAGCGGCCCGCCCTGATGGGGGCAGCGGTTGCGAATGCCGTAGAAGCGCTCTCCGACGCGGAACACGCCGATCGATCGCACGCCCGCCTGCACGATCCGGCGCGCGCCGGGGGGAAATTCGCTGACCGGTCCGACCACGACTCTCATCGGGCCTCTTCCCTACCGTGACTCATCTCTCATCTCCTCAAGCCGACCGTAACACCTCGCCGGCACTATCAGTCTCGTTTATACCGCGCAGACAGACAATCGATTTTGCCTGGCGTGAGGGTGCTTGTTAGGTTCGACTCACGACAGGCAGAGGACGAGGGCGCGTCGGCGTCCCGGACGGGAGAAGAGGATGTCCATCACGCTTCGTTCACCCCGGCGAGAGCGGCTGAGCCCCGCTGCGCGCAAGTCGATTCTGGGTGGTGTCATCACGCTGTTCATCGACAGCTATGACATCTACCTGCCGGCGCTCGTGCTCCCGGCGGCACTGGGTTACTTCGAGCCGGCGTCGATGTCCTCGACGTTGAAGGCGACACTGGACACGATCGTGTTCACAGTGACACTTCTCGGCCGCCCGATCGGCGGACCGATCTTCGGCAATCTCGCTGACCGGATCGGCCGCAAGCGGGTGGCCATGATCACAGGTATCGGTTTCACCGTGCTGACCGGCCTGATGGCCTGCCTGCCGGGCTACAAGCAGTGGGGCTTCGCCTCGATCGGCGTGCTCATCGCGCTGCGCCTGGTCAACGGGATCTTCCTCGGCGGAGGCTATGCAGGTCCGATCCCGCTGGCCATCGAGCGCTCCCCCAAGCGGTTGCGCGGGCTCGTCGGGGGCATCGTGGTGCTCGGCGCGCCGCTGGCGTTCGTCGTCATCAGCCTCATCCAACTGCTCGTCCTCGACCACCTGTCGAAGTCGACGTTCCTCGTGTGGGGCTGGCGGATCCCGTTCGTGGTCGGCGCGATCCTCGGCGTCTTCTACCTGGCCTACTTCTGGAAGGGCGTGCCTGAGATCGAGATGCAGGAGCTACAGGAAGCGAGGAAGGCCAAGCGGCCGCCACTGCTCGAGCTCATTCGCGGGCCGCAGGCGAGGCCGCTCATGCAGGTCGTGCTGCTGATGACGGGCATGTGGTTCGCCTCGCAGATGACGGTGTCGTTCCAGCCGGTGGTGCTCATCACCGTCCTGCACCAGGCGCCGGACTCGGTCAGCCACTTCCTGATCGTCTCGAGCCTGATCACCGGGGCCGGGATGGTGATCTACGGCGTCCTGAGCCAGTGGCTCGGCCGGCGGGCGATGCTGCGCTGGGTCGCCGTCTCGGTGCTGATCATCGGCTCCCTGTCGTGGCTGTTCATGGTTCGCTTCGCTGACAGCGGCAAGAGCTTCACCTCGATCGCGGTGATGGCGGCGATCGCCTCGTTCGTCACCAATGCCCCGCTCGGCGTGTTCGTCGTCTACCTCAACGAGCGCTTCGGCACCCGCGTGCGCTCCGCCGGCTACAGCACCGCGTACACGTTCGGGCTGATCCTGCCCGGCCTGTACACGGTGTGGGTCAAGGGGCTGGCTCACATCGTGCCCTTCGCCTACACCGCGATGTTCCTCATCCCGCTGGGCGGCCTGCTCGTGTTCATCGCGGCGACGCTCGGTCCGGAGACCCGCGACGCGACGCTGCTCGAGCATGAGACGCCGGCCCCGGAGGCCGAGCCCGCCGCGGTGCGGGTCAGCTCCCCCCAGCGCGAGCGGGAAGTGGCGACTCGGTCGTGACCGGCGACGACTCCTACCACGGCGCCAGCGACCACTCGTCGGCCGCGCGAGCCACGGGCGAGGATCTGACGCGGCTGACACCGCCGCCCGCCCCGGCGGGGCGCAGCGTCTACGAGCCCCCGCGTGAGACGCCGGTGCACGCCGAGTGCGACGTGCTCGTCGTCGGCGGCGGCCCCGCGGGCTGCGCGGCCGCGCTGGCGGCCCGGCGGCTCGGCGCGGAGGTCCTGCTGGTGGAGCGCTACAACCACCTGGGCGGCCTCTCCACCGGCGGACTGGTCGTCTGGATCGACCGGATGACCGACTGGAGCGGGCATCAGGTGATCACCGGCGTCGGCTCGGAGCTGCTCGAGCGCCTGCCGGCCGAGGCCATCGCGGGGGCACCCGAGGAGCTGTGGGGCTCCACCGACGAGGAGCTGGCCGCCCACTGGCGCGAGCGCCTGGGGGCGTTTCGCGGGGTCGTCACCCGCTCGCCGATGATCGATCCCGAGTGGCTCAAGCTCGTCTCCGCAGAGCTGCTCGCCGAGGCGGGCGTGCGCTTTCTCCTGCACAGCTGGGCGGTTGACGCGGTGCACGACGGCTCCCGCGTCGAGGGGGTGGTGTTCGAGTCAAAGCAGGGGCGGCGCGCGATTCTCGCCGACGTCGTGATCGACGCCACGGGCGACCTCGATATCTGCCGGCGGGCGGGCGCGGCCTTCGAGTCAGACGCCGAGGGCAGCGAGACCAACATCCAGCATTGCCTGAACACCGCCTGGACGTGGGCAGGGGTCAACTTCCCACGGTGGATCGCCTTCAAGCGCTCCGACCCGCGGGGCCACCGGGAGCTGATGGAGCGCGCCCGGGAGTCACTGGGCTACGCCGAGCGGCCGGTGATCGGCTGGCGGGACGACGTGGCGGTGTTCATGGGGCCGCGCCTGAACGGCTACAGCGGGCTCGACGTCGACGATCTCACCCAGGTGGAGTTCGCCTCCCGCCGGCGGATGGCGGCTCACTTGGAGTACTTCCGCCGCCACGCCCCCGGATTCGAGCGCGCGTGGGTGATGCTGTCCGGGCCCCAGGTGGGGGTGCGCCACACCGGAAGGGTGGCCGGACGGCGCAAGATGGTCGCCGAGGACTGGAAGCAGGGCGT
>DATAUL010000548.1:0-7751 GCA_036268255.1 Solirubrobacteraceae bacterium | reverse complement strand
TGGCTTCTTCCAGGGGCCCGGCACCAACTACTCGGTCAACCAGGAGCCGATCCTCGCCGCCCGGCTTGATCAGCTCGGCAAGGCGCTGCAGCTGCACCTCACCGGTATCTCCGGGTATCGCTCGCCCGAGCACTCCGTCGCAGTCGGGGGCTTCCCCAACGATCCCCACACGCGCGGTGAGGCGTCGGATACACCCGGCGTGGAAGGCGTTCCGGAGTCCACGCTGAATCAGTTCTGCCTCACGCGCCCGTTCGGCGGCGCGGCCGAGGCCGACCACATCCAGCTCTCCTAGTCGCCGACCCTCTCTGTTCGCCTAGCGGCGACCTGGGCGCTATGCGACCAGGAGCAAAACGACTAAGGTCCCGGTGACCGTGATCCGTGAGCGAACCCAGGTGGCCATCGTGGGGGCCGGTCCGGCCGGTCTGCTGCTTGGCCAACTGCTGCATCGACAGGGGATCGACGCGGTGATCGTGGAGGCGCGCGGCCGCGGCTACGTCGAGGCGCGCATCCGCGCCGGCGTGCTCGAGCAGGGGACGATCGAGGTGCTGCGCGAGGCCGGCGTCGGAGAGCGGATGGACCGCGAAGGCCTGCTTCACGGCGGCATCTACATCAACTACGAGGGGATGCGCCACCACATCCCGATGTCCGAGCTGACCGGCGGACGGGGCGTGATGATCTACGGGCAGACGGAGGTCGTCAAGGACCTGATCGCGGCGCGCCTCAAGGACGGCGCGCCGTTGCTGTTCGACTGCAGCGACGTCTCGGTCGACGGCGTCACTTCCGACGAGCCGGTCGTCCGCTACACCCACGACGGCCAGGAGCACGAGCTCAGCTGCGAGCTGATCGCCGGCTGCGACGGCTTTCACGGCGTGTGCCGCTCGGCGATCCCAGCGGATGTCCTGACGACCTGGGGGCGGGAGTACCCGTTCGCCTGGCTGGGCATCCTCGCCGACGTGGCGCCCTCGGCCGACGAGCTGATCTACGCCCAGCACGAGCGCGGCTTCGCGCTGCACAGCATGCGCTCGCCCACGGTCAGCCGGCTGTACATCCAGGTCGACCCCACCGAGGAGATCGGCGACTGGTCGGATGCGCGCATCTGGTCAGAGCTGCACGTGCGCCTGGCCAGCGACGGCTGGGAGCTCACCGAGGGGCCGGTGACCGAGAAGTCGATCACTCCGATGCGCAGCTTCGTCGCGTCGCCGATGCGTTACGGGCGCCTGCTGCTTGCCGGCGACGCCGCCCACATCGTGCCGCCGACGGGGGCCAAGGGGCTAAACCTCGCCGTGGCCGACGTGACCGTGCTCGCCGAGGCGCTGACCGAGCACTTCCGCCACGTGTCCGACGCCGCTCTGGACGAGTATTCGGATCGCTGCACGACGCGCGTCTGGCGCGCCCAGCACTTCTCGTGGTGGATGACGACGATGCTCCACCAGGATCCCGGCGCCGATGAGTACGGCCGCGAGCTGCAGCGTTCGCAGCTTCGCTACACCTGCTCCTCGGAGGCGGCGATGACGTCGCTGGCCGAGAACTACGTCGGCCTCCGTCTCCAGGAGACGGCGGTGCACCATGGCTGAGCTGAGCACGCTGGCCGACGCGGTGGCGTCGCTCGTGCACGACGGCGACTCGCTGGCGCTCGAGGGCTTCACTCACCTGATCCCGTTCGCTGCCGGTCACGAGATCCTGCGCCAGAGCCGCCGGGACCTCGAGCTGATCCGGATGACCCCGGACATCCTGTATGACCAGATGATCGGAATGGGGGCGGCGCGCAAGCTCGTCTTCTCCTACGGCGGCAATCCCGGGGTCGGCGGCCTGCACCGCTTCCGCGACGCCGTCGAGCACGGGTGGCCGCGGCCGATCGAGCTCGAGGAGCACAGCCACGCCGGGATGGCCAACCGCTACGCAGCCGGCGCCGCGCGGATGCCGTGCGCGATCATGCGCGGCTACGTCGGCACCGACCTGGAGAAGATCGCCAACGTCAAGCCGGTCGTCTGTCCGTTCACCGGCGAACAGCTGATGGCGGTGCCGGCGCTGCGTCCCGACGTGGCGATCGTCCACGCCCAGGAGGCCGACCGCGAGGGCAATGTGCAGCTGTGGGGGATCCCCGGGGTGCAGAAGGAGGCGGTGCTCTCGGCGGACCGTTCGCTGGTCACCGTCGAGCGGATCGTCGACGAACTGGAGCCCCGTCCCGGAGGGGTCGTCATTCCCGGTTGGGTGATCGACGCCGTCGCGCAAGCGCCGGGCGGCTCGCTGCCCTCCTACAGCCTCGGGATCACCACGCGCGACAACGACTTCTACCGTCTCTGGGACAAGCTCAGCCGCGACCGTGAGCAGTTCACCGAGTGGATGGGCGAGAACGTGATGGAGGGAGTGACGGCGGCGTGAGCGCGTGCGAGGACTTCACGTCCGGGGAGGTCCAGACGGTCGTGGCCGCGCGGCGGCTGACCGACGCCCAGTCGGTCTTCATCGGCGTGGGCCGGCCGAGCACGGCCGCGATCCTGGCCCGCATGGTCCACAACCCCCACCTGGTGCTCGTCTACGAGTCGGGCACGATCGGCGCCAAGCCGTACCGCGTCCCACTGTCGATCGGCGATGGCGAGCTGGCCGAGACCGCTGACCTGGTCGTGTCGGTGCCGGAGATGTTCAACTATTGGATCGGGACCGGGCGCGTTGAGGTGGCGTTCCTCGGTGCCGCCCAGGTCGACCGCTTCGGCAACCTCAACTCGACGGTCATCGGCGACTACGACCATCCCAAGACGCGGCTCCCGGGAGCCGGCGGAGCGCCGGAGATCGCAGGTTTCTGTCGCGAGGTCGTGGTGATCGCCCCGCATACGAAGCGCACGTTCGTGCCCCAGTTGGATTTCCGCACGACCGTCGGCTACGGCGACGGACCGCGTGACCGCGCGCGTCTGGGGCTGCGCGGGGAGGGGCCGACCGCAGTCGTGACCGATCTCGCCGTCCTCGAGCCAGACTCCGACAGCAGCGAGCTGACGCTGACCCAGGTCCACCCCGGCGTGACCGTCGGGCAGGTGCTCGAGCAGACCGGGTGGGACCTGCCGGTGACCGGGTCCCCGGCGCAGTCGCCCCCGCCGACCGAGGAGGAGCTGGAGGCCCTGCGGGAGTTGCTGAGCCGATGAGAGAGGATGTGACGACATGACCACTCAAGCCGCCGGAACGCGGGGCGGGACCTACGCGCCCGTGATCGACACGCCGGGCAACTACATCCGCGAGGACGCCTCGGCGCACCCGCCGCTCGACTACCCGCCGTATAAGTCAACCCAGCTGCGCCATCCCAAGCAGCCCCTGATCTACCTGCCGAACACGATGTCTGAGATCACGGGGCCGGCGCTCGGCGAGCCGCTCGGCGTCTCCGAGCAGGACGCCGACCTGACCACCCAGCACGAGGGCGAGCCGATCGGTGAGCGGATGATCGTCCATGGGCGAGTCTTCGACACCGAGGGCAAGCCGCTGCCCAACACGCTCGTCGAGGTGTGGCAGGCCAACGCCTGCGGGCGCTACAAGCACGTCGTCGACAACTGGCCGGCGCCGCTGGACCCCAACTTCTCGGGCGCCGGACGTTGCCTCACCGACGATCAGGGTCGCTATCGGTTTCTGACGATCAAGCCCGGCCCGTACCCGTGGGGCAACCACTACAACGCGTGGCGGCCCGCCCACATTCACTTCTCGCTGATGGGACGGGCGTTCGCTCAGCGGCTGGTCACCCAGATGTATTTCCCCAGCGATCCGTTCTTCCCGTATGACCCGATCTTCAACTCCGTGCGCGATGAGAAGGCGCGCGAGCGGATGATCGCCAAATTCTCGATCCACGACACCCAGCCCGACTGGGCGCAGGCGTGGGAATGGGACATCTATCTGCGCGGCCCGGTGCCGACCCCGATCGAGGAGGCGTTTTGATCTTCGGCACCACGCCCTCGCAGACCGTCGGGCCATACTTCGCCATCGGTCTGCCGTGGCCGGAGGGCCCGCACGCCGTCACGCCCGACACGCCGGGGACGGTCACGATCGCCGGCAGCGTGTACGACGGGGCCGGCGTCCCCGTGCCCGACTTCCTGCTCGAGACCTGGCAGGCCGACCCCGAGGGCCGGTTCAACGACCTTCACGGTCACGGCGGCCCCTCGGAGATCTCTGGCTTCCGCGGCTTCGCGCGCTATGGCGTGGAGACGGGCGACGGCAGCTTCGAGATCCTCACCCTCAAGCCCGGCCGGCTCAAGGGA
Organism: Solirubrobacteraceae bacterium; assembly: GCA_036268255.1. Classification (GTDB taxonomy): domain Bacteria; phylum Actinomycetota; class Thermoleophilia; order Solirubrobacterales; family Solirubrobacteraceae; genus Palsa-465. Next base: position 3,519 of record DATAUL010000548.1, on the reverse strand, counting down.
CCGCGCGACGCGCTGATGGCCCCGCACGTGGCGGTCACGATCATGGCTCGCGGAATGCTCAACCGGTGCGTGACCCGGATCTACTTCGGCGACGAGCCGGAGGCCAACGCCGAGGACCCGATTCTCGCCCTCGTCCCCGCGGAGCGGCGCCAGACGCTGATCGCCGAAACCGACGGCGACGGCGGCTACCGCTTCGACATCCGCCTCCAGGGCCCGGGCGAGACGGTCTTCTTCAGCATCTAAGTGTTGTTCGACGGCATCTACGGGCGCGGGGAGACGGCCGCGCAGGTCAGCGACGGCGCGTGGCTGCAGGCCATGCTCGACGTGGAGGGGGCGCTTGCCGTGGCGGTCGATGCACCGGCCGAGGCGGCGCAGCAGATCGCCCAGGCCTGCCGCGCCGACCGGTTCGACATGGCCGCGCTGGCTGCCGAGACCGCTCGCAATGCCACGCCCGTGGTCGGGCTGGTCGCCGCGCTGCGCGATGCGGTGCCCGAACCCGCCCGCGAGTACGTGCATGTCGGCGCGACAAGCCAGGACATCGTCGACACGGCGCTGATGCTCGTCGCCCAGCGGGCGCTGAGGCCGCTGCTGGCCGACGCACGGGCCGCGGCCGGCCACGCCGCCGCGCTGGCCCAGGCGCACCGACACACGCGCATGATCGGCCGCACGCTGCTCCAGCAGGCGCTCCCCACGACGTTCGGGCTCCGGGTCGCCGGGTGGCTGGTCGGCATCGACGAGACCTGTGAACGGCTGTCAACCGTGGCCGGCACCGAGCTGGCCGTACAGATGGGCGGACCGGTGGGAGGCGGGTCCCCGCGCGTCGCCGCCCGACTGGCTGCCGAGCTCGGACTGGCCGCGCCGGTGATGCCGTGGGGTGCGATCCGGGTGCGTCCGGCCAACCTCGCCACCGCGCTCGGTACGCTGGCCGGCGTGCTCTCCAAGGTGGCCCGCGACGTCACGCTGCTCTCCCAGCAGGAGGTGGCCGAGGTCGCCGAGGGCGAGGCCGGTGGCTCCAGCGCCATGGCCCACAAGCGCAACCCGGTGGCGGCGGTGTCCGCGCTCGCCTGCGTCGAGCGCGTGCCCGGCCTCGTGGCGACGATCCTGGCCGCGATGGAGCAGGAGCACGAGCGAGCGGCCGGCGCCTGGCAGGCGGAGTGGGGAACCCACACCGAACTGCTGGGACTGACCGGCTCGGCAGCCGCGTGGACGAAGACGATGCTCGCCGGCCTGCACGTCGACGCCGACCGGATGGCGGCCAACCTCGCCGCCTCGCCGACCGCCGACCAGCCGCTTCCCGACGGTGCGCAGGACCTGATCGACCGCGCCCTGGCCGCGCACGCCGCCGCATGACGCCCGTCGCGCTGCATCACGAGCAGACCGGTTCAGCGGACGCACCAGTCCTGCTGATGGGCGGTTCGCTGGGGACCAACCTCGCGATGTGGGACCCGCAGCTGCCCGTGCTCACCGGTCGCCACGTGATCCGCTTCGATCACCGCGGTCACGGCCGGTCACCCGCGCCCCCGGGGCCGTATTCGATCGCCGACCTCGGCGCCGACGTGCTGGCGCTGATAGACCGGCTCGGGATCGAGCGCGCCGATTACTGTGGCCTGTCGATCGGCGGCATGGTCGGCCAATGGCTGGCGATCAACGCTCCGCAGCGGATCGGACGCCTGGTGCTGATCTGCACCTCGCCGGACACGCTCAATCCCGATGCCTTCCAAGACCGGGCGAGGACGGTGCGCGACGCCGGCAGCACCGAGGTCGTCGCCGACGCCGTGGTCGCCAACTGGTTCACCCAGCCCTACGCCGACGGGCACCCCGACGTCATCGCGCGCCACCGCCAGATGATCGTCGACACCCCGGTGGAGGGATACGCCGCCTGCTGTGAGGCGATCGCGGGGCACAACGTCCGCGCCAGGCTGTCTCAGATCACCGCCTCGACGCTGGTCATCGCCGCCGCCGGGGACCGGGCGATCCCGCCCAGCCAGGGGGAGGCGATCGCCGCGGGCGTTCCCGGCTCCAAGCTGCAGATCCTCGATCCGGCCGCCCACATCGCCAGCGTCGAGCGCGCCGACAGCGTCAACGCCCTGATCGCCCAGCATCTCGGCGGGGCGGGCGCGCAGGGTGGGCGGCGTGGGCGGGGGGGGCGGGATCCGATCCACGAGGCCGGGATGGAGGTGCGCCGCGCGGTCCTCGGTGACGCGCACGTCGACCGGGCGATCGAGCACACGACTGAGTTCACGGCGCCGTTTCAGGACTTCATCACCCGCTATGCCTGGGGCAGCGTGTGGACGCGCCCCGGGCTGGAGCGACGCACCCGCTCGGCGGTGACGCTCGCCGTGCTGACGGCTCTGGGCCGCGAGAACGAGATTGCGATGCACGTCCGCGGAGCGCTGCGCAACGGTATGACGCCCGCCGAGATCGGCGAGGTGCTGCTGCACACCGCCATCTACGCCGGCGTGCCGGCCGCCAACGCCGCCTATGCGATCGCCCAGCGGACGATCGACGAGGAAACGCAGACGGGCGGGTCCGAAGACCCGCCCGCTGCCTGACTTCTCAACGACCCGGTGCGCATGTTCAGCGCGGTGGGATACGCCACTAGCCGACGATGAACTTCGTTCCGGCGACGGCCTTGAGGATCGCCGAAGCCGGCAGACCCGTATCGAACGAACCGACCTGGTCGATGCCCTTGCCGGTGATCATCGCGATCGCGCCAGAGTGGCGTGCCTCGATCGTCACAATCGACGCGGCCGCGAGCAGGTACGCCGGGTGCTTGATGTTGCCGGCCTGACCGAGGTAGGCGTGGACGCCCGTGTTCTCGAGCACGTACGCCGTGTCGAGGAACGAGGTCTCGTCCTTGAGCGCCGCGCCGAAGTCGAACTTCGGCTGCTTGACGGCGGCCTTGCCCAAACCCTTCTGCAGGAACGCGACGTGAGCGCGCTCGTCCCGCGTCGTTGTGGTCAGGAACTTCTTGCCGAGCTTGCTCTTGACGATGCCCTTGGAGGTCGCCTCGTTGTAGAAGGCGCGCTCCAGATACTCGAGCGTCAGGGCGAAGTTCAGGATGCCGATGTCGCCCTTGCCGAAGCTGGCGGGCGGGGCGCCCTTGCCGGCAGCCATGGCGCCGGCGGGGATCAGGGCACTGAGGATGGCGCCGCCGCTCAGCGCGGCACCGCCGGCCACTGCGCCCTTGCGGAGGAAGCTCAGACGGGTGTCGCCGGAGACCGCATCGGCGGCCTCGCGGACCGCTCCGTCGACGTCAACGTTGTCAAGCTTGAGATTCTCCATAGAGATGTCTCCTTTCGGGGGAAGGGTCGCGCCTCTCCTTCGAAGAAGACGCTCTGCAGGGTTCTGCGGCGCAACACCGGCCAGCGGTTGCCTGCGGCGTTTGATATCTGACAGTCAGCCGGCGGCGGCGATCGCCGCGCTGCGCACGCCGGCGTGCGCCTGGACCGCCCACAGCGGCTTGGCCAGCAGCAGTTGCACGTCGCAGATCCGCCGCTCGGCGAAACCGCCCTCGCA
>DATAUL010000547.1:0-2366 GCA_036268255.1 Solirubrobacteraceae bacterium | reverse complement strand
TGCTTCGAGGCCGTCCGCATCCGCGACGGGAACCAGAAACCCCTGGTCGCACGGTTCGGCGGGATCCCCCTCAAAAGGCAGAAAAACGCGATCCTCACCGACCGCGCTCCCGGCCGGGACATTCACCCCCGCAAGGAGATCATTACCCGGCTCCTGCGGAGCACGTGCGAACTGTGCCAGCACAGCGGCCAGGTGCAGGTGCACCACGTCGCCAGGCTGGCCGATCTTGCACGTCCCGGCCACGGCCAGCCAGCCTGGGCCAGGCTCATGGCAGCAAGGCGGCGCAAGTCCCTCGTGGTCTGCCCGCCCTGCCATGACCAGGTCCACGCTGAACGGCCACCAGCCGCAACAAAAGCCACGGCATAAGTCACTGGAGAGCCGGATGCCGGGAAAGCTGGCACGTCCGGTTCGGCGGGGGGCCGTACGGAAAAGGACCCGCGAACTGCGGGTACCTCGCCGTACGGCCTACCCAACCGTCATACAGAGCGATTGCTGGGCGGCTACCTGGAGCACCGGCTCGCGACAGATCGCCGACTATTTCCGGCTGCCAGGATGAACTCCGCGGCTCGGCAACTGTGCGCAGACGCTCCAGTTCGGGAGTCCCTACTTCGTGCCGACGATGCAGCGGGCCACGCCCGGAATCCTTACCTTGCCGTCTTCTTCGTAGGTGCTGACCTTGGCGATGACAGCTTTCGCGATCCGCTCCCGCGCCGGTTCGTCGACCTGCTGAAGCGCCGCAACTGCGAGCGAGACGTGCTCGCTGATCATCTCCCAATACTGCGCGGGCGATCGCGTCACGAGTTCGACGTCGACGTTCCACTCGGCAACGTCGCGCAGCCCCGCGGCGTCGTACAGGGCACTGACATATCCCGGGGCAGCGCACCGGAACATATTCGGCCCGTCCGGGTCGGGTGGCGCCAGCACCGCCTCCGTCGCGATTGCCTGCATGGCGATCGTCGTCCACGGATTTTCCTCGGGCTTGACCCATACCGACGAGCAGAGACGTCCGCCCGGCCTGAGCACGCGCGGGAACTCGGCGGTCGCTTTGGCGACGTCGGGAAAGAACATGTATCCGAACCGTACCGAGATACTGTCGAATGTCGCGTCACCGAATGGCAGGTCGTCGGCGCTGCACACCTTGGTCTCAAAATTGGTGATCCCTTGCGCGTTCGCTCGTCGCGTCGCGATGTCGAGCATCTCAGCCGCAAGGTCGGTCAGAACGACGTGTCCCCTCGGCGCGAGCTTGACGACGGTCAGCCCCGGCTCACCAGTGCCCGCGGCGATGTCGAGATGCTGCTGATCATCGGCGATGTCGAGACGCTCGATAATCGCTGTGCCGACGGGGCTCAGCTGATCCATGATGACCGAGTCCCACTTCTCCCAGCCCGCAGAAAGCCCGGCCCACGTCGCTCGCTGAACGTCTCGGATCTCATCGCCGCTCGGCATCGGCCCTCCCGCTATCGGATGCATCCCTGGGCACGACGGCCGCAGAGCGATCAATCAGTGCAGTCACAACCAGATGATCACGAAGCGGCCGTCACCATGTCACGATGCCACGCCCGAGCTACCTAACGAACTGATGTTGCCGTACTAGATCCCGTTTCTCGGACACCAGGACGTCGATGACCTGGCCGAACTGGTCGATAGCCGGTTCCAATAAACCCATCGTCCAGAGACTTTGACATAGACACCCCACGCGAGTCAGTTGTCAAGCGGCGGCGGTTTCGGATGTCGGCCAGGCGCTTGTTTCGTGGTAGGGCGTGTTGGTTTGGAGGCAGTGCCAGAGTTTGGACAGCAGCTTGTTCGCGAGGTTGCGGAGCGCGGCGTTGTGGGTGTCATCGGCGGCTTTGCGGCGGTCGTAGTGGGCTCGGGCGCCGGGTGATCTGGTCAGCGTGGCGTAAGCCCACCAGTGGCAGGCGTCGCCCAGGCGCCGGTTGCAGATCCGGCGTGCGGACACCACCCGGCTTCGTCCCGAGGCGCGGGTGATCGGAGCGGTGCCAGCGAAGCTGCGCATGCTGCGAGCATCGGTGAACCGGTGCGGGTCATCGCCAAGCTCGCCGAGGATGCGGGCGCCCAGGACGGGCCCGAGTCCGGGGAAACTGGTGATGATCGAGGCCTGGGCGTGCTGGTCAAACAGCGTGGCGAGCTCGGCTTTGAGCGTGGCGATGGCGTCGCTGATCGCGGTGATCGTCTCAATCAGTCCGATCGCGGCGACGCCTAGGGCTTGCTCGACGGGCGCGGGTTGCCGCAGCGCCTCGGCTCGTAGGGTCCTGCTGATTTTCTCGGCGAGGCCGGCGTCGTTGCGCCGACCGGCCTGCTTTAGCAGCGTGACCACCCGCCGCGGCGTCAACCGCGCCGCGGCGTGT
>DATAUL010000546.1:0-2016 GCA_036268255.1 Solirubrobacteraceae bacterium | reverse complement strand
TGTCGATGGCATCCGGAACCCGCACCTACAGGCAGATGTGTCCGATCGCGCGATCGCTGGACGTGATCGGCGAGCGCTGGTCGCTGCTGATCGTGCGCGAGCTGTTGCTCGGCCCCAAGCGGTTCAAGGACCTGCTCGGGGAGCTTCCGGCGATGGGCACCAACCGCCTGTCAGACCGTCTCAAATCGCTCGAGGCCGACGGTGTCCTCGCCAAGGCGACCTTGCCGGCACCCGGCGAGGCCCAGGTCTACGTGCTGACCGAGCTGGGCGAACAGCTCCGACAGCCCGTCGTCAGCCTCGCCCAATGGGGAGCCGGGCTACCGCTCGACGAACGCCATGATCCCAGCACCGCCCGCGCTGTCCTGCTCGCCCTCGTGCGCTGCGCGACCGCATCGCCGGATCTGGTCCGCGGCGTGCGCGAGACCTACGACTTCACAATCGGCGACGAACGGTTTCACATCATCGTCGACAAAGACCACGCGACCCCCCGATCCGGGCCCGCTCCGGTCAGTGCCGAAGTCACTGTTCAATGCGACCTGCAAACCCTGCTCATGCTCGACGCCGGCGCGCTGACCCCCGCTCGTGCCCGACGCGAACATGACGCGCGGATCGACGGCAGCGCCGCCGGCGTTCGCCGAGCCTTCGCGATCATGCGCCGGCGAACCTGACCGAGGTGATACGGGAATCTCAGCGGGATCGCCGACTACGACGTGCGAGCCGCCGTCAGCGCGGATGGCTTGAGCGATGCACCTGTGGCCGGGAGAATGGGTCAAGCACGCTTCGCCCGTCGGCTCGTCGCGCGCGGTCGTCTCGATGCTCAGGAGCGGGTCTGCTGAAAGTATCCGTCCGGTCCAGCGCCGGCGACGCTGTCGACTTCGATCACAACGGCCACGCCTTGTCGCCCGGGGTCCTGTTGGCGCTCACCATCGATCATGGCCGTCCACACCTGCTCGTTGAACTCCGGCGCGACACGCGCCCGTCCTTCGATGGCGAGATACATCGGCCCCGGGCCGTCAGGGCCGTAGTACACCAGCGAGACTCGGGGCTCGTTGGCGATCGCCAGCGCGAGACCACTGTCGCGCTTGCGAGCCCACAGCGCCAGCTCGCCAGGGCCGTGGACCTGCGTGCTGCCGCGAAACGAGACTGACGGACTGCCGTTCTCACGCACGTAGGCGAGCGCGAGCGCCGCTCCGCGCAACGCTGCGCCGTCGACGGCAGCGGCAATATCGCCAGTGAGATCCAGGGTGTCTGACATCAGCTACGACCTCCGAGAGAAGAGAAATATGACGGCGTCGACTTCACGGCCAGGCGTGCCGGCTGATCATTCACCACCCTCCGAGATCCTAGGCAGCGCCCGCTGCTCGCCGCGTCGCGCTCGGCGATGCCCACTCAGCGGTGCCCATCCAAACGCAGGTCGCCCGCCGCGAAGCCGGATGTGCGCGGGCTGATATGGCGCCGGGTTGCGACCCATCGAGCGTCCTTCGCGGTCAACAGCGGATGCGTATTTATGGGAAGCTCGCGCTGACCGTCGAGTCCACGACCGAGCCGGGGACCGCGCACATGGCTACCTCTCAATGGCACAAGCTCTACAGCAGCAAGGTCGCGGCGCCACCGGCCGTCCTGTTTGGGCTTCTGTCCGACATGCCCAACTACGGACGGTGGCTACCCGGCTCCGGGCAGTTCGGCGAAACGACCGACGTCGACCCGTATCCCGTCCGGCTCGGTAGCCGCTACCACGACGGCAAACCCGGCCAGCCCGGAAACGACTGGTGGGGAATGGTCACCGGCTTTCAACCCCCGGGATCACTGGACTTCCACCACACGATCGACGTCAACCAGCTCAAGGCCACGGTCGACGTACACATCCACTACTCCTTCGAGGGGCAGGACAGCGGCACGCAAATCAACCGCTGGCTCGTGCTGGACATCACCATGCCGCTCCTGCTGCTCCCTCTGCGACCGCTGATCCTCAAGAGCTTCGATACGGAGAACGTGCGGACGATCGCGGCGGTCAAG
>DATAUL010000545.1:0-7935 GCA_036268255.1 Solirubrobacteraceae bacterium | reverse complement strand
AGAGTTCGTGCCCGTACCACTATGAGTACGAGGAGGAGTGGATGCTCGTACTCGCCGGCGTACCGACGCTGCGGGGCCCCGACGGCGAGCGTCCGCTGCGCACCGGCGACCTGGTCTGCTTTCCCGTCGGCCCGGAGGGCGCCCACAAGGTGATCAACCGCGGCAACGAGACCTCGCGCGTGTTGATGTGGTCGAGCTCCCGTGAGCCGGCGGTCGCCGTCTATCCCGACAGCGACAAGCTGGGCGTGTGGCCGGGCAGTGACGCCGATACGGTGATGCTGCGCCGAGCCGACGGCGTCCGCGACTACTTCGACGGAGAGCGCTGACCGACCCCCGGAAGGACGGGCCGCCTCCACGCCGCTGAGCGGCACGAGCGCCTCCTCCGCGTACGTCGGCGCTCGTGCCCGGTCATAGGGCTGCTGCTCGGCGAGCAGCGCGTCCAGCCCGGGGTCCGGCTCGCGGCTCACACCCCCGCCATCGTGACCTGGGTGAGGCGGATGTGGTTGCCCGACGGATCGCGGAAGCCGGCGTCGATGCCGTAGGGGCGTTCCTCGGGCGTCTCGACGAACTCGACGCCGCGGTCCTTCAGCTTCTCGTAGTCGGCACGGCAGTCCTCGGTCACGAGAAACACGGTGGCACCCGCGCCCTTGGACATCAGGGCGTTGATCTGCTCGACCGTCTCGGGCTCGAACACCGGCGATCCGGGGACCGCCATGAGCACGATCGAGACGTCCTCCTGGCCGGGAGGCGAGACCGTCAGCCACCGGAAGTCGCCCATCTCGGGCATCGTCACGTCGGCGCGAACCTCCATGCCGACCTTCTCGGTCCAGAAGGCGAGCGCCTCGTCCTGGTCGTGGACCCAGAGTTGCATGCTGGCGATCTGCATCTGACTACCTCCGTGGAAAGGGAATGGATCCGACGCCCGGGACGCTACGTCGTCCCGGCTCGCATGTCTTCTCCAAACGTGCGGCGTTGCGGGCGGCCATACGCACGCACGATGCAGGCAGGAACCATCGCCAGATGGGCGGCCGGCGGAAACGCGTCCCGGTAGGCGGTCGGCGTCACGCCATAGGTCCTCTTGAAGCTGGTGGTGAACGATCCGAGGCTGGAGAGCCCAACCGAATAGCAGATCTCCGCCACCGAGCGGTCGGTCGTGCGCAGCAGTGTGGCCGCCCGCTCCAGCCGCCGCGTCAGCAGATAGGCGTGCGGCGACTCGCCGAACGCGCGGCGAAACTCGCGACTGAAATGGGCGCGGGAAAGGCCGGCGGCGGCGGCCAGGTCGTCGACGTCTAGCGGATCGGCGTAGCGCGCGTCGGCGAGATCCTTGGCCCGCAGCAGATGGCGCGCCGTTGGTGCGTACACCATGGCCATAGCGCGATTATCGCGCGCCCGGCGGTCCGTCAGCCCGCCGCGGCCATCGACAGCAGGCGTGCCGGGGTCCCGTCCTGCAGCAGCTTGAGGACGTCACGCAGGTCACCGGCCGGGGGCCGGTCCCGGGTCAATGTCGGGACCTGCTCGCGCACCGCAGCGTGCAGCGCCTCGACGACGTCGCCGGCACGGCCGGGGTCGCAGTCGAGCGCTTGACAGGCACACAGCAGCTCGATCGCGATGACCCGCTCGACGCGACCGACTGACTCGAGCGCCATCAGCGCCGCCGTCATCCCCATCGAGACGTGGTCCTCCTGGTTGTCGGAGGTGGGGATCGAGTCGATGCTGACCGGGTGCGCGAGCGCACGCAGCTCGGCGACGAGCGCCGCCGCCGTGTACTGGATCACCATGTACCCACTCGAGGCGCCGGCGTCGTTGGTCAGAAACGCGGGCAGGCGGCCGTTGAGGCTGGGCGAGACGAGCCGGAACGTGCGCCGCTCGGAGATCGCCGCCAGGTCGGCCAACCCCAGGCGCAGCGTGTCAAAGGCGAGGGCGAGGCTCTGGCCGTGGAAGTTGCCGGCCGAGATCACCTCCGCCGGGTCGTCGAACACGAGCGGGTTGTCGGTCACGGCATTGAGGTCTGCGGACACGAGCTCTGAGAAGAAGCGAAAACCCTCGCGGGCGGCGCCGTGCACCTGGGCGGCGCAGCGCAGCGAGTAGGCGTCCTGAAGGCTGCCGGAGCCGATCCCCGCGCGGGTGCGATCGCCGCCGACTCGCTCGGAACCGCGCAGGGCAGCCACGATGTTGGCCGCGCTGCGGGCCTGGCCGCCGAGCGGGCGCAGGCGGTGCACGCGGGGATCGAACGCCGGCAGGGCGCCCCGCAGCGCGTCGATGGTGGCGGCCGTGACGGCGTCGATCCCGTCGAGCAGTCGCCCCACCCGCGTGGCCACGAGCGCCCCGATCGCGCTCATGAAATGGGTGCCGTTGATGAGCGCCAGGCCCTCCTTGCTCTCGAGTGCCAGCGGCTCGGCGCGCAGCCGGGCGAGCACCTCGGCGCCGGGGATCAGGGAGCCATCGGGACCGAACGCCTCGCCCTCCCCGAGCAGCGGCAGGAAGGCGTGGGCGCTCGGCGCCAGGTCGCCGCTCGCCCCCAGCGAACCGGTGCACGGCACGCGCGGCGTGAAGCCCTGGTTGAGGAGCTGCACGACACGCCTAAGCACGACTGGACGTACCCCCGAGTGACCAAGCAGAAGGCCGTTGAGGCGGACGGCCATCGCGCCCCGCACGGCGTCGTCGGGCAGGTCCTCGCCCGTGCCGGCGGCGTGGCTGCGCAGCAGGTTGACCTGGAGGTGGCGCTGCAGCTCAGGCGCCACCATGTTGGAGACGAGCGCGCCGAACCCCGTGCTGATGCCGTACACGGCCGTGCCGCTCGAGAGGATGTGCTCCAGCGTCTGACGGTTGGCCCGGACGCGCGCGAGCGCGTCGCCGTCGAGCCCGACACGGGCGCCGGCGGCGATCGCCGCGACCTGCGCAATCGACAGCTCGCCGTTGAGGATCACCTGTTCGTTTGGCATACGTCGGCCGGTGAGAGTATCCATCCCGGCATTGTTTGGGCGCCTACGCTGAGTCCCATGGTGCCCGGTCTCACGCACACGCGCCTGCGCGCCTCGTTGACGGCCTGCATCTCCTACGTCCTGGAGATCGAGCCGGCAGCGATCGCCCAGCCGGCGACCGACGAGGATCCGGCGGGCGGCTGGACGGTCTCACGCTGGCTGGGCGGCCTGGGGATGGGCATCGCCCGCCTGGCCGACCCGGCGTCGTTCTCGTGGCCGGGCCCGTGGATCGCGCGCGTCGATGCGCCGGACGCCGAGCCTCGCTATGCCGTCATGTTCGGGGTCCCGTCGGGGGTCGTGTGGGACCCGGCCGGCGACGGTCGGATCGAGGCTGAGTGGATCACCGAGGGCTACCTGCTGGCGGCCGCCGACATCGCCCGGGCCCGACCCGCGCTGCCGGCTGCGCCCGCCGGCAGCGGCGCGGTGGAGAGCATCTGGATCGCTCCGTCGGCCGGCGAGCCCGCGCGGGCGCTGTCGAGCGCGCGCGCCCTCCCGGGGAGAGGGCTCGAGGGCGACCGGCACGTCGCCGGCACCGGCACTTTTCCCTCCGGCCGTCCGGGCAGCGCGCTGACGCTGGTGGCCGCCGAGGTGTGCGAGTCCTTCACACCCCCGCTGCGCGCCGGCGAGCACCGGCGCAACGTCGTCGTCCGGGGACTGGACCTCAACCGGCTCGTCGGCCACGAGTTTCAGATCGGGTCGGTTCGCTGTCGCGGGATGCGGCTGTGCGAGCCCTGCACCGTCGTCCAGCGATATGCCGGGCGACCGGTACTGCGGGCGCTCGTGCACCGTGGCGGCCTGCGCGCCGACATCCTGGACGACGGCGAGATCCACGTCGGTGACACCGTTCGTGCGGTCGGCCCCGACGGGCTCTGCTAGCGTTCGCCACAGCGGTCGACCTTCGACCGCGAGGCAGCTTGCTTGGGTCCCGCAGATGCGGTTCGGGTCAGCCGTAGCCTCCCGGACCGTTTTCGCGGTGCAGTTTGCCGCCCAAGGAGTGATGTATTTCATGCAGTCCTTTGCCGAACTCGGCGTTTCGCGCGCCGTCGTAGAGTCCCTCGCCAAGGGGGGCATCACCGAGCCGTTCGCGGTTCAACGTCTCGTCATCGCCGACATCCTGGCTGGCCGTGACGTCCTTGCCCGCTCGCCGACGGGCTCGGGCAAGACGCTCGCCTTCGGCGTCCCGCTCGTCGACGGGATCCCGGCCGACGGGCCGCGGCCCGCGGCCCTGATTCTCGCCCCCACGCGAGAGCTGGCCACCCAGATCGCCTCCGATCTGCGACCGATCGCCCACGCCCGCGCCCTGCGGATCACCGCCGTGTACGGCGGCGTCGGCCTGGTCGAGCAGGCCAAGCGCGCCGCCAACTCCCACATCCTCGTCGCCACCCCCGGGCGGCTCGAGGACCTGCTTGCTCGCCGCGCCTTCAACCTGCAGAACGTGACCACGCTCGTGCTCGACGAGGCCGACCGGATGCTGGACATGGGCTTCAAGCCCGCCGTCGACCGGATCGTGCGCGCGTGCCCGACCAAGCGCCAGACGCTGTTCTTCTCCGCAACCCTCGACGGCGAGGCGGGCAGGATCGCACGCAGCTTCACCCACGATCCGGTGACCCACGAGCACGGCCCCACCGACCGGCGCGCGGTGGAGGACGTCCAGCATCGCTTCGTGGCTCTCAAGGGCGCCGACCGCGTGGAGGCGCTGATCTCCGAGCTGAAGGCCGACCGTGAGCTGGCCCTCGTGTTCGTACGCACCAAGCGCGGCGCCGACCGCCTCGTCAAACGCCTCGGCGCCCGCGGCGTAGGCGCGGTGTCGATCCACGGCAACAAGTCACAGCGCCAGCGCGAGCGGGCCCTGGCGACGTTCGCCTCCGGCTCGACCGACACGCTGGTTGCCACCGACGTGGCCGCCCGCGGGATCGACATCACGGGGATCTCACACGTGATCAACTTCGATCCGCCGCACGATCACGAGGCCTACGTCCATCGCGTCGGCCGGACAGGCCGCGCCGGACGCAGCGGGCTGGCGATCACGCTCGTCGATTCCGCCGAGCGCGGCGATGTGTCCAAGCTGGCCGACCACCTCGGACTCGACCATGGCCTGCAGGGAGGCTTCACGGCCCGTCCGCCGGCCCAGCGGTCGCGTCCGCGGACGGCCGGCCGGCCGTCCGCGCCGCGTCACGGCGACGCCACGAAACGCCCCGACGGTCCTCGCAGCCGGCGTCGCCGCAGCGGTCGCCCGCGGGCGACGGCGTCTCAGAGCTGAGGTAGCACGAGCGCCGAGGGATGCTCGGCGCCTCGCAGGACCTCGATCTGCACCGCCCGCATCGTCTCGGCGCTGGCCTGCACGGCGCTGTCCCCGGTCCCCGGGTTGCGCGCGTAGCGCGGGAGGGCGCCCGAGGACACCTGCAGGCGGATGCGGTGCCCGGCGGCGAACCGGTGGCCGATCGGCCACAGCTCGAAGCTCACGTGCCAGGCCCCGTCGGCGTCCTGCTGGGTGCGACCGGAGGCGACGCTCACCATTGCGTCTGACACGTTGCGCGAGACGCCTTCGGTGTCGACGTCGCACACCCGCGCGAACAGGTCGAAGGATGGTCCATCGGCCCGCGCCCACAGCTCGACGCTGACGTGCCCGATCGCCTCCAGCGTCTGCGCGAGCGGCTCCGTCGTGTAGGTCAACACGTCGTCGCGGGCCTCCAGCGGCGCGTTGTCGACGACCGCCGAGCGCTCGAGCAGGATCGGACCGCCGAGCGACGGGGTCGGATCCGCGGGGTCATAGCGGTAGCCGTCGGCTCCTGACGCGTTCGCGGGCTGGTCGCCGAGCGCGCCTCCGTCGTCGAGGAACAGCCGCCGCTCCCCGGTGCCGGGGGGCGGCCACGCGGACAGCTCGCGCCAGCCGCCGCCCGCGCGCTCGCCGGTGACCATCACCCGCACCGGCGCGGAGGGCACGAGGCGATCGTCGCCGAGCAGGTGGGCGCGCAGCCACGCGACCCCGTCGCGCTCGCTGGCGGCGGTCAGCCCCGGGGAGGTGTGGCTCCACGGACCGATCAGCAGTCGCGGCGCACGGCCCGCGGCCTGCAGCGCCTCGAAATCGGCCACCATCCACGGCAGCAGGATGTCGTACCAGCCGCCGACGAACGAGACCGGCGCGGCCACCCCTGGGACGCTCGCCGAGAAGTCCCGCGCTGACCAGTAGGCGCCGGTGCGATCGGTGTCGCCGAACGCTTCGCGAAACCACGCCACCGCACCACCCGTGGCGCGCTCGTCGAGGTCGCCGAGTGGCAACTCGGCCCACAGCTTGGCCAGACCCCGCAACGCCCGACTGATCGCCAGCGGCGCCAGCCGGCTCTCCTGAGCGGCGAGGAGCACCATCCAGGAACCCAGCGTCTCCAGGGACAGGCTGCCTCCGGTGTAGGTCTGGTCGTAGAACTCAGACGCGCTCACCTGGATCGACAGCGCGGACAGGTCGGCGTCGGGCTGTGCGGCGATCGCCCACTGCACGAAACCCAGATAACTGGGCCCGAACGTGCCGACCGGTCCGGCGTGCCACGGCTGCGCGCGGATCCAGCGCAGCGTGGCCAGGCCGTCGCCGCGCTCGTCGAAGGGACTGAACCGCCCGCCCGATCCGAACGTCCCGCGGACGCTCTGGATGACGACCGCAAGCCCGCGCTCGGCCAGCAGGCGGCCGAGCAGCAGCCCCACGACCTGCCGGCGCCCGTAGGGCGACCGCACGAGCACCGTGGGCTGCGGCTCGCGCTGCTGGTCGGCGGCCACCCAGCGGTCGGCGAGCAGCACCGTGCCGTCGTCCATGGTGGCGGCCAGGTCTCGCCGGCAGACGACGTCGAGCGTGCGAGCCCGCGGCAGGCCCATCCGCCGGGCGAGGATCTGACTGGCGAGGGTCATCGGCGCCGCATCGTAGTGCGTGGTTGTCCTGTCCCGCGCCGGGCTAGACTGCCGAAATGACGAGCGAAGCGCGGCTTGTGCGTGCCGGTGAGGGCCTGGCCCCGGCCGGCGATGGCTGGTTCGTGCTCAACGCCCGGGAGGCCCGCTGGCTGACCGGCGACTTCGGCGCGTATACGCGCTTCGAGGGCGAGGCGCGCTTTCCGAGCATCGGCGTCAACATCGGCATCCTCTCCCCCGGCCAGCCGGCGTGCTATTACCACGCCGAGGACGAGCAGGAGGACTTCCTCGTGCTCAGCGGCGAATGCCTGCTGCTGATCGAGGGCGAGGAGCGCCGGTGCAAAGCGTGGGACTTCGTGCACTGCCCCGGTTGGACCGAGCACGTGTTCGTCGGCGCCGGGACCGGTCCGTGCGCTGTGCTGGCCCTCGGCACCCGCCTCGGCGACGATGTGGTCTATCCGGCGTCAGAGCTCGCCCAGCGTTACGGCGCCGGCGTCACGCACGAGACGCGCGACCCGCAGGCCGCCTACGCCGGCCTGCGGCCCGACAGCGACACGCCGTATCAGCCGGGCTGGCTGCCGAAGGGCTGACCCGCGAACAGGCCTGCCGGCGGCCCGGGGTTCACAGATCGCCGTTGGGCAGCCGCCAGCCGAACTGGCCGGGGAGCTGAAGGGCGGCCTCCGGCCCCCACGAGCCCTTCGCGTAGGGCTCGGGCTCTGGCGGGTGCTCGATCAGCGGAGCGGACACCTCCCACAACCGCTCGATCTGGTCCGAGCGCGTGAACAGCAGACGCTCGCGGAGCATCACGTCGTGCAGCAGCCGCTCGTAGGCCTCGAGCCCATCGGCGCCGCCGAACGCCTCGTCGACGTCCAGCCTCAGCGCCACCCGGCCGATCTCGATCTGCGGGCCGGGCACCTTGGCCTCGACCTCGATCCGCACCTCGGGATCGTCAGACAGCTCGAAAATCAGCTCTGAGGGTCGCACCGGCTTGTCGGGATCGTGCTCGGGGAACATTCGCAGCGGCGCCTCGGTGAAGCCGATCGTCACCGTCCGGCGGCCC
>DATAUL010000544.1:0-3559 GCA_036268255.1 Solirubrobacteraceae bacterium | reverse complement strand
GACGATCTCGATCGCCAGCGCGCTCAGATCATGAGGGCGGTCCGGCGTGCCAGCGATGGCTGGGCCGAGGCGATGCGAGCGCACAAGCTCGCGCCGCCGGACCCCGGCTTCGCGCAGCGGCTGCAGGACCTGGCGGACGCGGCGGCGACCGAGCAGGTCGCCTGGGAGCACGCTCACGGCGCCGGACTGCTGTGGCGCCCGGTCCCCGGCGCGGAGAACGCGGCGCCACCGTACGAGCTACGACCGGGCACCGGACGGCGAGGACCCAGGCCGCTGTGGGAGCGGTTCGATGCTGCCGTCAACGCGCTCAACCACGCGATCACCGGTTCCAGCGCCGCGGTGGTCGCCGATGCCTTCGGCGAGTGCGCGGAGGCGGCGAGCGCGCTTGCGGAAGCCGTCCGCGCGGACGACGAGTCCGCTGGGCGCGCCTCGCGCACACATGCTCGCGGCGCCGCGTGAGCCGCTGGCGCGGCCTGGGCCCTTCGTTCACATCCCGCTCCCCAGATCGCTACGAGACGTTTACTGGGGCTGAAGCTGAGACTGTCAGTCTGGCCGAGAACCAGATCTCGAAGGAGGGGAATGCCTCAGATCATTGTGGTCGCAGATACGCCGGGTGAGGGCGGCGCCGCACAGGTCATGTTCCGCGAGCGCGTGACGAGACGAGACTTCGACTCCGGCCATTTCGCCACACAGCTGGCAGAGAGGCTCGGATGGGCGGTCGGCGACGCACACGCCGTCGAGCACGCAGAGCAGGCGAAGCGCATCGAAGCGGCTGCCGAAGACGCCTCACGTAACCGAGTTGCCGACACCGGGGAGCGCGTCTCCGCGGAAACGCCTCAGCGTCGCTCTGCGAGAGTCGTCACCACAGCCTCGTAGACCCCGGCGCCGTAACCCTCGGACGCGACGCGCACCCGAGGCTGGCGACGCACGTCGGCCTCGAGAGCGGGGTCGCGCTGCAACGCATTGGCGGGTAGCCAGAACGCTCCGACGACGCTCGCCGCGTCCAGGTCCTCGCGTGAGTCGCCAGCGGCGATGCAGTCCTCCGGCGCGTAGCCCCGGGCCTGCATGTGGCGGGAGACCGCGCGGGCCTTGGATGAGCGCGCCGGAATCAGGTGATAGGCGCGCACCACCCGTAGCTGTGGCATCAGGCCGAAGGCATGCGCTTCGGCGATCACGCCGTTGTCGACGAGCCGCAGCCACCCCAGTCCGGCCGCGTCCAGTATCGAGGCCGCTTCGGCCAGGTCGACGTCGCCGCGGAAGAGATGCGACACATCGCGGACAGCGGACCACGGGAGGTGCGGTTCGAGCCGGCCCGCGAAATGGCCCATCAGCAGCGCTGGCGCGCCCGAGGCCTCGATCTGATCGAAGATCGATCCGGCCTCCGCGGAGGGCTCCAGGCCATCGGTCAGCCATTCGAGCTCGCCGTCGATCACGAGGCCACACCCGAGCTCGAAGATGTAGGCCGAGCACCCGATCAGCCGAGCGGCCTCGAAGACGCTGGACTGCTTGCGACCCGAGAACAGGACGACCTCGGCGCCGGCTCGCGCGCAGGCCTCGAGAGCCCGTACGGCCAGCAGGCTGAAGCGGCCGTCCGGGCCTGTCAGCAAGGAGGCGTCGGGGCCCAGCAGCGTTCCGTCCATGTCGACGTAGAGGCATCGCACAGCCGCGCGAACCTAGCACCGAAGAGGCGCCGCCACCGGCCGCCATACTCAGACAGAGCCATGTCGACGACCCGCACCACCGACCCCTGGGACAGCCTGCTGGAGACCGGGCGCGCCGACGAGCGCCTCGTCCACGAGGACCGCTACGCCAGCCGTCCGCCGCGCCTGGTCGACATCCCCGCCGAGCTCAACTGGAGGGTTTCCCAGGCGCTCGAGCACGCCGGGATCGAGCACCTGTATGCCCACCAGGCGGAGGCTCTGCACCAGGCGTTCGCCGGTCCGACGATTGTCACCACCGGCACCGCGTCGGGCAAGTCGCTGTGCTTTCAGCTGCCGACGCTCGAGGTTCTGACCTCGGATCCCGGAGCCCGGGCGCTGTACATCTACCCGACCAAGGCACTGGCGCAGGACCAGGCGCGCTCCGTTGCCCGCTTCGGCCTGCACAAGCAGATACGCCCGGCAATCTACGACGGCGACACTCCGCGCCAGGAGCGCTCGGCGATCCGCAAGCGCAGCAACCTGGTGATCACCAACCCCGACATGCTCCACATTGGGATCCTCCCCCACCATCCCGCCTGGGGCGACCTGTTCGCCAACCTCGCGTTCGTGGTCGTCGACGAGGCTCACGTCTACCGCGGCGTGTTCGGCTCACATGTCGGAAACGTGCTGAGGCGGGTGCGGCGGGCCGCGGCGATCCACGGCACCGAGCCGCGCTTCCTCCTGACGAGCGCGACGATCGCCAATCCGATCGAGCTCGCCGAGACGCTCACGGGACTGCAGCCGTTCAATCTGGTCGACCACGATGCCGCCCCTCGGGCCGAGCGCCAGATCGCCATGTGGAACCCGCCGCTCCTCGACGAGGAGCTCGGATCCAGAGCGTCCGCGCTCTACGAGGCGGCCGAGGTCTTCTCCGCGCTGATTCAGAAGGGCGCTCGGACGATCTGCTTCATGAAATCGCGCAAGGGGATCGAGCTGATCCTGCGCCACGCCCGCGACCGGCTGGAGCCCGAGCTCGCCGAACGGATCGCCCCGTATCGGGCCGGCTACACGTCCGCTCAGCGCCACGACATCCAGGACCGTCTCACCAGCGGCGAGTTGCTCGGAGTCGTATCGACCGACGCGCTCGAGCTCGGGATCGATATTGGGGAGCTGGACGCCGCCGTGTGCGTCACGTTCCCCGGCACGGTCGCCAGCCTGCGCCAGATGTGGGGCCGTGCGGGCCGGCGCGGACGCGGGCTGGCCGTCTACATCGCCGGCGAGGATGCGCTTGACCAGTTCTTCTGCCGCCATCCCGACGAGTTTCTCCAGCGCCCCGTCGAATCGGCGATCCTCGATCCACACAGCCCTGAGATCTACGCCGAGCATCTGCTCTGCGCGGCCCACGAGGCGCCGCTGAGCGCGACCGACGAGGAGATCCTCGGACCGCAGTGGGAGGAGCACGCCAGAGCGCTCACCCGCGCGGGGATGCTGCGAGAGCGTGCGACCGGCTTCGTCCCCAGGCGCGCCGACGACTACCCGGCGGCCCGGGTGGCCCTGCGCTCCGCATCGGCCGACAGCTTCGTGCTCATCGATGCCGAGTCAGGCGAGGTGCTGGGCAGCATCGAGGCCGCCCGCGCCTACAGCACTGTGCATGACGGCGCCGTCTATCTGCACATGGGCCGGTCCTACCTGGTGGCCCAGCTGGACCTCGACTCGCGCCGGGCGGTGCTGCGCCGCTTCGACGGCGACTATTTCACCCAGGCCAAGCGCGAGAGCATGACCTACATCGAGCGCCTGCAGCAACGGCGGATCACCAGCGGGGTGACGCTCTCCTACGGAACGGTCGTCTACTCCGAGACCGTGCTCGGCTACCAGCGCAAGGGGCTGCAGGATCACGCGGTGATCGACTTCCATGGACT
>DATAUL010000543.1:0-12712 GCA_036268255.1 Solirubrobacteraceae bacterium | reverse complement strand
GCGGCGATCGCGCCGGCCCGCTGCAGGGCGGCCGCGCCGGCGAACCAGCGCCCGCCGATGGCGACCGCCGGCAGCTCGAAGATGTCCTGCTCGCGCAGCACGTCGGCCATCTCCGCCAGCTCCGCGTCGCGCCAGCGCTCGCCGGCCGCGTCCAGGCAGCTGTCGAGCGGAACGCCGGCCGCCGCCGCGGCCTCGGTCAGGGCCTCTGGATCCTCCAGGTCAAAGCCTCCGCAGAAGGCCAGCCGGCTGGCGGCGAGCGCGAACTGGGGACCGGCGCCGACCTCGCACGCAAACGCGGCGGCGCGCAGTGCGCACGGCGTGCTCGCCGGAAACGTGTCGGGCCACACGAGCGGCAGGCGGAGCGCCCGGGCGTGCGCCTCGGCCTGCTCGCGCAGCCGCACCTGGTCGGCAGCACGGTCGCGCAGGGCGGTCCCGTCGACCGCGACCCAGTGGACCTCGCCGAGCGAGCGCTCGACCTGCTCGGCCATCAGATACGAGAGCGGGTCGGAGACGTCGAAGAAGAACGTCGGCAGCGCGTCCGGCCTGCGGCCGTCGCGCTCGGCGCGGCGCGCGGTGAGATGGATCAGCTCACCCATGCCGGTGCCTGCGAGCGGAAAGCGGATGCGGATCAATTTGGTTCATCGATGCCTCTAACGAACCGCCAACCGGAAACTGGCGGGAACCGGGTGCCCGAACCCTGACATTGCGTTATGCTGGTTCTTGGGTAAGTGCAAACGTCCAGAGGATCGGAGCTCACCATCCCGCACGTACCGCCCGCAAAACGCCATCCGTATGACCAATGGTCACCGGACGCGCGAGCACTTGATCTGGTAGGAGACAAGTGGACACTGTTGATCGTGCGCGACTTGATGTCGGGCCCGCGACGGTTCGTCGAACTCCAACGCGTCCTTCCCGGCATTTCCACCGAGCAGCTGCGTTCGCGGCTGAACCGGATGGTCGCCGACGGCATGCTGACCCGGAAGCGCTATCGCGAGGTTCCGCCCCGCGTCGACTACGAGCTGACCGAACGCGCGCGTGAACTGGCGCCCGTGCTCGGAGAGCTGGCCCATTGGGGCTACGAATGGGCCTGGGGTCCTCCCCGGTCCTCCGAGTCGATCGACATCGGCGCGATCTTCCGTCTGGTGCCCGGTCTCGTCGGTCACAACAGCAGCGCCACCGGCACGCTCGAGCTGGTCGTCGACGACGGCCGCGAAGGCGGCCCCGCCGTCTATCAGGTGAAGTTCGCGCCGGGCCGCGCGACCCTCTCCGAAGGGGCCGACGGGACCGCCGACGCACGCGTCAGCGGCAGTCTCGACGGATGGATCGCCGCTCTGGGGCCGGCGAGGGAACGCGGTGGCCTGCAGACCACGGGGAACCAGCGCCTCGTCTCGGCTCTGCTCGACCTGCTCTCCCAGGGGCAGGACAGCGCCGCGTTGGTCGTCGCCGACACCGCCGGGGACTGAGCGAGAACACCGCGGGCACGCCGCGCGGCCGCACTGGGCCGCCGCGGACGTCTGCCCGCGTGTCTACTTGCTCGAGTACCGGGTCGCGGTGACGTGCGGGAAGGTGCCGCTCTGGCCGAGCAGTGCCTTCGCCTGGCTGGGCGCGACCCAGCAGGCGGGCGTGCCGGTCTGCGTCAGACCGGCTGCGCCCGCGCCCGTGGGTTGCGAGCCGTTGCCGCCGGCGCCGGTGTTGTTGCAGTCCCAGGAGGGGAACGCGAAGCTGCCCGGATTCTTGCCGCCGGCCGAGAAGTCGTTCTTGTCGGCCAGCCACAGCGGCGGCGGGTACGTATTGCCGCGATTGGCAGCGTCGCGGTTGGCGGCCAGCGACAGCGTCTCGGGGCCGATCGGCTGGAACTGGCGCAGGTAATGGCCGGTCCCGTCCCCGCCGAAGCTCGTCGTCTTGGCGGCCAGGCCGGCGGCACCGTTGGAGATGAAGTCCGAGATCAGCTGCTGATGCTCGGACAGCCACGTCAGCACCGGGTTGAGCTGCTCGAGAAACGGCCCGAGTGAGGCCAGCAGCGGCGTCGCGCCGTTGAGCGTGTCGCGGATCGCCGGCAGTCCGGCCTTCGAAGCCGTGATCAGCGGCCCCAGGTTCGTCAGGAAGTTGCGCAGCGACGGTGAGAGCTTCTGCACGTCGACGAGCGTCGGCCTCAGGTTGACGGCCACCGGCTCGAGCTTCTTGACCAACGGGTCGGTGTCCAGTGAGAAGCTCTTCAAGCGCGTCATCGTCTTCTTGGTCTCGTCGAGGAAGGTCGGGAAGACGTGGAAGGTGGCCGCGATCGCGTTGTTGTTGGCGGCGGTCGTGTGGAACGTCGTCTCGGCGCTCGTGATCAGGTTGCGCAGGGCCGCCGGGTCCTTGTTGAGCGCGGCGAACAGCGTGCCCCCGTTCTGGACGAGGCGGACGACGGCGGTGTGCTGGACGTCGAGCACCTGCAGCAGATCGGTGGTATCGGCGGCGAACGTCGGCAGGTTGCCGATCACGTCGGAGATGTTCTGGTCGTTGCCCTTGACGGCGACCGCCAGCTGCTGCTGCCACTGGCGGAAGGCGGCGCGGGTCTTCGGATCCAGCGCGTCGAAGATCTGGTCGAGCTGGACGGCGCTGGTGACATTGGAGCGCGCCAGGAGCGCGCCGTCCTTGAGCACCGGCGAGTGCGGCGTGCCCGGCGTCAGCTGCACATAGGTCTCGCCGAGGATCGTCTTCTGGCGCAGGATCGCCCGGGCGTCTGAGTGGATCGGCGCGAACTTGTTGGCCATCTGGATCGTGGCGACCGTGCGATTACCCTGGGGGTCCAGCGTCTTGGCGATCACCTTGCCGACCGAGACGCCGGCGATCCGCACGTCGGCCTGGTCGGCGAGCTGGCTGGCGTCGGTGAACGAGGCCCTGAACTCGTAGCCCTGAGGGTTGAAGGGGATCGTCCCGCCGAACGACAGCCACAGGAACAGCAGCAGGCCGATGCACGACAGCGCGAACAGCACCATCGACATGATCTTGGTGATGGACGGGCTGCCGGTATCCATCAGCGGACGGGGAGCTTGGGGTCAAAGCCGGCGAGGGCGGAGACGACGCCGTTGGTCTTGCCGTTGGCCGAGACGTTGTTGACCTGCTGGGCGGCGTCGGGATGCTTGGCCGCGTACTGCTGGTAGGCGGCGGTGACCGCGGTCGCCTGCTTGGGACAGATCCCCTCCGAGCCGACGATCGGCGTCAGGTTGAACAAGCCCTCGATCTGAGTGCCGAGATTCGTTCCGCCGACGTTGAGGTTGTCGATCAGCTGCGAGAGCGTCGCGCAGCTGGCCTGCAGGAACAGCGGCCGGAAGACGCCGTTGGCGTCCTGCACGGAGAACAGCGTGCGGGCGTTGTGGTCCAGCCACGCCAGCCACCACAGGTACCCGTGCTGGCCCCCGGCGGGACTGTCGCCGGGGTTGTAGCCGAGCATGTTGACGAACCGGTTGAGCACGTTGAACGTCTTGCTCAGGCTGGGCGTCGCGGCGGCGAGATTGACCGACGCGGGCTTGAGGTTGCGCACCAGCGGACGAGCGGCGACGACGAACGGCCGGATCTGGTTCTGGATGATCGGCGTGCTCGGCTTGGCCAGCGCGACGAGCGCCTTGTTGGCGGCGGGCAGCGCCCGGGCGGCCGGCAGCAGGCTCGTGGCCGTCGGCCCGAGCAGCTTGGCGAAGCGCTGGACCCGGTTGAGCGTATCCGTGGTCTGGCGCAGCGTGCCGGGCAGGTCGGTGATTGCCTGGGACAACTGCGTGTCCTGTGAGGCGAAGGCGTGGAACACGGTGGAGCTGGCATCCACCAGCTGGACGATCTGGGCCTGCTTGGTGGACAGCGACGTGTTCAGGCGCTGCAGCGAGTTGACGAGCTGGCTGAGGTCACGGCCGCGCACGGCGACCGCTTTGTTGAGGCGGGCGAGGTCGCGGTGGGTGGGCTCAAAGCGCTCGAACACCTGCGCCAGCTCGGTCCCCCCCTTGCCCTTCAGGCCCTGCCCGGCCCCGTTGACGAGCAGGCTCAGATAGCTCCGGCTGTCGGAGTCCAGCGAGGAGAGGATCTCGTCGACGTCGATATCGGGGTTGGTGTTGGCGACGGGAATCGTGAAGCCCTGCTTGACGAACGGCGCCTTGCTCGTCCCCGGGTTGAGCTCGACGAACATGTCCTTCAGGCCGGTCTTGGGGCGCAGGAGGGCGGTGGCGTCGGTGTGGATCAGGTGCTTGAACTTCTGGCTGATGTCCAGCCGCACGTCGGCCACGCCGTTCTTCAGGGTGACGGCGCCGATCTGGCCGATGTAGACCCCGGAGACGCGCACCGACTGACCCTGGCCGGGAGTCACCGCCTGGGCGGTGGCGAACTCGGCGTTGACGGTGAACGGCGCGGCCTGGATGAACGGGAAGCGGAAGCGCTCCTGGTTGAGGATGTAGCCGGCGATGACGACCGACAGCACGAGCAGCACGATGATCGCGACGAAGTCCCGGGCGTGATTCTTGATCGCGCGCTTCATCGCACGTTCGCCACCTGCGCGGAGTCGACCTTCAGGCCCTGCTGCTTGGCCTCGGCATCGATCGACTTCAGCGCGCCCGACATCGCTCCGATCCACTCGGCCTTGGCGGCCGGCGTCGGCAGACCGCCCGAGCCGGCCGTCGACAGCGGTCCGCTCGCGGGCGTCGCCAGTGTCGTGATCGGCTTCTGCGTCTCACACGGCGTCGTCTCGTTGTACGGCGGACGCTTGCCGCCCGGCGGCAGCTGCGGCTGCACGGCGTCGAGCTGGGAGAGCGACTGGCCGAACAGGCCCGGCGACAGCGAGTAGGTCAGCGTCCCGCCCGTCCCGAGGATGCGGATGTAGGGACCGTTGGCGTCGAAGTCACGCGATTCGCCGGCGAGGCCCGGCAGGAAGTCGACCGCCTCGACGTACACCTTGCGCGGCGGGAAGCCGTTGGCGGAGTTGAAGTGCGAGTCGGGCACCGTCAGCTCCGTCCACGGATGGATGACGTTGACCACGCAGCTCGAGGCCGGACGGACCTCGTTCTTCATCAGCGGGATCGTGTCGTTGGTCAGCGCGGCGAGCGCCGGCACGGTCGGCTTCAGGTCGGCGGTCAGGCCCCGGAGCTCGGCCGGTTGCACGAGGTCGTTGAGCTGGGTGATGAACGGCAGGCTGGCGTCGACCGTCGGGCCGGTCGACTTGACGCCGGGGATCAGCGCCCGGGCGAGCCGGCGCAACGGCGGGAACGAGGCGTTCAGCGCGTTGAACGCCGGGATCGCCGCGGCGAGCGCGCGCGGCAGCTGGACCACTGTGTCCTGGAGTGAGGTGTTGACCCGGGCAAACGCGTTGGCGGTCGTGTTGAAATCCGTGATCAGGCTCTTCAGACGCTCCGGATGAGCGTCGATCGCACCGGCGACGGGGCCCTGGGCGGCGATCCAGTTGGAGAGATCGTGGGGCTGGAGGCCGAGCGCGTCGTGGGCGACGATCGAGGTGTACTCATAGGCGGGCAGCCAGTACCGGACCGACTTGTTGAAGGCCGGCCCGCCGACCTTGACCGCCGTGCCGTACTGCTGGAGCAGCGTTTGCAGGTTGGCGCGGGTGTTGGACTGCAGGCCGGTCAGGACCTGGTCGAACTGCACCGGCTCGATTCCCTGCTGCACGGGGAACGTGTAGCCCTTGCCTGCGACCGGGGCCGACGGGGTGCCCGGCGAGACGTCGACGAAGAAGTTGCCCTCGAGGAAGATCCGCGGGCGGATCGCGAACGTGGCGTCGCGGTGGATGGGCAACCCCTGGTTCTGGATCGTCATCGACACCTCGGCGGCCTTGCAGGCGCTCTGGTCCTTGCTTGAGGGCTTGCAGCCCGGCTCGGGGCTGACCTTGCTGACGGTGCCGACGTTGACGCCGGCGATCCGCACGAACGACCCGGGCTGCAACCCGTTGGCATTGGCGAACGTCGCGTTCAGCGTGTACTGCGACGCGAACGGGTTGGCGAACTTCGTGTAGGCGAGATAGGAGAACACGACCACGACCACGATCCCGATCGCGCCCGCCGCGAGCGTGCTGATTCCCGTGCGTCGCTTGCGCTTGCGTCTCATGGGTTGCTCGGGTTGTAGGCCAGCTGCGGGCCGGTTTGCGGGTTACGGCTGAACGTCTCGCCGTTGGGCACGCGGCTGCGCCCCTTGAACGTCGGGCCCTGGTCGCCGGGGGTGTGCGGATCGGTCGCGAGGTCGCGGCCCTGGGGATCGAAGTAGTTGAGCTTCTTGGGGTAGCCGCGCTGGCCGGTCTCGCAGTCGGCGTTGCCCTGGTTGTCGATCGCGGCGCCGTAGACCTGGGCGTGCAGGTACTCGTTGCCGCCGGTCGCCGGCAGGTCCGTGCCGCCACCGTCGGCCGGGGCCAGCGCGCCCTGCGTGCCCACGCTGTTGGGCTGCAGCGGGTTGCCCTCGTTGAACAGCACCCGCTGGGCGAATCCGAAGCTCGTCTGCTCGGAGATGTGCTCACTCAGATACGTCCAGAAGTAGTTCCAGTAGTCGCACACGGTCTGGTAGGGCCCGAGGTAACGGAGCATCGGGTTCAGGATCGCGACGGTGCTCTGCAGCCCGTTGATGGCGACGTTCGTGCCCGGTGCCTGTGAAAGGCTTTTCAGCGCGGTCATCACGCCCTGCAGGCGGCTGTTGAGCGGCGGGGTCCGGATCAGGGTCGACGTCCCCTGCTCGATCGCCGGATTGATGATCGGCAGCGAGGACTTCAGCGACGCGGTGGCGGGCGCCAGCTGCTTGGCCAGCGTGGCGAAATCCGCGAGGAACGGGCGCTGCACCTGGAGCGAGTTGATCGTCACGTCCTCGGTGGAGGGCGACTTGGCGATCGTCGCCTCCAGTGCCTTCGGATCACGACCGATCGCCTCGAAGGTCGTCGCCATATCGGTGAACAGATGCGCGTTGACCCCCGCGACGGGCGCGACCGTGCCCATGAAGCCCTCGAGGTTGTTGAGGAACCGCGTCAGCTCGGTGCTCGGATTTGACAGGTAGGCGGCGACCGGCCGCAGATGGCCGAACAGCGAGGGCAGGCTGGCGATCGTGTCGTTGAGCGCCGAGCCCCGGCCGGCGAGCGCGTCGCCGAAGCCGACGAGGTTCTTGTCGATCGCCGGGCGGGTCTTTTTGTCGAACGCCTGGAAGACGTCCTCGAACTGGACCGGCACGCGCGTCTGGGTGATCGGCATCGTGGCGCCGTCAGAGAAGACCTGCCTGGAATCGCCCTTGTGGAGATCGATGTACTTGAGGCCGAGCGCCGAGCGAGGCCGGATCGCGGCCGTGGAGTTCACGGGAACGTTGCCGTAGGCCTTCTGCAGCTGGAGTGTCAGCTGAGCCGCGATCTGGCCGGTCTTGAGCTGGATCGGCTTGAGCTGCTGGACGAGGCCGATGCGGAAGCCGCCCTCCCGGACCTCGTTGCCCGCGACCAGATCGGACCCCGAGGCGATGTCCATCTTCAGCTCCCGGGTGGGGACGAACGGCAGCCCGTTGTTGGCGTTGTATGACAGGAACACCGCGACCATCGCGACCAGCAGGGTCATCGCGCCGACGAGAACCGGGTTGCTGAACGCCGACGGGCGATTGCGCCTCTTCTTCTGATCGCGGCTCACGGGGCGAGCAGGTAGTTGAGGAGCTGGGTGGCCTGTCCGGCGCCCGTCGACGCGCTCGAGCCGCTCGACCCCGTGGTGCCCGTGGAGGGCGGGCTGGTTGCCTTGCGCTGCGAGCTGCCGTTCGTGCGCGAGGCGCTGAGGCCGCCGAGCAGCTGGTTGAGCGTCTGCCCGAGGTTGACCGGCGGGAGGGGGTTCGTCGGCGTCGGTGGCACGACGCCGCCACCGGAGCTCGTCGTCGACGTGGTGGTCGTCGAGGTGGTCGAGGTCGTCGAGGTCGTCGGGGTGCCCGCCGGCGCCGTCGTCGTGCCGGTCGTCGGGCTGGGGCTGCCCGAGGAGGTCTTGGCGGGCTTGCGCGAGGCCTTCTTGCCCCTGACGCTCGCTGCGGTGAGACGCGCGGCCGCCGTCGACGGACCCGCGTCGCCGGGGGGCGCACCACCCGGGTCGGGCACGGCGGCACTCGGATCCGAGGGGTCGGTCTCGTTGACGCCCGGCTGGTTCTTGCCCAGCCACGAATAGCACTGGCGGTACTGCGCGCCGTACTGCTTGATCGCAGTCGCGATCGTCGCCGGCGTGGCGTAGGCGGAGCACATCGCGCTGACGAACGCGTCGACGGCCAGGACGTGGCCCTCGGGTCCGAACGTGTTGATCGCCAGCGTTTGGTTGAAGGCGTAGCCGAGCAGCGCCTGCAGGCCGGTGAAGCCGTTGCCGCCGGGGCTGCGCGGATCGCGCTCGACCGCTCGGCTGGGGTCGTCGAGATCCTTGAGGACGATTGCCAGGTTGCCCGCCAGCTCCGGCGTCGGCTTGGCGAAGGCATTGAGGTCCTTGATCGTCGGGGTCGCCGCCGTGACCGCCGCCCTGCCGGTGACCGAGGCCTGGCCCAGCGACGCGATCGCCGGGCGCGCCGAGCGCGAGAAACCGGGCAGATCGGTGAGGAACCGATTGATCTGACCGGAGGCGTCGTGGAGGTTGTTCAGGACCGGCTGGTTGGTGTCAACGGTGGTGCCCAGCTGCTTCAGCGTCGGGCGCAGCTGGATGAGCAGGGCGGGTAGACGATGGATCGTGCCGCGCAGGTTCTGCTGCTGGGTGGCGGTGGCGGTCGCCGTGCGTCCCGCCTCGTCGATGAAGCGGTTGACGTTCTTGCTGTTGTTGGCCAGCGCCGTGATCACGCTGTCGGAGTCGCGCGTCAGGTTCTGGAGCGTGGTCGAGTCGTTGCCCAGCAGCGAGAGCAGGTTGTCGGTCTCGGTCAGCGCCGGCACCGCCCGTTGCAGCGCCGCCTGCAGGTCGCCCGAGCGCGCTGCGGCGGCGGCGCCGAGCTCGTTGACGATCAGCGTGAAGCGCTGGCGGTAGGGCATCCGCATCACGTCCTGGACGAGATCGGCGGGGATCGTCGACTGGGTGTGCGACACCGGGATCGTGCCGCCGGAGTTCAGGACCGGGCCCGAGCTACCGGGGTTGCAGTCGATGAAGTACTCGCCGATCAGCGACTCAGGACGTGAGTCGCAGGTCGCGTCGGTGTGGAACTTCCCAAAGCCGGCGCTCTTGACCTGGACGGTGACGACGGCACGCAACGTCTTCTGGTTGAGGCCGATCGACTTGATCGTCCCGGCGGGCACGCCCGCGACCTTGAAGTCGGCGCCGGAGACCAGCCCGAAGGCATTGTCGAGCTCGATCTTGTATGTGCCGGCGGCGCTGCCCTTGGAGGCGCCCGTGGCGATCACCACGAACGCCCCGACGGCGACGACGACGGCAACGGAGACCAGAGCCCGTTTCATTTGCCCGTCGGGACCTCGGAGGAGGTGCAGGGATAGCCGCTCTCGGGGTAATACACGGCACCGCGCTCGGCCGATCCGGGGCAGCGATCGCCCTGGCCGGTGACCAGCAGGCCCTGGGAGTTGCTGGGGTCCGAGCCAGTGGAGCCACCGAGCACGCCGCACACGCTCGAGACGGTGCCGCCGAGGGTGCTGCCGAGACCACCGAGGGTGCCGAGGATGCCGCTCCCGTACGCGCCCACGGCGCGGCAGGTCGGGTTGAGCAGCGACGGCAGGATGTTGAGCACGCCGTTCTCGATCGAGCCGACGCCGACAACCGGCGCGATCCGGCTCGAGCCGCCGTTGGCGTCGATCGTGCCCGGGTGCGTGTAGCCCTCGAACCACCCGGTGAGATCGACGGCGTACGGGCGGGCGGTGGCCAGTTCCGGGGTGGACTGGTTCAGCGCCACCGTCGACTCCGGGAACGCCCCCTGCCGGACCTTGCCGTCGGCCGTGATGTCCTTGACGGTCGCCGCCGACAGCGGTACGCCGAGCTTGACCAGCTCGATCAGATCGTTGTTGGCGCCCTTGCGATGGATGATGTTCGAGAGGTCGTTGAGCGTCGGCACCGAGTTGCGGGCCAGCGGGCGCAGCTGGACGAGCAGCTTCTCCAGCTTGGGCGCGACCGGCTTGGAGTCGTCGACGAGGGGCTTGAGGTCATTAAGGGCGCCGCGCAGGTTGACGAACGTCGTGTTGGCCAGGCGCATGAACCCGGGCAGGCGCTGCAGTGACTGGCCGAGCGAGGTGCGCTGGGCGGCGAGCGCCTGGGTGGTCGTCGCCAGGTGCTGGATGAGCGCGCTCAGATCCGAGCTCTTGGAGGCGGCGTCGGTGACGAGGTTGCCGGACTTGACAAGGAAGTTGGTGAACTGGCCGGTGTTGCGGTTCAGCTCCCGAAACAGCGCGCTGGAGGACGCGACCGCCGGGTTGAGATAGGCCAGCGCCGCCTGCATCGCCTTGCCCTGACCCTTGACCTGGGAGGCCGAGCCCTGGAAGACATCCTGCAGGCCCTTCCGCGTCGGACCGTTCAGGGTGTTGAAGATCTGGTCGAGGTCGACCTCTGAGGTCGTATTGGCGGCGCTGATCGTGCCACCGTCAGCGATCCGGCCGTTGGCGACCGACCCGGGGCGCAGGTCCACGTAGCGATTGGCGATGCCCGACAGCGAGGTCTCGCGGATCGTCGCCTGCGTGCCCTGGCGCAGCGGCTCGTAGTTGGGCTTGTTGATGCTGAGCGTCAGCTGGGCCCGGCCGTCGGGCGTCAGCGAGATGTTCGAGATCGTCCCGACCGGGTTGCCGGAGACCTCAACGAGGTCCCCGCTGACGATCTGGCTCGCGTTCTCAAAGACGGCGTTGACCGTGTAGCTCGAGCCGCTGGAGAGCACGATCACACCGACCGCGACCAGCGCGACGACGACCGCCGCGATGGCGGCGATCCGGACGATCAGACCCGTCTTGCGCACACGCCGGACCTGGTCACGGAGAGGCTGCTCCAGCGCGAGTCAATGGGGGCTTTGACCGGCGCAAATCGGAGCGCGAAGCTAGCAAGGGGCTCAATGCACTGTCAATTGGTAACCGTTCGCACGACCGCGGCCAGGGCTTGGCCGCGGGCGGGCGAGCCGGTAGCGTGGGAACGACCCGCCCGGGTGGTGGAATTTGGTCAGACACGGTCGCCTTAAGAGCGACTGCCTTCGTGGCGTGAGGGTTCGAGTCCCTCCCCGGGTACTCCGTTACCGGCATTGCGTCTCCTCGGGATCCGTCCACCGCCTGGGTGCGGCCATGTGTCCTACATCGAAATCCGGCGCCGATCCTTGCGAAAAACCGCAACTTGTGCGCTGCTACGGTGTCGGCTGCGGTAGGGAAGTACCCGCTGTCACCGGGAACTATGGAAGTCTCAGCGCTGAAATATTCCGGAGGGATCGGGCTGCACGGACGCTCGCCGTTGCTGCGTCTGCAGTCCGACGAGCGGCTGATCACCCTGCTGCGCCGGGGCAACACCGCCGCCTTCGAGGTGCTGGTGAGCCGCTACGAGTCGCGCCTGCTGGCCTTCTGCCGCCATCTGCTGGGCTCCCGCGAGGACGCCGAGGACGTCCTGCAGGAGGTGCTGACCGCCGCCTTCAACGCGATCCTCTCCGATGAGCGGCCGATCAACGTGCGGCCGTGGCTCTACCGGATCGCCCGCAACCGCAGCCTCAACCACCTGCGGCGCATCCAGGCGATCGGCGTCGACTCGATGGACCACCATTTGTCAGAGCACGGAGCCTCCACCGCCGACAAGGTCCACGAGCGCGAGGAGTTCCGGCTCCTGGTGGGCGACATCCAGGAGTTGCCGGAGACCCAGAAGACCGCGCTCGTCCTGCGCGAGATGGACGCCCTCTCCTACGAGCAGATCGCCGAGGCGATGGAGACGACTGTTCCGAGCGTCAAGTCGCTACTCGTACGCGCACGGGTATCGCTCGCCGAGGCGGCCGAGGCACGCCTGCTCACCTGCGAGGAGGTGCGCATCGAGCTGGCCGAGGTGGCCGAGGGGCTCCAGCGCCGCCCCGGACCGCTCGTGCGCCGCCATCTCCGCGACTGCAAGCGCTGCGCCGTCTTCAAGGACCAGCTCAAGCACACCAACAAGGCGCTGGCCGCGCTGTTGCCGGTCGGGCCGCTCGTGTTCCTGAAGAAGCTGGCGTTCGTCCATCTCACGCATTCGGCCGGCTCGGGCGCGACCGCCGCCGGGTCGGGAGCAGGAGCGGCGACCGCCGGAGCGGGCGCTGCCGGAGCCGGCGCGGTCGCCGGGGCGGGAGGGTTCGCCAGCACCAGCGGGCTGCTATCGGCCGGCGCCGGCGCCGTCGCCGGCAAGGCGGCCGCCGGGCTGGCCGCCGCGGCGCTCGTGACGGCCGGCGCCGTCGAGGTCGATCACGGCGCTCACGTGCGCAAGGCCACCCACCCGGCACCCGTGCCGGCGGTGGTGGCCAGCGCGCCGGCGGCGACGAGGACGGTGGCGGCGAGCCAGGGCCAGGGCCAGCAGGTGGCGACGATCCGCCCCACCCACCACGCACTCGCGCACGCTCAGCGCAAGGCGGACGCCAAGACGACTCCGACCACGACGACGCCGACAACGCCCACCACCGCGATGGCGACCACACCGGCGACCACGACCACGACGACCACGACGCCGGGCCGGACGCAGACCCAGCAGGACCCGACCGTGCTGTCGCCGACGACGACCGCGCCGGCCCCGCCGCTGCCCGCGCCTCCGGCCGCGCCGGTGATCCCGCCGCCGGCGACGCCGCCGACGACCACGAC